>CAYTFM010000066.1:0-1974 GCA_964436735.1 uncultured Victivallales bacterium | reverse complement strand
ACATTGGCGCGGCGAAGGCGGTCTCCGTCGAATTCGGCAACGTCCCCGTGTACCTTCATCAAGAGGACCATCCTTTGTATTTCAGTCCAAACAACGCCGTACCTCCGTTCATTCCACCCATCAAAGAACTGGCGAGGCCCGTCGACTCCTTTGACAGCGAAGATGTGAGAATCATTCACACGCCGGGGCATTCACGGGGTTGCGTATGTTTCCATTTCCCGGCTCTGCCCGCCCTTTTCTGCGGAGACACCCTCTTCAGGGAATCGGTGGGGCGCACGGATCTTCCCGGCGGTGATTTCGAAACGCTTCTCGAATCGATCCACCAAAAGCTCTTTACCCTCCCAGGCGACACGCCAGCGTATCCCGGCCACGGCCCCGCCACGACATTGGCGCACGAGAAAAACAATAACGTGTTTTTACGCTGACCATCCTTCCACCCCCGCAATTGCACAATCCTTCCCGCAGGGCTATATTCGTTTTCCGCGAGAGGGAGAAGGGCTTGGAAGTGGGGTTCCGCCATGGTTCCTGTTTTCTCAAGCCAACTTGACTACGTATTTTTTCTCTATGACTTGGCGTTTATTCTGCTCGCCGCCGCCGCTCACTCGCCATCTGCAAATAGCTTGTCAAGCTCATGGGCAGTGAGACCAACGTCTCAAGCGAACAGGGCAAAGGAAGCGTCTTCAGCTTCCATGTGCGGCTTGCGATACCCGATTCCTCGGCACCCATGGAAGCCTCCAACGCTGCCGCTGCCGTCCCCTCGAATTCGGCGACGCCCCCGCATACGCTCGACATCCTCTTGGCTGAGGACTCCCCGTACAACGCGCTGCTCATCGAGCAGATGCTCTCACCGTTTGGGCATCGGGTTCATGCCGTCGCCTCAGGAACCGAGGCACTGAAAAAGCAACCACCGCAATACCCCCTTACCCGTCGGCCGACCTTCCCACAGCCGTCATGCACGCCTTGAAATTTCTTCCCGTCTTCTTGACACCGCGCAATCCGCCGGAAAATGCCTTTGTTGGGAATTGCGGCTATATCGTAATCGTAATCTTGATCTTAGACGATTATGATGAAGATTATGAGCAAGGCGGCGCATGTGCGCACCACAACCAGAAACCGCAACATGCGTCCCACTGCCGTCCGCATGCCGGGCGAACAGACCGCCTTGCATAGGTGTGGTGGTTGATTCTCTTATTTCTCAATGCTGGGGTGTAGCTCAGGTGGCAGGATACTGAATAGACGGGGATTTTGTGGAGACATTTGGCACTGACATCAATACCGCGATGAAAACGCGACAGACGTTTCTACGGCGGAGGATTTTCGCCGGAGTGACCGTCTCGCACATCCTTGTCCTGACCTTCGTCTTCCTCTTTTTCTACCTCAGCGGCCTTTTCCAGCCTCAGAAACCGGCGGGGATCCATGTGATACTCGGCACTCCCGCCCCTCGCGCCGAAGGCATCAAAGCCGACAAGCCCCAGGAAGCCGAAGGCGGCGAGAAAAGCGATAAGGTCGAGGCGCCGAAAGCCGAGGAGGCCCCCAAACCGGAACCGCCAAAGCCGGACGCGAAGTCGGAACCACCGCCAGAGCCTCCCAAGCCAGAACCGCCCAAGCCCGAGCCACCCAAACCGGAGCCGCCAAAGCCCGAACCTCCTAAGCCGGAACCGAAAAAACCCGAGCTAAAACCCGAGCCCAAACCCAAACCGGAACCGAAGAAACCGGAACCGAAGAAAGACGACAAAAAGAAGGAAGAAAAAGAGAAAAAGGAAATCCCCAAAAAGGACGAGAAAGACAAGAAGGATACGACCAAGAAGGACACCAAGAAGCCCGAGAAGAAGTGGACACCCCTGTCCGCCAACGAGATCATCAAAGGCACCAGCAAAACGGGCACCTCGCCCAAACCGGGCCCCGTCTGGAGTCCGATAAAAGCGACCGAGCTTTCCGACAAGTTCCGCGTCGGAGAGCCCAAGGGCACGAAAG
>CAYTFM010000065.1:16962-31755 GCA_964436735.1 uncultured Victivallales bacterium | reverse complement strand
TTTTTATGGGGCTGACTGCTTGTGTCGAAAAAAAACTTTATTCTGAGGATCGACGCCAAACTGTGGGGCGAGTTGCGGTCGTGGGCCGACGACGAGCTCCGCAGCGTCAACGGGCAGATCGAATACGTCCTCCGCGAGGCAGTGCGAAAACGGCGGGGTTCCGCGGTTGAGGCTTCTTCCCCTTCGCAAGAGGAAGACTCGGATGCGGCACACGATTCTCCTGAGGTGGAGAAAGATGATTCCCCACCGCGCCGTTCCTGAACTCGCGCGGGGAGCATCCGATGGTTTTCCTAAAGCAACGCGAGAAATAATTGGTGTCCGAGAAGCCGCATTCGGCGGCGATGCCTCCGACGGACATGCGGCTGTTGGTCAACAATTTTTTCGCCATCTCCACCCGCAGGGAAATCAAGTAGTCGATGGGAGAGCGGCCCGTCATGCGGCGGAACACCCGCAGGAAGGAATTCACCGGCATGCCCGCCTTCTCGGCGAGGAACGGCAACGTGAGCTCCTCGTTCCGCCGCTCCGCCATCATCGAGATGACTCTTCCGATCTCGTGGATATGGACGTCATCTGTGCCGGTGATGCCTTCGTAACGGCGGGAGAGGAACACCACAAGCTCGGCGAAGACCGCGCGGCTCATCTCGCGCCAGCCCGAGCGGTGCTCCTCGATCTCGTCACACGCCTTCTTGATCAAAGCGACCGCCATCCGCAACGCGGCGCTGTCGAGGCGGAGGCGATTCCTGAACGGCTCGTTCGCCCTTCGGTAAGGCTCGAGTGTGAAGAGGGCGATGAACCCGGGCATTCTCATGAGGGTTTCCCGGGCGGGCAGCGCGTGGACGGGATCGAAGGCGAGGTTCCAGAGGAAGATGCCGCGCAAATCCTTGAAGCCGTGGGTTTGCTCGCCCTGGATTACGAACACATCTCCCGCGGTGATCGGGTGTTCCACGTCGTTGACGACATGGATGCCCTCGCCCTCGGTCACCACGACCAGTTCAACATGGTTGTGGCGGTGGACTGGAAATGATTTCAAGAGATCATCGGCGTAACCAACGGAAAGCCGCAAATCGTCGTCGTCCCACCGTCTTTCCACGCCTGCCCGTCCGCTCATAGCTCCCTCCTTGTGGTGATATAATGCTACAATACGGTGTGATAATCAAGGTTTCTGGCAGGAGGTCGTGCTACAATTGACTGCAAGAAGAACCACTACGCATGATGAAAGGCGGCGACGCATATGTTAAGGACACTCAAGGAAGCGGTTGCGTATTTTGAAGAGACGCTGGCGTCGAGGCCGGAGCGTGATGCGTTGGCGGCGGACGAGGCCGTGGTGAAAGGGGTTTCGCACCGCTATCCCGTGTTCGGCATCAACCACAAGCATGATCCGGGCGATGTGAGCGAGTCGGAGACGTTTTTTGTTCTCCCAGAGAGGAAATTCGCTGACGACGACGAGGGCAGGCTGGCGGAGAGGATCATCACTTCATTGTCGCCGCTGGACATGCTCAATCCTGTCGGCAGAACGGTCGGACTTGAAGGATCCCGCTCCCCGGCCGATCTTGTCCCGAGTTTCGGCATACCGCTTGGTGAGGACGGCGGCGCGCCGGCCTACACGTTGCCGCTCGAGGACGCCCTCAAGCTGGCAGTCCCTGACCCGGAGAACGCGGGAATCATGCCGACGTTCAAGCAGAGCGCGGCGAAGCTCAGACGGCTTCTCCCGGCTCATTTTAAAATTGGTCTACCCGACATGCAGGGGCCCTTCAACCTCGCCCATGCGATGATCGGCAACGACGCGTTCACCGCCCCCTATACCGATCCTGAAGCCTATCAGGCGTTTATGGAGAGGATCACCGTCTTCTGGATCGCCGCGAGAGAGTTGCTGGTGACGTGGGTGGGCGAGGATCGTCTTCATCCGGGTTCGAGGGTTCCACGAATCGCTGAATGCTCCGTCAACATGGTCTCTGAGGACTTCTACAAGGAGCACATTCTGCCGTATGACCTCAAAATCGCCCAGCGGTTCGGCCCGCTCCATATTCATCCGTGCAGCGGCATCCACGTGTTCAAGGCGACACTGGAGAATCTGCCGGTGGCGTCCACCGAGGCTGGCATGATGATTGCCAAGATGGCGGCGCCCGTGATCTCCGTCCGAGAGGGCCTCGCCCGCATCGGCGGCCGGCCTGTGGGGCTTCACGTCGGACAAGAGTTGCCTGAGGATCGGAACGAGGCGTTCAAGATCGTTGCCGACGACATCGAGCTGGCCGTGACGAATCCCCGCATCCGCCTGGGCGGCTACACCGGCATCTTCTGGAAAAAGAAGGATCGGCCCATGATCCGCGAACTACATCAGGAACTTGACGCCTACTGGGAAAGAAAAATGGCGCCATGGGAGGCCAAGGGGGGAGTATTCTGCACAACGAGCCTTACTGCGCATCCTTCGTCCGGGCACTGACGTCCTTGCGTGGCTGTGCGGCCGAGCCGATACTCTCCGCGGTGACGTACTGTGGACTGCGGCTGATGTTCATGTAGGCCCTGCCAATGTATTCGCCGACAACGCCTGTGACGACCAGCTGAATTCCTCCCATCAGCAAGATGGCCACGATGATGGAGGTCCAGCCTTCCACATCCACGCCATATCGTATCTTGATCAACACAAGAATGATGCCAAGAATGGCCGACACGGCCGACACGCAGACACCGGCCAGTATTGCCAGTCGCAGTGGTAGGACGGAGAAGGTGGTGCAGAAGTTGAACATGATCTTCAACGAGCGGCGGATGCCGTGCCCTCCTGACCCCGAGGCCCTCGGATGATGCGCCACGGCGATCTGGCCGATCGCCGACGTGCGTTGAAATATCAGGCCGTCCACATAGGGGAAGGGGCCATCGTAGGTGACAATCTCCTGGATGAGCCCCCCGTCCATCGCCTTGAAGGGCGAGAGGTAGATCTCGCTCGGTTTGCCGATGATCGCCCGCGCCAGCAGGTCGTTGAGCCAGCTGCCCATATTCTTCAGCAAAGATTGACGTTTGACGGGGAAATTGGCGTAGACGACGTCAAGCCGTCCGACGGCGAGAGCGGCGACGAGGGGGGGGATGTCCTCCGGGGCGTGCTGAAGGTCGTCGTCCATGAGAACGACGATCCGTCCCGTGGCCGCCCGGAGCCCCGCCATCACAGCGCAGTCATAGCCGAAGTTGCGCCGCAGCCGCAGTGCGGTGACGGTGTGGTCTGCCGCCGAGATGCCTGCGAGGACGTTCCAGGAATCGTCCGGGGAACAGTCGTTGACGAAGACGATCTGGTGGTTGGGCCAGGCCGGGTCGAGCACTTGCGAGAGGCGCTGGTGCAACTCGGGGAGAATGCGGGCGCTTTTGTAGACCGGGATGACCACGGAGATGTCAGGCGTTGGGGTCACATGAGCCTCCTTCGTTGATAGCCGTGTGGTGCCATGCCAGGATGTCTCCAAACTTGCGTGTCAATCGTTGTTGCCAGCGCTTCAAGTCCGCATTGGAGTGCGATGCCGTGCCCCAGTAGGGATTGCTGTACTCGTCAGCGACGGACCAGTCATAGTCCCGCATGTGTGACGGATCGTGGAGGTCGGATCCCGGATAGGGGCAAAGGATGGTCACGCCAAAGACGTCCGGCTTGATCTCGTCGACAAGCCGTTCCGTGAGGACGAGGTCGTCGTCGGTCTCCTCAGGCATGCCAATCAGGAAGAACGCTCGTCGTTTGAGGCCGAGTCGTCTGCCCCATTCGAAGACCTCCTTGATCTTGGCGGTGGTTACACCCTTGCGCATGGTTTTCAGAATTCTGTCGCTGCCGCTTTCGCAGCCGACATTGATCATGGAGCAGCCAGCCTCCTTCATGAGCGCGAGGAGCTCATGCGTGGCGAATGCGGCATGGATGTTTGCCTCCCACGACAGGGAAATGCCGCGGCGGAGCTTCTCCTCGCAAAAACGTTTGATGCGCTCGTTGGAGCCGGGGGAGGTGTTCCAGGTGGCATCCACGAATTTGAAATGGTCTAGACGAAGGTGCCCCGCCACCGTTTCCACCTCGTCGAGCAGATGTCCCGGCGAGCGCTCGCGGACTGGGTTGTCGACGGGGTGATGGACGCCGGAGACGGCCCTTTCACCGCAGAAGGCGCATCGGAACGGGCACCCTCTGGTGCTTTGGAAACTGGCGATTCTGAGTCCGGTCATCTGCTCGCACAAGTCCACCGTGCGTTCGTTTTTGATGAGTGCGCGGTCGGGGATCAGGTCATCAAGCGTCGCCAGCCGCTCGCCGTTGATAAGGGCGTCGCGCCGACCGCCAAGGAGCTCCTCGAACGCTCGCTCCCCCTCGCCGACGACCACCTGATCGACCCCCTCCTCCCGCAGGCAGTCCTCCGGAACGGCGGAGGGATGCGGGCCGCCGAAAACCGTCCACACCTTTGGATTGCGCTGCTTCATGCGCCGGGCGAGCTCCACCGCCTGCTTGAACACGGGGGAGACGCAGGAGAAGGCGACGATATCGGCGGTGGAGCCTGCGTCGACGATTATCTCGTCGGTGTCGAAGCGTCCCTGGAAGAACGAGAGCTCGGGAGGATGGGGGAGTTTCTGGGCGCAGGCTCCAAGGTAGCCGAGTCCCAGCGCCTCCCAGACATTGAAATAGCGTGGTTGGACGAGCACAACTTTCATGGTTGCGGCTCCTTGTGTTCTGCCCTGGCAGTTTCACTCCCGCGGAATAAGGTCGTCGGGATCATGGTAGTCACGGACATGGGTGTTGAGATCCTTAAAGGAGGATGGTATCTTATCGGCGATAGTCGACCGGATCCGGCTCGCGTGCGTTCCGCACACCATGACCGTATCGGCCAACAATTCAATCTCGTCCCGCTTCATCCCCGCATGAGCGGGCAGGCAAATCACCCTTCTCGCCGCCCATTCGGTGTGAGGCAGTCGCGGGGGGCGTCCGCCGCCAGCTCTGCCCACGTGGAATTTGGTCTGGTGCACCGGCGGATAGAAATAACAGCGGCTGGCCACCTGTTCGGCGCTCAAGGCGTAGTTGAGCTCAAGATTCGAAAGTCCGAACAGGGAAGGTTCCACCAGAAGGGTGTAGTAGGCGTTGTTGGAGACCACGCCAGGCGGCTTGCGCAGCCTCGTGATCCCCTTGACGTCCTTGAAGGCGTCATCGAGAGCCGCGAAAAGCTCGCCACGCCTCGCGATCTCCTCGTCGATAGTGTCGAACAGGCCAAGTCCCACGAGCGCGCCGAACTCGCTCATCTTGCCGTTCAACCCGGGGGAGACGCAATCGAGGTATTCAAGGAACCCGAAATTGCGCATCCGCGCGAGCTCCTCGTGGAGCGAGGAGTCGCTGGTCATCACCGCCCCCCCCTCGAACGTGTGGAATGTTTTCGTAGCGTGGAATGAGAATACCTCGGCGGCCGCCAGCGCTCCGACGGGACGTCCCCGGTACGAGGAGCCGAACGCCTGCGCAGAGTCATATACCAATGGGATGCCTGCGGCCTTCGCATGGAGGCTCATGGCGTCATGGTCGCAAACGTGGCCGAAGAGGTTGACCGGCATGACCCCGGACGTCTTTTCCGAGCGCAGCCGCGCGATCTCCGAGGGGGACATGGTCAGAGAGTGCCTGTCGATGTCGGCGAAGGCAGGCGTGATGCCGATCCAGTCCAGCGCCTGCGCCGTGGCGGCGAAGGTGAAAGAGGGGATGATCACCTCGCCTCGCATGCCCATGGCTTTCGCCAGGCACATGATGGCGATCGTGGCGTTGCAAAAGAGGGCGCAATGAAGTGTGCCCACACGCTGAGCCAGCCGTTCCTCCAGTTCCCGGGCCATGGGGCCTTGATTGGAAAGCATCCTGGTCGTATACAAGCGGTCCAGGCCCCGCGACAGCCACCTGCGCGAAGGCAGCGTTGGTCTTGTAAGGTGCAGCGGGGTGTCAAACGCTCGTGGTCCGCCCAGCACCGCCGGAAGCTTTGTTTTCTGCACGCCGTTCATGGGGTCTCGCTGGGCTGAACGTGGATACGGACAACTGGCTTTCTCACGAAGAATGAAAGCTCCCGCCCGTCTGTCGGCAGCGCTACTCCGGGGGCGTCAGTCACGAACTCGAGTTCCGCGTCGCCTTTTGTCAGATCAATCGCAAAGTCGCTGGACAGCCTGTTCCATGCTTCCGGCACCAGCAACTTCTCCGCAATGAGTTTACCCTGGTGATACACCCAAAGATGCCGCGGAGTGATGGTTTTGGCACTGAACTCGATTGACGCCACTCCGCGAGGTGAAGCTCCGCCCGAGACGGTGCCGAGGGCCTTCGTGGCTATACTCCAACGATTGCCCCCCTCGTCGACCGACCAGCCCTCCTTGAAATCGAAAAATCCAGGAGCACCGTCGCGTGGCGGCTGGTCGGTTCCTTGCACCTTGATGGTCTTGATGAACATACCCAGCGGCTTCATGTCGCGGTTGATGCCCAGGTCGAATGGACGGATTGGTGTCTGGATGTCGAATTCCACCACCGTACGGCCCTCGACATCATCGAACTCCGCCACCACCAGCCTCGGTTCCTCGTTGAGGAACAGGGCGCGGGATATTCCCCCGATGGTGACGACGATCGGCACATCGTTGTTGGGGTGCAGCACATGGGCTCCGGTCAGTGTCAATCTGGTGCGCCGCATGAGACGGAACGGCAAGGTGAGCTTGGAGACGGCCCCGACGGTCCAGCGTCCTTTCTCGCGTTCCACCGCGCCGAAGCCTTGCAGCAAGGCTCCCGAGGCGCTGGCGTCGCCCAGGTCGACCGCACCCATAGGCCGCCATCCTATGTCTTCCCGGTCAACCACCAGTCTTTGGAGCATGAAGGTAAGTGCGCGGGGGTCGCCGTTCTGAGGTTTGGCCGGTGGCTCGCTGAAGGAGAAGTGGATCGGGTTGTAGCCTGGCCGGAGCGGCACATGAAGCGGGCCAGACGTAGTGCCCTTGGCTTCCTCGACATCCCACGTCCCCAGCATCCCATCCGTCCACCAGGCCTTCACCGTGCCTTTCCTCAGGGAGAACAGCTCGAAGGAAAGAACCGTATCCTTGCCGTCAGCAGCATCGCTCCACACCTCCAGAAGAGGATCTGACTGCACCGCCCATCGCCCCTCCTTCTCCTGGTGGGACCACCCTGACTTGTACACGACTTCCTCATTTCCCCCAGCCCCCCCCACCTTGATCGTCGGAGGGGGCGAGGGGGGAGGCGAATGTGTCATTCCCGAAGGCAAGCTCAGAGCGCAGAAATCTCCGAGGGGGCTTTGCGCAAGCGTCCCGCAGCCACAGGAGCCTAATTGGCTGATCAGTTCCGTTCCGCCGTCTTCGTATCCACGACGGTCAATGATGATCGCCTCAAATCCAAGTCCGCCGAGAAGTGGAAGCAGATCGGAAGCGGGAAGCTCCTCCGCACGCTTTTGCCATACCGTATCGGGCCTGCCCTTGTCGGAGCCATACGAGAACCGCACGTGGTGGGAGTTGAGATAGGGGCGGAAATGCTCATAGCCGACCATAGCGTGAATATAACTCGGAGGTTCGGGATACGCCATGACCGGCATCTGGAAGACCATGGCGCCGCGGGGAAGCCTGGCCTCGAGGGCGCGGGAGAATTCATTGTCTGACGCGGCCATCCTCTCCCGCGCCGTGGCGACGACTCGCGGCATGCGCGGCGGCGTCTGATCCCATAGCGCGAGCGGCAGCAGGGCGATTCCGCACATTGCCGCTGTGGTTTTCCCAAGGTGCCGCGTCAGAAACCTCCCCATGAACAGAAGCGACAATGCGAGGATCACCACGCTGTACCTGTTGGTCCCCCGCAGCAGCAGGAATCCTGCGACGCCCAGAAGCAGCGCACCCGCTTTCGAGAAGACAAACAGCCACAGTGTTTGCCAGAAATGCGCGGGGATCAAGTGGGGCTTGTCGCTCAGCAGCATCCACACGGAATACGCCAGAAGCCCAATCAATCCGAGCAGTCCCACGATTCCCAAGTATTGGAAGTGGGCCTCGCCAGTGAACATCGAGCGGGACGCAAAATGATCTCTGCCCCATTGAGCGAGCTGCGGAATCCGATGCTTGTTGATGGGGAAACACATGGCAGGAAGCGACATTGAGTATCCCTGTAAAGATTTGAAATCCCTGCTCACGGCGGCGGGATTGGCTCCGGCGGAACTCCGATAAAGGAGGGTGTCGAGGTTCATGGAAAGAAAGCCGACCATGGCGACCACCATGAACAGTACGCACACAAGCATGACACGCATCCGCCCTAAGGCAAGCTGTCGCAACGCGCCGAACGCGCAGAACATCAGATGGAGGGCGCAGTAGTAGGGGCTCAGTATCCCCGAGACGGCTGACACAGCCACTCCTGCGGCGAATGTTCCCGGCTTGGCGAGATGGTTGTGGCGGGAAAGCATCCACCATGACACGAGGATGATCAACGGTACGTGGAAGTTGAAGAGCAGGTCGAGGTGCCCCACCTTGAAGCGTGCCAGATTGTAGTTCGAAAGCCCATACACCACCGCAAGGCTGGCTCCCAGCACTCTGTTCATGCCGATCTTCCACGCCACCAGCCAAAACATGAGCGCCCCCAGGACATGCCCCAGCAGGCAGACGATATTGGCGGCGGGGAAAAGCCCGATGAGTCTGCCCAGCCAGCCTATCGAGGCGGGAATGAGTTCCTCGGTGATGGGAAAGTCGTTCCAGTTCGCCGCGTAGGGCGCGCCAAGCCTGGCGACTTTCTTGGAGCTGAACAAGCCGATGTCCCCGTCCATATATGCCTTCGACCAGGCGAGATAGCCCCACATGTCAGGGGCGGACGACGTGTAGACCACTGGGGTCTGCCATGAGGAAGGCGTGAGGCGGTCAAACAGGAAACACCAGCTCAGAGCGACCATAAGGGACACGGCCACCCCCCCAATCGCGAAGGTTCTTAGTCGCCGTCCTACCGTTTTTGAAGCCATGCATCACCAACCATATTGTTCGCCTTCAAACAGGCCGCCTTCAGGCGAAGAGAACTCACTACCAGACATTAGGGGGAACATGAAAATAGCAACACTACTTCGGTTTGGCAAGGTTCTTGATTGGTGGAAATGCGCAATTGCGGTCAAATGAGAAGCAGGATTGGCCTTGGTGCTCTCCCCAAAACTGATAGATGAGAAAGTTCCGTGTCCCTTATTTCCCGAAGAGGCGGGACATGAGGCTTTTCTCGTTGACGCTGGTTTTGAGCTTCTCGGTGGGTTTCTGCTCGACGTAGGGTCTGTCCTTCAGCGGATCTTTCGCTGGGGTGCTCCCTAATGTGGCCGGTGGTTTTTCCGCCGTGGCGTCGGACGCGCTTTTCGCAGGGGATGCGGGCGATGGACGGGGCTGAACCGGGGAGGCGGGAGCCATGACGGCGGAGCGTGCGAACTTGTCTGTCTTCGTCGAGACTGGCTGTTCAGGAGTTGGCTGTGTGGCGTGGACCTGCTCGGAAGCGGTTTTGACCGACGGCTGCTGCTGCGGGGAAGCGGCTTTCGAGTCGTTCACCAGTGCGGCCACTTTCGACTTCTGCATTTTGCTGGTTCTTGTGTTAGTGAATCCTGTGGGGGTGGCAAGCTCAGCCTTCTTCTCCTGCTGTTGCTGCCCTTCCGCCGCCGCGATGAAGTTGCGTTGCCTGTTGATCCAGTAGTCCATGTCGACGATTTCAAACCCTGTCTGTTGGGCGAGTTCGGGTGACGGCGGCGAGGCGACGCACCCGCGCGCCATGTTGTCCGCCCAGTCGACGAACTGCACCAGCATCGTTTCGATTTGGAAGTCCGGCGGTATCGTCTGAATGTGATGGTAGCGCACCGGCTTGAAGATCTCCTCGGTCATCTGCCAGCGTTCGAGGAGCCATGCGCCGATTTCCGCATGGGTGATATGGATCATGCTGTCCTCGAAATGATAAAGCGGTCTCCGCTCCGTATCGGACTGCTGTTTGGCGAGCTTATATTTCGTGGGAGCGAAACGGCGCAGAACCAATTTGCCGATGTCGTGCATCAGCATCACGAGCGGCAGATTGCTGGCGGCCGGAATCTTCTGGTCTTCAAGGAGGAACGCCATCAGCAGCGACGAGGTGTAGGCGTGGTTCCATTCCAACCGCTCGTCGTCGGTGAACATGTCCATGATCGACGCCGCATAGACGATCTGCTTGATCTTGATGATGCCAAGGAGGTTGACGGCGCGGTCGACGGTGTCGATCTGCTTCCGGAGGCCATAGTAGCCGGAGTTGATCATCTTGAGGATCTGAGCGACGAGCGACTGGTCGCGGGCGATGGTGGGGACGAGCTCCCGGATCTCGATGTCCTCATTGCGGAGCTTCAGCATGATCTCCATGATGGTGCCGCTGGGCGTGGGTAGATTGGCCATTTTGCCAACTTTGTCGAGAAGAGCCTTCTTCTCGAAGTTGACCACCGATGCGCTGAAGCTGTCGACGGGAGCCTGTCCCACGGTATTCATGGTAGTTACAATACAGCACGCATGTCGGCGTGGCAAGAATGGTGGCGGGCGGAGGATGTGAGGAGTGGTTATTTCCCGAAAATGGCTTTAAGGAGGCGGGCGAAGAAGCCTTGCTTTGGATGGTGAACCTGCAGGTTCACGGTCGTCTTGTCAGTGCCGGAGGAAGGTTTTGAGATCTTTGACGGAGTGTCTGTGGGGGCGCGGCCGGACGTGGTCCCCCTCGCGCCTTGAGGCCCTTTCGTCGCCTCAGTGGGTGGGGGTACCATTGTGGCGTGGCTGCCGGAAGCAGTCTTTGATGCCTGTGGTGTTTTTGTGGGTGGAGCTGAGGACGGCGGGGGTACCATAATGGCATGGCTGCCCGAAGCCGTCTTCGAAGGTTGGGGCTCTTGCGTGGGCGGGGGTGAGGGAGGGGGGGGGGCCATCACCGTGCGGCGGTTTACTCTATCCGTCTTGGTGGAAACGGATTGCTCCGGGGTTGGTGGAGGAGGCTGCTCGTGGACTGACACCGTCGGCTCCATAGCCTTCGGTGGCTGCTGCGGGGGTGGCTGAGCGGCAGGAGCGTGCGTGTGCGCCGCCGCGTCGGGCGTGGCTTCGGTCGCATCGCTTTTCACCAATGCGGCCACCTTGGACTTCTGCATCTTGCTGGTCTTGGTGTTGGTGAATCCGGTCGGAGCGGGCAACGACACTTTTTTCTCCTGTTCCCGACCATCTTGCTGTCCCTCCACCGATACGATGAAATTTCGCTGTGTGTTGATCCAGTAGTCCGTGTCGACGATTTCGAACCCCGTGTGCTTGCCGAGTTCCGGTGACGGGGTTGCGGCGACACAGCCGCGGGCCATGTTGTCCACCCAATCGACGAACTGCGTCAGCATCGTTTCGATCTGGAAATCGGGTGGAACCGTTTGAAGGTGGTGGTAGCGCACCGGTTTGATAATTTCCTCGGTCATCTGCCAGCGCTCGAGAAGCCATGCGCCGATCTCCGCGTGGTCGACGTGGATCAAGCCCTCCTCGATTTGGTAGAGTGGTCTTTGCTCCAGCTCGGACTGTTTTTTGGCGAGTTTGTACTTCGTGGGGGCGAAGCGGCGCAAGACCAGTTTGCCGATGTCATGCATCAGCATCACGAGCGGCAGATTGCTGGCGGCCGGGATCTTCTGATCCTCGAGGAGGAATCCCATCAGCAGCGACGAGGTGTAGGCGTGGTTCCACTCCAATCGCTCCTCGTCGGAGAACATGTCCATGATCGACGCCGCGTAGACGATCTGCTTGATTTTAATGATGCCGAGAAGGTTGACGGCCCGCTCGACGGAGTCTATCTGGTTGCGCAGCCCGTAGTAGCCAGAGTTGATCATCTTGAGGATCTGGGCGACGAGCGACTGGTCGCGGCGGACGGTGACGACGATCTCTTTGATCTCGATGTCCTCGTTGCGCAGCTTCAGCATGATCTCCATGATGGTGCCGCTGGGCGTGGGGAGATTGGACATCTTGGCCACTTTTTCGAGAAGGATTTTCTTCTCGAAGTTGACCGCTGATTCGCTGAAGCTTCCGGCAGGAGCCTGCCCGATAGTATTCATGTCTTTATTATACAACAAGTTCCATAATTAGGCAAGGTGGCAACTCCGTCATTGGCTGAATGAGTGCTATAACTCTGGGTTGTGGCAGGACGCACCATAGCCAGAGTGGTGCTCCTTCAGGCGGGAGTGTGCGGAGGCTTGAACGACGGTTTGACGCCGCGCCACTCGATGGCCCGTTGCGCGGCGGCGTAGAAGACCGGCACGAGGATGGTGCCGAAGATGGCCGAGAGGATCATGCCGCCGCAAATGACGGTGCCCAGCGACTGCCTGCTGAGGGCACCGGCGCCGTTGGCGGTGACCAGCGGCAGCACGCCGAGCACAAAGGCGATCGAGGTCATCAGCACCGCCCGGAAGCGCAGACGCGCGGCGGACACCGAAGCCTCCTGGATGTTCATCCCCTCCTCATGCTTCTCCTTGGCGAACTCCACGATCAGAATGGCGGTTTTGCAGGCCAGTCCGAAGAGCAATACGAAGCCGACTTGCGTGTAGATGTTGTTGTCGATGCTCCTCATCAGAAGGTAAAGCAGCGCGCCGAGCAGGGCGATCGGTACGGACAGCATGACCGACGTCGGGATCATCCAGCTCTCGTACTGGGCAACGAGGAACAAATAGATGAATAGCAGCGCAAGAGCGAAGACCACTCCCGTCTTGCCGGCCGCAAGCCGCTCCTGGTACGACATGTCTGTCCATTCGTACTTCATTCCCTCAGGCAGCGTCTTGTCGGCCAGTTCCTCCATCGCCTTCATCGCCTGCCCCGAGCTAAAGCCGGCCGCGGCGTTGCCGTTGATGGTGACCGAGGAGTAGAGGTTGTAGCGGTTGATGTATTGCGGCCCGAAGCGGGTTTCGATTTCAACCAGTGTGCTCAGCGGCACCATCTCTTCCTTGCTGTTGCGCACGTGGATGCCGTTGAAGTCGTTGATGTCGGAACGGAACTCCTTCTCCGCCTGCAGCTCCACCTTGTAGACCTTGCCGAACTTGTTGAAGTCGTTGACGTACAGGTAGCCCTGCATGCCCTTGAGCGTGGTGTTGATATCTTCAAGCGCCACCCCCATTTTGAAGGCCTTGTCGCGGTCGATCTTGAGAAAGATCCGCGGCACGGTGGCGCGGAAGGTCGTGTACACACCCTGCAGTTCCGGACGCTCGTTGGCGGCGACGATCAGGGCGTTGGCGGCCTGCTCGAGGCGCTGCGGGTTGAGTCCCGTGGTGTCCTCGATCACGAACGAGAAGCCGCCGGAGGTGCCGAGGCCGGGGATCGCCGGCATTTGGAACGGGAAGATCACGGCCCCCGGGATCGTTTTAAGCTGGGCTCCCAGTTTGCGGAGGATCGAGAAAACTTTCAATGGCTCATCCTGCCGCTTGCTCCAGTCCTCGAGGATCCCGACGAGAAAGGCGTTGTTCGAGGCCGTGGTGTTGTTGATGATGCTGAAGCCGTTGACGCTCATCACGTCGGTGACGCCCGGTGTCTGCCGTATCATCTCGGCGGCGGTCTCGATCACCCGCGCCGTCCGCGGCGCCGCCGCCCCGTCGGGCAGCTGCACGTTCACGAAGAACGCGCCCTGGTCCTCCTCCGGGATGAAGCCGGTGGGGATCATGCCGTAGATCTTGGAGACGACGAAGGTCATGCCGGCGTAGACGAGCAGGACGAGGAACGCCTTGCGCACGAGCGAGCCCACGACCCGCGTGTAGCCGTTGGTCGTCCAGTCGAAAAAGAGGTTGAACCATTTGAAGAAGAAGAAGTTTTTCTCGAACGAGTTGTGGCTGGCCGGCTTGAGGAACACCGCGCTGAGCGCGGGGCTCAGCGTCAAGGCGTTGACGGCCGAGATGAGGACGGAGACGGAGATGGTCACGCCGAACTGGCGGTACATCTCGCCGGTGATGCCGGGCAGGAAGCAGACAGGGATGAACATCGCCAGCAGCACCAGCGTGGTGGCGACGACGGGGCCCGTCACCTGCAGCATCGTCTTCTTCGCCGCGTCCTTCGGCGAGAGCTTCTCCTTCTCCATGAGGTGGTTGACGTTCTCGATCACCACGATGGCGTCGTCCACTACGATCCCGATGGCGAGGATCAGGCCGAACAGCGTGATCAGGTTGATCGAGTAGCCGAGGGCGAGCATCGCCGCGAAGGTGCCGATCAGCGACACGGGAATGGCGATCGTCGGCACCGCCGCCGCCCGCCAGTCCTGCATGAAGAGGTAGGTGACCAGTATGACGAGGATGATAGCCTCGAACAGCGTCTTGACCACCTCGTCGATCGACGCCTTGATGAACTTCGTGGTGTCGTAGAGCACGACGCCCTCCACGTCATTCGGGAATTTCTTTTTCAGCTCATCGAGTCGTGTGCGGCACGCGGTGGCGATCTGGAGGCCATTGCCCTCGGGCAGCTGGTACACGATCAACTTGGAGGACTGCTTGCCGTTCACTTTGCTGGACTGGTTGTAGTTTTCGGCGCCCAGTTCGACCCGCGCCACGTCCTTGATCTTGACGCTCGAGCCGTCCGGCAGCGCCCGCAGGACGATCTCCTCGAACTGTCGCCCGTCCTCCATTCGTCCCTGCGTCTGAACAGTGTAGCGGAAAACCTGATCGCTGGAGGTGGGTTCATCGCCAAGCGCCCCGGCGGAGACCTGGACGTTCTGCGCTTTGATGGCGGCGACGATGTCGTTGACGGTGATTTTCAGGTTGGTCATCTTGTCGGAGTTCAGCCAGATGCGCATGGCGTAGTTCGCCGCCCCCAATATCGCCGTGTCGCCCACGCCCGGGATTCGCGCGA
>CAYTFM010000065.1:11117-16952 GCA_964436735.1 uncultured Victivallales bacterium | reverse complement strand
CTCCTGCGGCAGCTGCGGGATGGCGAGGGTGGCGCGGTTCTGCACGTTGACGGTGTTGATGTCGCCGTTGGTGCCGGCCGGGAAGGTGACGGTGATGGTCGCCTGGCCGTTGTCGGAGCTGATCGACGAGATGTACATCATCCCCTTGACGCCGTTGATCTGCGCCTCGAGCGGCTGGATCACCGTCTTCTGGAGCGTCTCAGCGTCAGCGCCGGGATAGGTGGCCGTGACTTGGATCGTCGACGGCGTGATGCTGGGATACTGCGACACCGGGAGGCTCATAAGTGCGACCAGCCCGGCGATCACGATGACCACCGAGATGACGATCGCGAATCGCGGACGATCTATGAAAAACGCGCTGAGCATGATAGGTCTACCTTATTGCTGTTGTCTCAAATGTCCTCAGGGTCACTGTTTCGCTTCGGGGTCCCGCAGGCCGTCGAGTCCGTCAGACGAGGTCTTGTCGAGTACTGGCGAGACCGGCGAATCGGGGCGCACTTTCTGCACGCCCTCGACGATCACATGCTCCCCCTCTTTGACGCCTTCGACGATTTGGATCAGAAGGCCTTTCACAATGCCCGTCTTAACGGGGCGGATTTTCGCCTTGTTCTCCTTGTCCACGACGATGACGAACTTGCCCGTCTGGTTCTCCTGTACCGCACTGCGCGGGACAAGCACGGCGGGGACCTCCTTCTTCCGTGAGAGGATCACCTTAAGATACTGTCCGGGAAGGAGGATGAGGTCGGGGTTGGGGAAGAGCGCCTCGATGAGCAACGTGCCGGTCGAGATGTTTACCTTGTTGTCGGACGAGGAGATCTCGCCCTCGCGCTCGTAGAGCTTGCCGTTCTGGAACTGGACGCGGACGGAAAGATCCTCGACCATATCATCCTTAAACGCCATCCCCGCCTCGGCCTTCCTGATGCGGTTTTTGAGCATGTCCACCTCGCTTACGTTGAAGCGCACGCGCATGGGGTCAAGCTTGACGATGTTGGCGAGTTTTTGGCTTGATGGGCCGACCACGTTGCCCACGCTGTAGGTGGCGTAGCCGACGCGGCCGTCGAACGGGGCGTGGATCTCCGTGTAGCTGAGGTTCAGCTTGGCGTTTGCCAGTTTCGACTCCGCCTCTTTGACTGCGCCTTCGGCGACCATCTTGGCGCAGGTCGCGTTGTCGTAGCTTTTCTTGGCGGTGGCGTCCTTCTCCCACAACGACTTCTGACGGTCGAACTCGATCGTGGCGTTCTTCAGGTCTGCCTGGGCCTTCAGTAGCACACCGTGCGCCGCTTCAACGTCGGCGGTGTACTGCTCCTTCTCGATCTGGAACAGCACATCGTCCTTCTTGACCAATTGTCCCTCGTCGAAATTCCGCTTCGTCAAAAATCCCTGCACGCGGGCGACGAGATCGACGTCGTCCATCGCCTTCGCCTGTCCCACCAGCTCCAGCGAATCGGCCACGCTTCCCGTGATCGCTGGAGCTACCACCACCGAGGGAGGCGTTGGAGCAGGAGGCGCGGATGGCGTTCCCTTGAGCAGTTTCATCACGTCGCATCCTCCGGTGAGGAGGGCGATCGACACGAACAGAAATGAGAGCAGCCGCATGTTCATGCATCAGACCTTTCACGTTAAATATTGCGAGTTTGAGATATTATGGTTGCTTGGGCTGCGGGAAGCCGCGCCATTCGGCTTCGACAAGTATGGCGTCGCCGGACGGCGCCGGCCATGGCTGATTACCGGCTTTCCTCACCCGCATCAGTTTGAGTTGAACCACGTGGTCGAGGCCAGGTTCGCCGCACGACGTGACGATTCGGACGCGGTTCAGGAGTGGCGGTTTGGCGTACTCGACGCTGAGCCATGTGCTCGAGGGCGATTTCAATTTTTCTTTGCTCTTGGAGATCTCGGGAAGATCGTCCAAGGTGATGTCGAGCTTCTCGCCCGCTTCGTTGCGGAAGACGAGCGGCAGGGCGGCGTCCTCTTTCTCATTGTGTTCGATGGCGGGTGGAGGCCATGGCGTTGCGGATTTACGGTCGAGCAGGGCATCTGCAAGGGCTGCCCAGCTTTTCTGTGGCAGAGGTATGGCCTTGGGATCGGCGCACACTGCCGAGGCGGGCGCCTCGTCGTCATCCAACGGAAAGTCCCTGACGGCATACCGGGCGGTTGACGTGAGGGCATGGCCGCTGAAGCCATTCGGTCCCGGCTTCACGAAGAGCTCGGGGTTCGCCTGCCGGAGCCAGGCGAGCAGATTCGCCTGCCATGGCTGGGACGGGGAGGAGGACCCAGGCAGGGTCATTATATGCGCCGTCTGCTTCTGCCCCTTGGGCTTCTCGTAGGGTCTGCTTTGGAGCATCGAGCAGAGCGCGGCGTGGCCGGCAATCGCCGCGCAAATGGCGAATCCCCAGGCGACAAGGCTGTTCTTTTCTTTCTTCATCAATCTTTCTCGAGATTGACCTCGCCTGAGGGTGCGGCGGCCATGGCGAAATACACATTGAGATTCAAGGAGTTGGCAAGCGATAAAACCTGCGAGACGATTTGGTGCTGAACCGTCTTGTCGGCGCGCAGGATGATCGTGTTGATCTGGCGTTTTGAGGAGATGCTGCCGAGTTGGGCGACAAGCGTCTTGAGATCCATTTCCTGGTCGTTGAAATAAAACTTGCTATCCTTGTCGATGGTGACAACGAGTTTTTCCGCGCTGTAGGACTGGGCGGGGGCGGAAGGCAGCTCCACCTTGATGGCGGAGACCTGCACGAACGAACTGCTCAGCAGGAAGAAGACGAGCAACAGGAAGAAGACCGCCAGAAAGGGGGTCGACCCCGGGTCTCCGCTGAGGATCGAAAGCCTCGTCCGTATTTTCATTGCGCCGCGGCTCCCTTGGCGTTGCCTGTTTCCGCACCCTTTGCATCCTTAGCGGAGGAGGCACCTGCCGGAATGGGCAGGGCGTGGGTCTTGAAGAAGTAAATGATCTCGCTGGAGGCCTTCTCGACGTCAAGGACGATGGCCTGGATGCGCGAGACGAGATAGTTGTAGGCGATGTTGCAGGGGATGGCGACGCAGAGCCCCGCCGCGGTGCAGAGGAGGGCCTGCCAAATGGAGGCGGAGAGGTTGACCGCGTTGACGAACCCCCCCTTGGCCTGCTGGATCTCCTGAAAGGCGTCGATCATGCCCAGCACGGTTCCGAGAAGGCCGAGGAGCGGGGCGACGTAGCCGATCGTGGCGATGATGTTCATGTGCCGTTCAAGCCGTGGAATCTCGTCAAGCGCGGCGTCCTCGGCGGCCTGTTTCAGATCGGTGTCGCTTTGTTCCTTGCGGAGGATGACCGAGCGCAGGACGTGGGCGACGGGACCGGGCGTCTCATCGCAGAGGCTGACGGCCTCGACGAGGCTTCCACGTCTGAGGACGTTAATCAGTCCCGTCATCAACTCCTCGACTCTGATCTGGGCCCGATGGAGGTGGAACCAGCGTTCCAGCACGATGGCGAGGGCGATTATGGCGAAAAAGGCGATGATCCACATCACCGGCCCCCCGTTCTTCATGATATCGAGAAACAGCATCGGGTCACTCCTTGAGTTTGAATTTGGCGCGTATCTCCTCGACGCTCCGTTTGAGATCGTCGGCGGGTAGGACATCGTGGCTGATGAGGGTGCTGTAGACGCTGATGGCCGCCTCGGCGGCCTCGGGCGTGTTTCGCTGTACGAGCAGCCGGGCAAGGGAGAGGCCGGCTTTGCCGATCCAGAATTTGTCGGCGGTGGTGGCGGTCTTTTCGTCGTGTATCAGCGAGGTGTAGACGGCCTCGTGATACTTGGCGACAGCCTCGTCGTATTTCTCGATCAGTTCATAGCATTTCCCGAGTTTGTAGAGTGTCTGGACGACGACGCCGGGAGGGGCGGATTTGACTGCGGCCACCTTTTCGTAAAACTGGGCGGCGGTCTGAAACCTCCCGATTTTCTCTTTGGACGTCTCCCCCATGGCGAAGTCGCAGTCGCCGATTCGTCCCCAGCAGGCGAGTTCGAGGGCGGAGCTCGGTCTCCGCTCCGCCGCCTTGGTGAAGTAGAGGATGGCCTTCTCGTAGTCCTTGCGAGCGGCGAGGATATCCCCCTTGAGAAAGAATCCCTCCGAGGCCGCGCTGGCGTCGGGATATTCAACGGCGAGTTTGTCGAGCAGACGCGACGCCTCGTCCTCCTTGCCCGCCAAGGACAGGGCGTACGCGGCGTCCGCCATCGCCTTGGCCGCGATGGCTGGCTTCGAGGCGAATGCGGCAGCGAGATCGATGAGCTCCTTTGCCGCCTTTTCGTATTCCTTGGCGTCCCTGAGGTGGTCCGCCAGCAGGAAGCGGGCACCGACGGCGAAGTCGGATTCGGGGAATTTCTCGACGAGCAGCCTCACCGTTTTCTGCGCCTCCTCGAGGTCGTTGACAAGGAAGTAGGCGCAGACCGTTTTATACAGCGCGTTTGGGGCGATCCCCCCCTTGGGATCGGCCTCGGCCGCGGCCTTAAACGACGCCACGGCGTCTTTTTCGCGTTTGCCCGCCATGGCGATGTTCCCCGCCTCAAGCAAAGCTCGGGCGGCCCGTTTGTGCCCGGGGAAATTCTTGGCGAGCTCGCGCATCTCGTCGTAGGCTTTGTCCAAGTCGCCAGCTTTGCGCAGAGAGAGCGCCTTGAAAAACATGGCCTCGGGAAGAAGGACGCTTGCGGGGAAGGCGGCCGGCAGCTCTTGAAACTTCTCGATGGCTTTCTTGTACTCCTTCATTCGATAGAGGCATTTCGCCTGCTTGAACAACGATTTTTCACGCCACTCGGGATTGCGGGTGGCGAGATCGGCGAAAGCCGCGGAGGCGGTAGGATAGTCGCCGGTGGCGTATGCGATCTCACCCAGGTGGTAGGCGGCCTCAGCCTTGTCCGCCTCCGTGGCGCCGCGCGCCGCAAGACGGGAGTAGAAGCTGGCCGCCTCCGGATATTTCCTCAGGACAAGCAGTGCGGCCCCCACCTCTCGGGCGAGAGCGGACGTCTCGGCAGGGGTGAGTGAAGGAGCGTCGAACAAAGGACCCGCAAGTTCGGCGGCTTCGGCATGTTCCCCCATCTTGATGAGGCTGCGAATGAGGCGAGAGAGAATGTCGCCTGCCAAGGGAGAGCCGGGGAAGTCCCTGAGGAAGCTGCGACAGGTCTCGACGGCCCGCGGAAGCGCGCCGGAGGAGATGAACACGTTGATCCGAGCCGCGAGGGCGTCCTGCTTGTCGGCCTGCTCAGGTGCGAGGGCATAGGCGTCGTCGAGAATGCCGAGGGTCGCCGTATAATCCTTCCTCTCGGCGCTGGCGTCGGCAAGGGCGCGCGCCACGATGAACCACAATGTGTTGGGGCCAAAAGCCTTCGGTCGCAACTCCTCGTAGCGTCTCCGCGCCTCCGAGAGGCGCCCCTCCTTGACCTTCGTGTAGACGTCGAGCAGTCCGAGGCGTATATCCTTGTCGCCATTGCTGTAAGCCTCGCCGATGATCGAGGAGGCTTTCACGAGGTCACCCCGCAGGAGCGCGGCGGTCACCAGCGACTCCTTCGCGACGGCGTCCCAGGCCCCGCCCTGTCCCCCCTCGGCGGAAAGTTGGGCGCAGTCGCGTTCGACGGCGTCCCAGTCCTTGAGGCGGACTTCCGCGGCGATGAGCCCCGACAGGACTCTCAAGCGCAGTTCCCGGTCGTCGCCGGCGATCAGCAGAGCTGACTTGTACGCCTCGGCGGCTTTGGCGTTCTCGAATTTCGCGAGGGCGATCTCGGCGTTCCAGAACTGGAGGCGCGCGGCCTCGTCGGGACGCTCCGCAAGCCGATCCTTGAAGTGCAGGGCAATCTCCTTGGCAAGGTT
>CAYTFM010000065.1:9535-11107 GCA_964436735.1 uncultured Victivallales bacterium | reverse complement strand
GGAAATAGGCGTCGGCTTTCACCTCCTCGTCCGCCGTGAGGTTCTTGAGCATCAGCTCGTAATACCCCGCCGCCACGTCGTAGAGCCCGTTGTCGAAGGCACGGTCTCCGAGTTGGCGGTCGCGGGACGAGACGAACGAAGGATCGGCGCCGACAAGTTGGCAAGCGGTTGAGAGGACGCACGCGGCGACCATCAGCGATCGGCCGCATGCGGCTCGTATGTGCTGCGCATTACGGGACATGAGATCCTCCCGGATGGAGGAGGGGATACGTGGTCACGCTTCCGGAGGAGCGTCGTCCCCTGCGGGTGTGGCGTCCTTGCCGTTGGCGGCGGGCGCGGCGCCGTCCTTGGTCCGTTCCCTGATTTTGGCGAGGATGCGGTCCTGCAGTTCCTGGTTCTGCTGGATCACCTCCTTGGTCTGTTCCCTGCCTTGCCCCAGTTGCTCGTTTTCGAAGGAGAACCAGGAGCCTTTCTTCTCGAGAAGGCCAAAGTTGATGGCGACGTCGAGGATCGAACCGGGGCGGGGGATGCCCTCGCTGTACTGGATATCGAACTCCGCGAGCTGGAACGGCGGCGCCATTTTGTTTTTGACGACCTTGACCCTGACGCGGTTGCCGATGGCGATGCCGGCGTTGTCCTTGATGGTGGCCAGGCGGCGGATGTCCATGCGGATAGAGCAGTAGAATTTAAGGGCGTTACCGCCGGTGGTGGTTTCGGGGTTGCCAAACATCACGCCGATCTTCTCGCGGATCTGATTGGTGAAGATGATGCAGGTGCGGCTACGGCTGACGGCACCCGTGAGCTTGCGGAGGGCCTGCGACATCAGGCGGGCCTGCAAGCCGACGTGCGAGTCGCCCATCTGCCCCTCGAGCTCGGCTCTCGGCACGAGCGCGGCGACCGAGTCGACCACCAGCACGTCGATGGCGTTGCTGCGCACGAGCATATCGGCGATGTTGAGGGCGTCCTCGCCGCAGTCCGGCTGGGAGATCAGGAGGTTCTCAAGATTCACGCCGATGCGCTTGGCGTACTGCGGATCGATGGCGTGTTCGGTGTCGATGATGGCGCAGGTGCCACCCGCACGTTGGGCGTTGGCGATCACATGGAGGCAGACGGTCGTCTTGCCCGACGCCTCCGGTCCGTAGATCTCGATGATTCTGCCGCGGGGAATTCCCCCGATCCCAAGGGCGATATCCAGCGAAAGCGCGCCGGTGCTGATCGTCGGCACGTCGGCGTGGTATTTCTGATCGCCCAGGCACATGATCGAGCCTTTGCCGAACTCTTTTTCGATCTGACTCAGCGTTACGGCGAGGTTTTTATCGCGGGCCACCTTGGCGTCCGGCACTTTCGGGGTTTTCGTCTCGGCCATGTTCGTATCCTCCCTGTAAAATGGTGTAAAAAGCAAAAACTTAGTATACCGCTTTTGGACGACGATGACAAGCATCGCCGCAGGGGAAACGTAAAATCAGAAATCTCTTGAATCCCGCGCGGACAGGAAAGTTGGTCGCGATCAAAAAGTAGGTTTGTCTCCGATAGGTTTTCCGGCACATGCTTTCACGAATGATCGTGAAAATA
>CAYTFM010000065.1:2188-9525 GCA_964436735.1 uncultured Victivallales bacterium | reverse complement strand
CGGGAGACCTATAGTATCAGCGCAACAAGGGGGGGCATCCAATGGTTTTCAATGCGCTGAAGAAACGGGTTTGCGAAGCCAATCTTGAACTGCTGCGCCGCGGCCTGGTGATCTACACCTGGGGCAACGTGAGCGGGATTGATCGGGAGCGGGGGGTGGTGGCCATCAAGCCCAGCGGCGTCGCCTATGCCGACCTCACCCCCGACAAGATCGTGCTCCTCGACCTTTCGACCGGCGAGGCCCCCGATGGCTCGCTGCGTCCGTCGTCCGACGCGCCGACGCATCTCGCCTTGTATCGGGCGTTCCCGACGGTCGGCGGCGTCTGCCACACCCACAGTCCGAAGGCGACCGCCTTCGCGCAGGCTTTGCGGTCTGTCCCCTGTCTTGGCACAACCCACGCCGATTATTTCCACGGTTCCGTGCCGATCACGCGGCAATTGACCAAAGAGGAGGTTGCGTCGGACTACGAGGTGAACACCGGTGTCGTGATCACCGAGTTGTGGAAGGGGAACGAGTCCAACGCCCTTCACATGCCGGCCGCTCTGGTCGCCTGCCATGGTCCTTTCACGTGGGGTGCGAGTCCCGAGCAGTCGGTCGAGGCTGCCGTCGTTCTCGAGGAACTTGCCAAGATGGCGCTCGACAGCCTTGCGCTCAACCCTGCTGTCGGGCCGATTCCACCGCATCTTCTCGACAAACATTTCCTCCGTAAACACGGCCCCAACGCCTATTATGGACAGAACTGAGGGTTGAAAAATCACGGGCAGGTGCCATATTATGGGCCTTTTATGACTCGTCCCCATCGTCTAGAGGCCTAGGATAGCAGGTTTTCATCCTGTTGACTGGAGTTCGAATCTCCATGGGGACGCCACTTCGCTTCACCTTCCAAGATCCTCGAAGCGCAAACCGGTTTCAGGACACAGTTCCTCGCCCCTTGCGAAGTGCCCCATCGCCTTCCGGGTTCGCTCGGCGAGGTCTTTGCCCTCTGGAAGTGGGACGCTCATCACGGCGGCGGCGTAATAGTTGTTGCCGGCCGCGATGCCTCGACGGATGGCGGCGGGATCAGCTCCTCCAAGTTCGCATGACGGGAATTCTCGCGCGGAGAAACGGTTGCCGAACCATTCAAGAAATGTGATCCCGCGGAGACGACCCTTGTGATCGAGCGATTTTGGCGCGCGGTATGCCAGCACAGGCATGTCGTCGATATTTATCGGGTAAACGGAGAAATCGGTGGCGGCGGCGCGGAGGTCTCCCAGAAGGGCAAGTCGGAACCCCGTCGTTGAGCGGATGAAAGGCGATCCGGAGAGCGTCTCCAGCGAACACGCCCGCGAACGTCTTGCCGCGATAGTGTCGTGCGAGATGTCGATCTTCGACCTCGAGCCCGCAAGCGCGATGATGGGCGATCCTGGATCAAAATTTCCTCTCAACGCGATGGCGTTCTCAAAAACCTCGAGGAATGTCCTGATGACGATTCCGGCTGTCTCCTCGTTCATCTGATAAGCTGGAAGCCAGACGCAGAAGACGCCCCTGTCCGTCAAGCGCCTGCGGGCGAGTTCGAAAAACTCTCTCGAGTAGAGGATCGACGCTCCTTCGCTCCACGGCAGGAAGAGGTCGCAGATGATTGCGTCATACGCGCACGCACTCGAATCTCGAAGGACGCGGCGTCCGTCACCAATCGTTATTCTCGCTCTGCGATCCTCGAACAGGCGCGTGTTCCACTCGTTGAAATCCCGCCGGGCCGCCGTCGCCACACCGGGCAGTAGTTCGACGGCGTCAAGTTTCTCCACCGGGAAATCGAGGACGGCGTCGGCCGAAATTCCGGACGCCATGCCGACGAACATCACGTTTCGGGGATTGTCGCATAGAAGCATCGGTAGCCATCCCTCGTTCCTTTGGGAATACAAAGCGCGTCCCGTACCGTTGAGGGTGTAGTTTTGGTTGAGCGTGATATGGCGCGAGCCATTGTTGTCCTCGATGACCGCCACCACTCCGGCGGGATCGTTCACGACGTCGAGGACTTTCGAATGTTTCTCGACGACCACTGGCTGTGACGTCCAAGCGAAAGCCGCCGCGGCGGCGATGGCCGTGGCGAAAAGGCGCAGAACCATTTTTTTCATGGAAACCGCCTGATGCGCGGGAAGCGAAACCGCCCCGAGGATCGCATAGCATGTCCCGATGGCGACGAGCGAACGGGGGAGACCAAGAAGCGGAATGGATATGAACGGAATGGCCAACGCCCCTGCCGCCGCCGCCAATTTGTTGCCAACAATGATCCGTCCCATCGCGCGTCCCTGCGCGCCGGATCTTTCAACCAGTTCCCAGGCGAGGGGAAACACCGTTCCAAGGCAGATCCCCAAAGGAAGGAACATGCCCAACGGAACTACGGCCGACCAGGCGGCGGAAATCACGGTGGTGGGTGATGTCGGAACGATGTCCTTGCCAATAAAAGGTTGCAGCGCAAATGGATACAGCGCGCACAACGCTCCGCAGCAGAACAAGATGAGCGAAAGCCTTTGCGATGTGCCGTGTCTGATGGCGGATGCCACAGCTCCTCCGATGCCCAGGCTGAGGACAAAGGCGAACAGCGCGCCCGACGACGAATACACCGACTCGCTGGTCAGCACCATGAGATAGCTGATGAGAAGCACCTCCGCGGCGACCGACAGAAACCCGGAGGCGATAATCAGCGCATACCCGCAGGAGGCGGACGGCATATCCTGACGCGGAGGCACTGCGTCCGTCGCCGACGCATTGTCGTACTTTTTCATCTCCTTCTTTTTCTTCTTGGGCTCCTTGGTCGTCTGGGAAACGCCGCCACTCACCACGCTGCCCCCCAGCCAGACTCCCGCAAGGCCAACGCACGCAAGCAGCCCTGAAAACAAAATGAGCGTCAGACAAAGCCCGAACGCCATCGGCGAGAGGATCCCGCCAAGAAGAACGCCACAAGACGCCCCCGCAAGTCCGGCGGCATAGAACACTCCGGCGGAGCGGGTTCTGGCGTCGACATGCGACACGAACGCCTCGCAGAGGAACGGGAACGCCATCCCGGAAAGAAACGACGCGGGACCGGCAAGAAGAACGACGGGGACCCACGCCAGAGCCTCCCCCATCGGAACGCGGCAGAGAACTTCCCATGAAGGAGACAAACGGATAGCGTCTGCGAAAAACAGGGCTGCTACTGCGGTGACGCCCACGCCAAGCTCGGCAAGACCATACGCCCTTGCGGGTTTGCCGATGCGGCTGGCCAGCCATCCGCCACATACGGCCCCACAGGCGGCGGAGGCGAAAAAGATTGCGATGATGATGGCGGCGGAGACGGAGGTCTTGCCAAGCCACACCGAGGCGACACGGATCCAGACCGCCTCAAGGGCAAGCTCGCAAAGCCCTGACAGGAAAAACATAACAATGAACAACAGCCGCATGGTAGCTCCGGTGAAGTCATCCGCATCCCTCCGCACATGGCCGCCGCGCCGCCAAGGCGAATTTCCGCGCAGGCACTATAGTATGTATAAACGAACACACAACCTCTTTCCGAGCCGCGGATGATCTCTCTTACAGGCCAGGAGAAGGTGGGACTGGCGATCTCGGCGGGACTGGGCATGCTCGCCGTCTTCTTCGCCCTCCTTGGCGATTTCGTCGACCTATGCTTCGCGGTTATCCTTTTCGCGGCGGCGGGATACTTCTTCGTGAAAACCGTGCTTGGCCCCTTCATGTCCGCCTACGTTGGCGTCGGATTCGCCGACGGGATCCACTACCCCACCAATGTGAGGGCCGCCCCAAAGGAATATCCAGAGATCCGGGCGAAGATCGCCAAAGGGGACTACGAGGAGGCCATAAAAGAGTTGATGAGAATCCGGGCCGATGAGCCGGGAAACTACATTGTGCTGAACATGCTGGCGGACCTGCTCATTGACGAGATGAAAGATTACGAGCGGGCCGTCATGCTGATGCAATACCATCTGAAAAAAAGCGTAAGGACAGCCGACGACGCCGGGCTTGTTCTGAAATATGTCGACCTGATGCTCGATGCCGGAGAAGAGAAGCGGGCATCCGATCTTCTCGTCGAGGAGCTCGGCAGAAACTACCCCAAGGAGGCGGTGGGACGGTTGCGTTCGCGGTTGGAGAGTCTAAGTGGCTGTTAAGAATTAAGTGTTGTAACACTTATTTTTTAACAGTCACCAAGGGCGCCTTGAGCGGAGGCTGTTGACAGCCGCGCAGGGCATGCGTAAAAACGGCAACTTGACTGGCCACAAGAGTGGCGCGGCTGTAAGTTTAGCACAGATTCACATCACCTCTATGTGCCTATCTCTACACGCATGGAAATGAAAGCTCAAAATATGAGGGTCGTCGAGATCCTCGAGAAGATGCCATCGCTTCACGCTTCCGACGTCTTCGTTTCGGGCGGAAAGCCGCCCAGCTTCAGGCGCGATGGAATCGTGTCGCTTTTGGACGACAGGCTCATCGCCTCCGAGGAGATCCACGAGTTCGTCAAGGATCGATTTCAGAAACGGATCGAGGAGGAGCTGTTCAGCAGTGGTTCGGTCGACACTGGCCTGACCCTTTCGAACGGCGACCGCTACCGCATCAATTTCATGCAGCGGCAGGAGCAGTTGGGGCTGGTGGCGCGGCTGGTGCCGCATGGCAATCTGGACTTCGGCGCGCTGAATCTGCCGCCCATCCTCCGCGAGTTCTCCCAAAGTCCCCGCGGCCTGATCCTGGTCGTCGGGGCGGCGGGCAGCGGCAAATCGACGACGATGGCGGCGATCCTGAATCACATCAACGAGAATTCCCAGAAGCATATCGTGACGATCGAGGATCCCATCGAGTTCGTGCACAAGGACAAAAAAAGTGTGGTGACGCAGCGGGAAGTCGGTTCGGACGCCGTCGGATTCATGGAAGCGTTGCGCAGCGTGGTGCGCGAGAGTCCGGACGCCATTTTCATCGGAGAGGCGCGTGACGTGGAGACGATCAGCATTGGCGTGACCGCGGCGCTCACCGGCCACCTTGTCGTCACGTCGATGCACACGGCTGATGTCGTCCAAAGCGTCGAGCGCATCATCAACCACTATCCCGAGCATCTGCGGAACCAGGCGGCGACCGACCTCCCGCTGTCGCTGCGCGGCATCGTGGCGCAGCGGCTGCTGGGGCGAGCCCACGGGCAGGGACGAGTCCCTGTGGTCGAGGTGCTGAATGCCACTCCCGTGGTGCGACGTCTCATCGCCACCCGCCGTTTTGGCGAGCTTGAGGAGATCATGCGGCGGGCCGATTCGGACGGCATGTCGCATTTCGACCGCTCCCTGGCGAATCTGTGCAAATCCGGTACGATCACCCTCGAGGCTGGCGCGGACGCCGCCACGAACCGCGACGAGTTTCGGCTGCTCGTGCAGGGGATGGAGAGCGGCATCGACACCTTCCGCCGAGATTCCATCCAGGAGGAAGGCGACGACAATCTGCTCAACATGAAGCGTTTGCTCCAGTCCGCCGTGGGAAATGGCGCGAGCGATCTGCTGCTGACCGTCGGAAGCCGTCCCTGCCTGCGCATCAACGGCGCGCTCCAGTCGCTTGCGATGGAACCGCTCTGTCCGTTCGACACGAAGCGCCTCTTGTTCAGCGTCCTCAATCCGACGCAGCGGGCGCATTTCGAGGACGAGAAGGAGATCGATTTCGCCCTGACCATCAGCATCGTCAGAAGTCATGGCGAGAAGGAGAAGGAGCCGACCCCTTTCCGCTTCAGGGTGAACGGCTTCTACCAGCGGGGGAATGTGGCGGTGGCGATCAGGGTCATCCCCACCACGATTCCGACTCCCGAGCAGCTTGGCCTGCCCACCGCCCTGGTGCGGCTGACTGACAAGGCGCATGGCCTGATTCTCATCACCGGACCCACGGGGCACGGCAAGAGCACCACGATGGCGAGTCTCATCGACAGGATCAACAAGTCGAGAGCCTGTCACATCATCACGATCGAGGATCCGATCGAGTACGTCCATATCAGCAAACAGTCCGTGGTCGAGCAGCGGGAAGTCTATGCCGACACGCTCAGCTTCGCCAACGCCTTGAAGTATGTTCTGCGCCAGGATCCCGACGTGATTCTCGTCGGGGAGATGCGCGACCCCGAGACCATGGCGACGGCGCTGACCGCCGCCGAGACCGGCCATCTGGTGATGGCGACGCTCCACACGAACGACGCGCCGCAAAGCATCGACCGCATCATCGACTCGTTTCCCCCGCACCAGCAGAACCAGATACGGACGCAGCTCGGCAACATCCTGCTCGGCATTGTTTCCCAGCGGTTGCTCGCGAAGCGTGACGGCACGGGGCGGATCGCCGCGTTCGAGGTGCTTATCGGCTCGCCGGGCGTGAGGGCGCAGATCCGCGAGTCGAAGATACATTTGATCCCATCGATGATCGAGACGGGCGCCAAGGAGGGGATGATAACGATGGACAAGGCGCTCCTCGAGCTGTACAACGCCAACCTCATCAGCAGAAGTGATGCGTTGAGCTTGATGAAGAACCCCCAAGGCAGAGAAATGCGCGCTTTGTAGGAGGACTGGAGAACATGAGCTGCGGTGTCATTCAGGTCGATCTTGGCGAGCGAAGCTACGAGGTTGTCGTCGCCAACGGATTGTCGAGCGAGTTTCCTGCGCGTCTTTCCCCTTTCGTCAAGGGACGCAAGTGCTTGATCGTCAGTGACTCGAACGTGTTTCCCCGGTACGGGAAACTCTGCGAGCGGGCGTTGGCGGACGCGGGTGCGGGGAAGACGGGGCATGTCACCTTCGAGGCGGGCGAGGCCTCGAAGAGCATCCGTACGCTGGAGGAGATCTATCATGCGGCGGTCAAGAAGGGGATCGACCGTTCCTCGGTGATTGTGGCGCTTGGGGGTGGAGTTGTCGGTGACCTTGCGGGGTTCGCCGCCGCCACCTATATGCGGGGGATCGACTTTATCCAGATTCCCACGTCGCTTCTGGCGATGGTGGACTCGAGCGTTGGGGGCAAGACCGGCGTCGACCTGCCTGAGGGGAAAAATCTTGTGGGTGCGTTCTGGCAACCGAGGTTGGTCTTGGTCGACACGGGATTTCTTTCGACGTTGCCTCGGCGCGAGTTGATCGCCGGCGAGGCCGAGATCGTCAAGTACGGATTGATTCTTGATGCCAACCTCTTCTCACGGCTTGAAAACTCCACAGAGGAAATCGGCAAAGGCGACGGCGACTTTTTCGCGGATCTGGTCACCGCCTGCTGCCAGATGAAGGCCGACATCGTCATGGCCGACGAAAAAGAGTCGGGGCTCCGCGCGATTTTGAATTTTGGACACACCTTCGGCCACGCCCTCGAGGCCGCCACGG
>CAYTFM010000065.1:626-2178 GCA_964436735.1 uncultured Victivallales bacterium | reverse complement strand
TGGGGGCGCCGGCGAGCAGGGTCGGACCGCGCTTGGTGGGCGCGAGCGCCGCCACGGGGTATGCGACCTTCCTTCACGGTGAGGCCGTGTCGGTGGGGATGGTCATGGCGGCGGAACTCTCAAAGGATTTGAAGCTGCTCGACGACGATGCCGTGGGCAGGATACGGAACACGCTTTCCGGTCTGGGACTTCCCATCAACGCCGAGGGGATCAAACCGGAGGAGGTGCGCAAGGCGATGGGCTTCGACAAGAAGGCCGTCGCGGGGAAGCCGCGGTTCGTGGTCCTGCGGGGCATTGGCGGGGCGAATGTGACCGCCGACGTCGCCGCCCCGCTCATTCTCGACGCCATAAGGAGATGCTGTGACTGAGCGAGACGCATGCATCGTTCTTAACCTGTTGTCGGGCATTGGCTCTTCGAAGTTCGCCTCCCTCCGCCAGTATTTTGGCTCGGCGGCCGCCGCGCTTGACGCCTCTTTCGACGACCTCCGCCGGGTTCCCGGCATTGGCGGCGTCCTCGCCGAGGAGATCAGCGGATGGCGGGTCAAAGCCCGATTCGACGATGAGATGAGCCTGTGCGAACGGGGCGGTGCGCGCGTGATCACCCTCGTTGACAAAGAGTATCCTCCGCAGTTGGCCGAGGTCCCCGACCCGCCCTTGTGCCTGTATGTGAGGGGCGTTCTGGACGTGCCTTACACGACGACGCTGGCCGTCGTCGGATCCCGGCGGATAACGAATTACGGACGGCAGATGGCCGAGTTTCTCGCTGGAGCCGCCGCTTATGCGGGGTGGACGGTCGCCTCCGGGCTGGCGCTGGGCATCGACGCCGTGGCGCACAAGGCGGCTATCGACGCCAAAGGCAAAACCGTCGCGGTGCTCGGCGGTGGTCTCGCTCGGGTCTTTCCCCAGGAGCACGTGCCACTCGCCAACGAGATCATCGACGCCGGTGGCGGCGTAGTCAGCGAGTTTCCAATGGAGTTTCCTCCCAACCGCCAGACGTTTCCCATGCGGAACAGGGTCGTCTCGGGAATGTCGCGGGGCGTGCTCGTCGTCGAGGCCGGAGCGAAAAGCGGCGCTCTCATCACCGCCAACTTCGCCTTGGACCAGGGACGCAGCGTGTTCGCCGTCCCCGGCCGGGCCGACTCGCCCCAGTCCAAGGGGTGCCACGCCTTGATCAAACAAGGCGCGAAACTTGCCGAAACCTTCGACGACATTGTGGAGGATTTCGAATATCTCCCCGGCATGTCCGAGGCGGAGCGAAGACGTCCGCCTGCGACTGAGAGGAAGCCGCAGGCGGCCACATCCGCCCCCGCTCCCAAGGCCGATATGACCGACGAGGAGGGCAAGATTGTCGAACTGTTGTCGATGGAAGGGGAATTGGGCATCGACGCCATCGCTGGCCGGCTCGGCGCGCCGGTTGGAAAACTGCTCTCGGCGCTCTCGCGGCTTGAGATGAGAAAAGCCATCATCCAGTCGACCGGCAAAAGATTCTCCCTGCCGGTGAGAAGGTAGAAAGCGTATGGCAAGAACATTTTTCAGTTGGCTTTGAATGAGT
>CAYTFM010000065.1:0-616 GCA_964436735.1 uncultured Victivallales bacterium | reverse complement strand
TTAGAACTTGAGGTTCCAAATTGGAACCTCAAGTTCGTAGGGGTGAAGGTTCTATCGCATCCTATGCGTTCATCGATCACTGCTCTATCATGGTGGTCACCATCCTGAACACCCCGATGGTTCAGGGCATTGGGCAGGAAAGTTATAGTTGTGTCATCGAAGATGTTTAATGAATTGATCTTGACTGTTCGTTATAGAAATACTTGTTTTTTATCTGGGAATATAACATAGGAGAAGATTATATAATGAATTTCCAAGGCTTTTCAACTGATTCGTTCGAACAGTTTATACGTGTATTGGCTATAAAGATCCTTGGGCCAGGAGTGACGGTTTTCGGAAATGGGCCAGATGGTGGACGTGAGGCAACTTTTCAAGGGGCAGTGAATTACCCTCATCCGCCTGAAAACAGATGGAATGGATACGGAGTCATCCAAGCCAAGTTCAAAGAGAAAATTGAAGATACCCAAAGGGATCAAGCTTGGGCAGAAAAACAACTTAACGCCGAATTATCTTGTTGGGAGAAAAGCGACAAGCGAGCTCCTAAGCCGGAATACTTCATTTTTGCCTCGTCCGCTGAATTTGTGGGTTAATCTAAGGGCTATTTCCCCTTAGCGAA
>CAYTFM010000064.1:20059-32301 GCA_964436735.1 uncultured Victivallales bacterium | reverse complement strand
CAGGCGGCCAGATGCAACCTGAATGGTACGGCGGACAATGTCGCGGTATGGGCGCAGGTCAATCGAAACCGCTTGTTTCCGCAACCAGAACCCGACGCGTTCTTCAGCGGAGATGCCGAGAAGGTTGAACATATTGGACTGCCGCGCGACTACTACGCCTGGACCTGGGGGGACGCCTTGTTCGTGGTGATTGATCCGTTCTGGCATTCGAAGGTGCCTGTGGACAACGTGTTGGGCGGCGACTCCAAACGCCGTGATCTATGGGGCATCACGCTGGGGGACGCGCAATACCAGTGGCTGAGGAAGACGCTTGAGGAAAGCCAGGCGAAATACAAATTCGTTTTTGCGCATCATGTCAATGGCACCGGGCGAGGCGGCATTGAGAAGGCTGATTACTACGAATGGGGAGGCAAAAACACCGACGGTTCATGGGGGTTCGATGAAAAAAGGCCTGGATGGGGTCTGCCACTCCACCAGTTGATGGCGAAAAACAAGGTGACGATTTTCTTCCAGGGGCATGATCATATTTTCGCTCGGCAGATGAAGGATGGCGTGACCTACCAGACCCTGCCCGAGCCGGCGGATCCGAATTACACGCTCTACAACAAGGATGCCTTCCTGAGTGGCGACATCTTCCCGAATTCCGGCAGGGTCCGTGTCTCGGTGGGGCCTGAAAAGGTCAAGGTCGAGTACATCCGCTCATTCCTCCCGAAAGACGTCACGACCGATCATCCCGATGGCGAGGTGGCGTTCGCCTACGAGATCACGGCGAAAATGAAATAGAAGAATGGAGGCGGCGAGGAGTTTATGTACGATCCGGTCGTTCATCATCGTCGTTCCATCCGTTTGCAGGGGTATGATTATTCGCATGCCGGGGCGTATTTCGTGACGATCTGCGCGCAAGGCCGGTTGTGCCTGTTCGGGAATGTCGCAGACGGGGAAATGCGATTGAACGAGGCGGGGCGGATGGTCGGTGAATGGTATTGCGAATTGGGAAACAAATTCCCCGATATCCAATGCGACGCGTACGTGTGCATGCCCAATCACGCCCATTTCATCGTTGTCAATGGCAATCCCATAGGGGCGGACCTACGTGTCCGCCCTCTTGACGGCGCCCCGCCGGGTGAATACGCCGGTCCGCCGGCCCCGCCGGGCGAACCGATATTGGGCGAACACGTAGGTTCGCCCCTACGGGCCGTGGTGCAATGGTTTAAAACGATGACCACCAATGCATATATCCGTGGCGTCAAAAACGATGGATGGCAAACGTTTCCCGGTAAATTGTGGCAACGCAATTATTGGGAACACATCATTCGTAATGAACAGGAATTGAACCGCATCCGCGAATACATATGCAATAATCCGGCGCAATGGGAGAGGGACAGATTGCGCGGCATGAGGCGAACACCTCCCCGCGGAATCCGCGATCAGTCCGTCGAATACGCGGCAGAGGTGTGGATGATATGACAATTCATTAAGAAAACTTAACAGACTATGCTCATTGGAATGGTTGTCGGACAGGCGGATGCGATCTACAATCAATGGTAAATAGAGCAACCCCCAAAGAGGATTACCACAATGACAACCAAAGTGTTGAAAAACGTCAGGCGCGTCGTCGCGGGTGCGGTCATCCTGTCTCTCGTGGCGGCGCCAGGGGCCGCGTCCGCCCAGGACAATCCTCCTCCCAGGCCGCCCAGGGAAAGCAAAGACGGCAAAAGGCCTCCCCGTTCAAACGACGATGAAAGAAGGCCGCCGCGGGGCGATGGCAAAAAAGGCGGAGGGCCGCAGCAGTATACCATCGAGCAGGCGATGTCCGACAACGCGCAGCTCCACACGATCGCCTTCAGCGGGCTCGCCTTCATCACCGGCGATTTCGGGGCGTCCACGTTCATCCCGCCCGGCAAGGTCTGCGACTTCTTCGGCTTCCAGTACATGCGGGACATCGACGCCGCCCAGAAGGGGCACAATCCGAAGTTCCTCGACCGCGTGGCGGCGAACGTGCTGAAGGTGTTGAGTGACGAGCAGCGCGTTTTGTTCCAGAAGGCCGCGCGGCAGGAGGCCGAGCAATTGAAAGCCATCGCCGCGAAGCGTCTCCCCCTCATCAAGGCGTTCTGTCGGGAACTCAATGGGGAGACTCCGTCCGGAAGCGCGGGGCTGAATAAGGAGGCGGTGGCGAAATACGTGGGCGACATTTTCGCCACCGACGCCGAGATGAGCTACCAGCGCGCGCAGTTGTTCGGGCAAGTGGCGACCTCCCTCTCGGCGGCGCAGAAGCAATACCTTGGCGCGATGAAATTTGGCGACTTCAACAGCTGGCCCGACGTCGACATGGAGAACTATAAGATGCCCCGAGGCTCGGAGAAGATGGTGAATGTCGCCTACATGACCTACGCCAGCGAGTTCTTCAGCTGGTATGCCGGCTCCGTCGAGGCCGACACCTATTTCTGCCCCGAACGCCACGGCACCTACTTTGGCGGCTTCTACATGAAGGACATGCCTGCCATGGGGAAACGCGACTTCGACATCAGCACCTCGGTCACGGGCGACAGCGGCAAGTTGTTCCTTGAGACTCTCGACGAGCGGCAGCGCGCTGCCATCACGGGAATTCCCGACACCCAGCGCAAGGCTCTTGCCGAAATCGCCGAGGTCCGCAGGAAGATCTCGTCAGAGCTGAGGAAGTTCCTCAAAGGCGAGACTCCTGACAAGGCGAACGTGGTCGCGCTCGGACGCCGCTATGGCGAACTCGACGGCGAAATGTCCTGGCTGTACGCAACTGCGTTCGCAAAGGTCAACAAGACGCTCACGGCGACGCAACGCGCGTCCCTCGTCAAGCTCAGAAATCTCGACGGCTACACAAGCGCGCCATACTACATCTATTCCGACGCGGGGAAAGGCGAGCCGTCCCTGCCGAACACTGACAGTTTCTTCGCCAAACCTGCAAACTGAGGAGGGTTCATGAGATTTTTGTCCCGCCTCGCCATTGTTATGTGCCTGGCATTCGCCGTCCATGCCAAGGACGGCGGACGCGCGGCTGGAGAGAAGAAAGACAAAGGCGGCCCTGATGACGCCCGGGACGTTTTTCTTTCGGGCGTCCCCGTCTATCCGGGCAACGTGATCCTCGCCCGTCCCACTGATCATTCGGTGACGGCGAACGTGATGTTGAATAGGGATGCCAAGGTCCGGATTCGTTACCGTGCGGAGGGACAACCTGAGCGGATGACGGAGCTTTTCGAAATGAAGGCGGGGGAACCCCGCGAGATCGTTCTGGACACTCTGCCGGCCAACGCCTCGTGCCAGTATCAATTGATCGATGCGGACACGAACGTGGTCATGCCGGGGGATTGTTTCGGTGGAACCTTCCACACCCGTCGTCCGTCAGACGCAAGTTTCGCTTTCACGGTCCAGGCCGACTCGCATCTTGACGGACAGTGCCTGCCGGATCTTTATACAATCACCCAGGGCAATGCGCTCGCCTGCAAACCGGACTTTCACCTCGACCTTGGCGACACCTTCATGACCGGTAAAATCGCCTCACGGGAGGAGGCGGCTAAACAGTATGTGGCGCAACGATATTATCTGGGGCTGATCGCGCATTCCGCGCCGCTTTTCATGGCGATCGGCAATCATGACGGCGAGGAGACCTTCAGGAGCGGAATGCGTGACGCCGATGGCCTGGCGGTCTGGGCCTGCAAGCAGCGCAAACGGTATTTCAGCAATCCGGTTCCCGACGCCTTCTACACTGGCGACTTCGAACCGCAGCCGTATGCGGGACAACTCCAGGACTATTATGCGTGGGAATGGGGGGGCGCGCTCTTTGTCGTGCTCGACCCGTACTGGTATGCCCGCGCCAAGAAAGGCGGAGATCCGTGGAGCATGACACTCGGCAAGCCGCAGTATGACTGGCTGGCCAAGACACTTCGGCAATCCCGCGCCAGATTCAAGTTTGTCTTCATTCACCAGTTGGTCGGCGGTCTGGACAATGGCGGCCGCGGTGGTGTTGAAGCGGCGTCATTGTTCGAGTGGGGCGGGCATGAGAAAGGCGGCACGGACAGTTTCGCTACGAACCGGCCCGGCTGGGAGCGCCCCATCCACAAACTTTTCGTCGAAACCGGCGTCAGCGCCGTCTTCCATGGGCATGATCATTTTTTCGCCTATCAGGAGTTGGACGGCGTCGTCTACCAGCTTGTTCCGCAGCCAGCCCATCGCAACGTCAGAAGTCATCAAGCGGAGGAATACGGCTATCGGTCGGGAGTTTTCCTGCCGAACTCGGGCTTCCTCCGTGTCGCGGTCGCTCGCGACTTCGCCACTGTGACGTATGTCCGCTCCCGTCTCCCCAAGGACGCCACGCCGGAGCGTCCGGACGGCGAGGTCGCCTTCGCCTACGAGATTCCGGCGTCGAAACGGCAGTGAGCGCGGGCTGCAGTCGCGTCTGGATGTCCATCTTGCTTGACTCTTATTCGAATTCCGCATATCTTCCGTACAAGGGCATTGAGGATGCCATCACGCCGAGGCGTCTGCTGAACCATCATTCGGGCATTCCCGGAGACGCCGAGTCCAACGGGCTTTTCACGTACCACCACTGGAACGGCTACGACTCGTTTCTTCTTGGGTACCTGAAGGACGACTATCCGGCGCAGTATCCCGGCGAATTGGCCGTGTACAGCAACGCCGCCTTTGACCTCGCCGCGATACTCGCCGCCAGAATCACGCGGCGGAATTTCGCCGACCTTGCCCGCGAAGTCCTCTTCGAGCCCCTCGGGATGCGCGCCAGCGCCTTCGGAAGAGTCTACGAGAACATGGCGATGGGCTACGACAGCGACTCCGCCATCATCAAGCCGTACGCGCAGGGCTATGGCTCCGACGGCGCCAGTTCGAACGTCAACGACTTAGCCCAGTTTCTGCTGATGTATCTGGGCCGCGGGACGCATCCCGGCGGCGCCACCGTGTTGAAGCCCGCCACGGTCACCGAGGTTATGACCGCCACGGAGACTAGTCCGCTCGACGTCTATCAGACCTTTCTCATCCCCGGTCTCGGGTGGGACAATGTCACCCAACCGCAGCTACGCTATGCCGGTTCGGCGCTTGTCAAGGGAGGCAATGACACCGGCTACGTATCGCAGATCGCCATTATGCCCGACTGGAACCTGGGCGTTGTCACGTTGTGCAACCACAGCAAAATCGATTCGCTGCCGCAGGCCGCCTCGATCAAGTGCCTCCAGACCGCCATCGAGGAGCTTGGCGGCCCAAGTCCGACCGATCCCGCTCTTCCGGACGTCTCGACCGAGACGGATCTGAACTCGATTGCCGGCTTTTACGCGAATCCCTCGCGGCCGAGCGTCGACAGCGTCACCGTCTATGACGAGAGGACGCTCGAGTGGAGGCAGGACATCCTTTCTGCCAAACCGCAGTCGGTCATGCTCGTGCTCGATGCGGAACGGAAGGCTTTCGTGGAACAAAATTCGGAGTTGTATCCGAACACGAAGTTCTATTTCAAACGCATGACGATGAAGGACGGCGACCATTTCATTTTTGTCACTGGGAAGTCTCCTTACATGGGAATCTCTCTGGAACGGTTCGTTCCCGCCACCATCCCGGACGAATGGCGGCGGCGCGACGGCCAGCGCTATCTGCAGACTACATTCCGGCATGACGGTGTCGCCTTCGGCGTCGTTCCGCAGACCCTCACCGCGCGCTCCGCCGCCGGCGCCGAATTCCTGACGTTGTCGGGAATCCCCCTCGTTCCTTCCACGTCGGAGTTGGCCTTCGTGGCGGGACCGCTCGCCAACCGCAACGACAGCACTGTCCGCATCCAGGGGGCGGGTTCGAAGGGGAGACTGTTGTTCAACGGCGACAGCTATCGAAGGCTTGAGGGAACCGAGGAGGCCGCGGTTGGCGTGATGACAAATTTCACGCTGCCGTCCAACGAGTTAGGCTGGCGCACAGTGGTGACCTCGAAGGCCGGTGAGTATTATGTGAACTTCCCGCGTGGCTGCAGGGCCATCATCCTTGACGCGGAGTTGGAGCGGACCGGACAGGACTCGACAACGCCGTGGGTGTGGGACTGCCCCGCGGCGGGGACGTATTATGTCGGCCTGGTGGCGGCTCGGCCCACGTGCGCGTTCCTGGAGCTTGCCGAACCATGGCAGGCGCGTGTCGCGGTCTCCGCGTCCAGCGGCGGGAGCGCGGTCGCCGACGCGACGCTCGTTTCCGTCGGGAAAGAGACCGCGGTTTCAGCGGCGCCTGAGGCGGGGAACCTCTTCCTGTGGTGGGAGGTGGTGGCCGGCGACGCCGACATCAAAGAGAGGTTCAATTCGCGCACGACGGTCACTGTGCGCTCAAACGCCACCGTCATGGCGGTCTTCGCCCTCGAAAGCGAAACCGCCGCGCTGACTCTTCGGAACGATGGAATCGGCGAGTGCGATCCGATTGGCGCGGTCCGCGTGAAGAAGGATCAGCCGTTCACGATCAAGGCGACGCCGGATGACGGATTCGCGTTCGTTCGATGGGAGATTGTTTCGGGCGCCGCCCACGTAGGAAACGAATATGCGCAGGTCACCACCGTCACGACATCCGAGGATGCGGCTCTGCAGGCCGTCTTCCGTGGAAATCCCATCGTCGCGGCCGCCGCGGCGAAGGTGATGATGAACGCCGCGGGGAATGGCGCTCTTCTTTGCAAGGGAAGCCTGCGTGGTCTCCCTCTTTCCGCCGAGGTGCTCGACACGTATGCCAGCGGGAAGCTGAAGGGCGTCTCCTGCGGAGGAGCCTATGTCGTCATCGACGGGGATCCCAAAGGGGCCGGCGTCGCGGTTGACGCGAAAAAGGGAGTGTGGAGTTTCAGCTTCGCCGACCTTCCCGCCGTCAGCGGCGATTGGAATGGCGGGCAACTCGATCTCGTCCTGCGCGCTGATGATGGCGGTGTGTCGTGCTGGAACCCGCATTGGAACACGGTCTGCCAATGGGGCTTCGAGTTCGATTCCAAAAAACAGACGCAGACGGCGGTTGCCATCACCGGCACGGCGATGAAGAATTTCTCCATTGGCAAGATGTCGCTGAACGCCACCGCCGGGAAGGCTGGCGGAGATCGACTACTCATCAGCGGTTCGGTGTTCGAATTGCCGACGCAAACCTTACCTGAGAATGAAAGCATCCTTGTGACGATCGGGAGGATAACGCTGCGCCTGCCACCGATTTCGCACGGTGGCGGAAATTGGAAGAGCTCCAGCGGCGTCCACACGTATGCGAGCGGCGCGTTCTACGGCGGGAAGGTCAAGGCTGTCTTCGACATGCCGGTGAAAATATGGAGCCTGAGGTTGGACAAAGCCTCGCTTGCGGCGGCGGACTTCTCCGACTGCCCCGTCATCCGCCTGTCGATCGGAGAATACGAGGCGGCCTCTCGGCTTGACGCGCGGCGGAAACTGTCGTTGAAGTAATCGGTTCTTCCTGTCTCATCAACCGCGGACGAGGCTTTTCTTATTTGCCCCCATCCTCCCGGCGTTTGTCGAGCGTCCGCTTAATTGAGCTCACCACCGGCGGGCAGCCGGAAATATATATGCCCTGTTCCTTGAACTGTCTTGTGCAGTTACCGATGCAAAGGGAATTCAGCGGTACGTTCGTGTGCCCCTTGCCGATGACGACGGTGACAGGTTTTGCATCGGGGAAGTAATCACCCAGCTCGTTCCCATGTTTTTTCAGGAAGAGCATCAGGGTGGACTGGCAGGCGCTGCAGGAGTTCTCGTCCAGCACTTTCACGTTGGGGTACTGTATGGTCATGCTGGTAGGCACGGGCGCGAACGCGCTGCGGAGCTGTTCCCATCCGTCAGGGCGCACGTCCATCGTGCCGATGTCGAGGTTGCCGTAACCCCGCTCCTCGCAGATCCGCAGATGAGGCACATCCCGCGCCTCGACTCCCATCAGTCTGCAGGCCACACTGTCGGCGGCGAAGGCGTCGGCGCTGACGACCACGACGCCAAGCTGCTTCGGGTCGCCGGCGCTGGGGCCAAGCCCCTCCATTCCCGTCGTGCCGTCGATGATGGCCATATGCGGCACCAGCACCGAGGCCATGTCCGCGATCGCGATGTTCAGCGTCTTGTCCTTATAGTACGGCACGTTTGGCAGCATGTGCAGTTCCACCTTGCTGCGCCGCCACAGGCATCCCTTCATGTTCTTCACGGACAGCGTCACCACCGTGTGCATGTGCATCTTCATCACGGGGATGGAGACGATGATGTCGAAGTCAAAGACGTCTGCGCAGACTTTGAGTTTGTCGATGGCGACGCGGTCGGTCAGGGCGACTTCCACGGCGGGGCGCTCGTCCATGTCAATGCAGGGACAGCCTCTTTCACGCGCCACGGCGGCGATGCCGGTGATCTCGAACGCCTCGGGGGTTTTGATGCCCGTGATGGGGCTCTCTCCCACGAAGACCTCGGCGCCCGCGGCTTTGAAGGCGTCGATGGCGGCGGCGACAACCTGGGGGTGCGTGGTGACCCCCGAGCCGGGCTCCGCCAGGCGTCCCGCGTTCGGCTTGAGCAGCACGCGCTTGCCTTCCGCGGGCGAAAGATCGACATGGGAGAGCGCCTCGATCGTGTTCGCGTAGGGCCCTCCGCCGCTCGACACGAAAACCGGCGCCGCTCCGGTCTTGAACGGATTCCTCCTCAGGGCGGGGATCTCGGTCATCGGGATTATTGAGGTCGATGTCGGGGCGACCGCGTCGGCGATGGGGTACGAGCCCAGCAGTTTGACGTACCCGTATTTCCGGACCTCGGCAAGCGCCGCCTGCGCGCCGGCGTCGAGCACGTGCCCTTCGAAGTCGATGAAGAAATGATACTTGCCCATCACTTCCTTCGTCGGGCGAGACATGATCGACATGAGGTTGATCTTGCGCGACGAGAACGCCGCCAGGATCTCGCTGAGCATGCCGGGCCGGTCGACGCCTTCGAGAATCGCGATCGAGGTCTTGTGGCGCCGGGATTCGTCCTTCGCCCGTTCCTGTTCGGCCAGCACCACGAATCGGGTGATGTTCGTCTCGTAATCCGCCACGCTGTAGATGACAAGCGGGAAGGCGCTCCTATCCAGGGAATGGGTGGGGACGATGGCGGCATCGCCCGGGACGCCCTCGCGGAGCGAGCGCAGCGGCGCGCCGTTGCTTTGACTGACCTTGATCTCGGCGTTCGGGAGGGATTCCAGGAAGTCGACGCACTGGCCTTGGGCGGCGAACTGGACATGCACGCGTTTGACCTCTTTGAGATCGGCGCAATTGGCGGCGAAAGAAAAGCTGATCGGCAGAAGGTACTCATCGATAATCGTCAGCCGCGTGTGAAGCAGAAGATCGAGGACAAGCGGCACAAAGCCGTCCAGCATGTTCTCGATGGGGAGCATACAGAGGTCGCAGGAGTTTCCCGCGGCCATGAAGGTCTTCCTGATCGTGGGGAAGAGTTGTATCTGGGCGCCTTTCAGCTTCTCGGCGTAGTTCTTGGCCGCGGTCTCCGAAAAGGCGTCTTCTGGCCCTAAAGCTGCGATTGTCGGCATGTTGCTCCTGGTGGTTCGCCCCGATCCGTATGAAAAACAGGCGTCTCCGCCGTCAATCCGGGAGGTCGACGAAAGGATAGGACTGTCGAATGGAGCGGGATTGGACCTCGCCTCAGTATTGTACCTCACGGCGCGGAATTATCAATGCGTCTGGGCGGATGGCGAGTGGCGTATTACGGTTCCTTGAGTTCAGTGGTGTATTGAAGCCACTTGCCGCCCTTGCTCGTGGGAACGCCCGCTTCGCAATCAAGTGGCGCGTCAGCCCCGAGCACGGCGGCCAAGGTCTGACGTATCTCACGTTCTGAAGCTCCGCAGGGCGTCATTCTGAAGATTAGTCGTCCATCGGCTCGTTGATGAAGCTGGAAGTGCGGAATCGGCAGTCCCCGAAGGGCGACCGTGATGTCGATGTTGTTCACGCTCCGTCCGTTGGGGAGACGGAACAGCACGGGCGGACGTCCCTCCAGATCGCGGAGCCGCGTCGTCGCCGCCCGCGCCGCCCAGTCGCCCGTCCGGTAGCGGAGCAGCGGCAGGAACGGATTGCGCGCCGTGGTCACCGTAACCTCCCCCTGTTCGCCGTCCGCCGCGGGGGAGCCGTCCGCGCGGAGCAGTTCCAGCCAGACGTCGTCCGCAAGCCACTCGAACTCCTCGCCGTCGCGGAGCGCCAGCGGCCCGGTCTCGTTCATGGAATACAAATCAAGGACGGGGCACTGGAACTGATCCGTCAGCCGCTTCTCAAGCGCCGGCGAAAGGGTCATTGCTGTGGAGATGATCCCCTTGGGACGTAACGCGGGGCGCAGTTCGGTCAGCGTCAGCAGCGAGATCGGGTCGCCGCTCACCACCTCCGGTTTGATCGATTCGAGGAACGCCGCGTGGTCGCCAGGGGTGCGCCATTCGTCCGTGGCAAGGTTGATCTTGACGAGTCCCGCGCCGTCAAGCACCGAGCAGACCGTGGCGAAGGTGTAGGTGAACTGCTGGTCGCAGACAAGCGCGATGGCCACGTTTCCGGTTCCGCCTTCGATCTGGACGCCGCGCCGCTCCAGCGCCATGCGCATGACCGGCACGTAGTTCGCCGCCACCTCGGGATGGGAGAGGATGTCGACCGGGTTCCCCGTCCGTCCCGACGTGTTGTAGACGATGAGATTGTCGAGGGATTGCGAGTCGGGCACGAAGCGCCATGCCCCCGCTGCGAGGCCGGCCCGCGAGATGGTTGGACGCTCAAGGAAGCGAGTGGCGTCGTCATTCCGGTTTCGATACACCGGGACATCTTTACGACTGAAGCCGGCGAACTCCTCGACCCATGCCGGGACACTGCCGTTTGCCGGCCAACGCCAGCGTCCGCCACGCAGATCCCGCTCGTATTCACGCACCCGCCGTAGTCCCTCCGCGTCGAGCCGGTCACCGCAGCGGTGATTGTACAGCGGAGCCGCGGGATGCTCGTAAAGATTGTTAAGGAATCGCAGCGCCTCCGGCGTGAGCCAGGGGAAGCGCTCGGTATCGGAAAGGACTTGGCAGTTTGTCTGACTACTTGCCCCCATATTTCGCCTCCTCCTGTGCCGTTTCCCTATTTCAGCGGGTTGACGGTTTTTATCCCGGAGAATTTGAGGAAATCCTTGTCCCTGGTGTAGATGGTGGAGATTCCCTGCGAGCGCATGATTGCGACAATGACACTGTCGGAAACATGATTGCCGCGTAGATGCAAGGAAAGCAGGTCATGGCGGAACGTTTTCCAGAATCCGGCGTCCTCCTCGCCTGCGGGGACAACGTGCGGCAACGCGAGGATTTGATCGACTACCTCGATGGCATGCGAAGGGGATAGCGGCCGTGGCAAGATGGAAGGGTGGGTGGAAATTCTGAGAAAGGCGCACACGATTGGCCAGGGCATGCACCACTGCTCGTCGGCCTCGGCGCATTTTTCCACGAACTTCCTGGCCTTCACATGGCATTCCGAATCGCTGTTCACTGCGTAAAGAAGGAGATTCGCATCAGTGACAAAGCTCATCAGTCCCTCCCGTCAAGAACCGCATTCAAGGCCTCCTTGTCCTCCAACGGAATGCGGGGAGATCCCATCGCATGGGTTCTCAGCGTGAACTTCTTTCTGGAGCGAGCGACATGCCGCGAAGCCTTCGACTCGATCCCGAGATTCAGCAATTCCGTTATTGTCTCCCCCATGGTCGTGTGGGATTGATGGGCGATGTCGCGCACTTTCTCAAGTACCGACTCGTGAAGGGAAATTGTTGTTCTATTCATGGCGTTCACTCCCTCTTCGGTCATAGGTCATCCCGTGTCAGTCGGAGAGAATATATCCAATTATTCATCAGTATGCAAAAATTAATTCATAATGATGCTCAAGTCGACTTCTCCAGAGAATCCGCAGACCTTCTGCCTACTCGCGCCCATATTTCGCTGCCGCCTCCTGCGCCGCCTTCTCGGCCATCTTCTTTCTGATTTCCTGCGCCCGCTGCTCGGCCTGACGCGCGGCGAGGGCGAGTTTGCGCCGCTCGCCGCTGTCCAGCGCCGTCAGGCGATCCTCCGCCTGCGCCGGCGTCTCGCCTTCCGGATGGAGGGAGAGTTCCCTGAGGCACAAACGGACGAACTCCTCGCGGCGGTCGAGGTCGCCCTCCACGTCCACCTTGGTGTAGTTGGGCGCGCCGTCGAGCGCGTAGGCGACCTGCTCCAGCCCGAATGACGCGCCCATCTCGTCGCGGTGCACGAGGCCG
>CAYTFM010000064.1:16291-20049 GCA_964436735.1 uncultured Victivallales bacterium | reverse complement strand
AACTCCTCGCGGCGGTCGGGATCGGTGATGACCTTCGCCGGAGGGAGAAACTCGGCCCGCTCTTTGATGCCTGCGACCAGAAGCCGCTCCGCGCGCTCGCCGAGCTCTTTCCGTCCGCTGAACCATTCGTCTTTCATGAGCCACAGCGCGAGTGTCGCAAGGCGCAGGACTGACGGTGGCAGGGAGCGAGGGGTGTCAGGACGTAACGCGATTCGCCTACCCTCCGGCAGCGCGACGCCAAACTGTTCGTCAAGCAGGTCGTAGGCGAGCGCCTCGACGTGAGGTGGCTTCACGCGTGCGGCGTCCTGGGCCGGAAGTAGTTCCGTAGGGCATTCGGTCATCCGCCTCAGAAGTCGCTCAAGCTGCGGTCCGGCGGTTGTCATCGGCAACCTCCTCCATTGGCGTTTGCCGTTTCATTGTTGTAGTGGATGCGGACGAACTCCCGAGCGAACGCCAGTGTCTCCTCCCAGTCGTTCACGTGGAAGACCTGCCAGCCGTCTTTGCGCATTCGTGCGGTTTTTTCCGGACTCCAGTCGGCCGGCATGCGGAGGATGTAGGTGCCGCCGCCGCCCGCCCGCGTGAGCGACTCGACGGCGATCTGCCATCCATTCACCCTCGGTTGTCCCTGTCGCATCCGGGCGGGCTCGGCTCCGTCAAGCATCTCAAAAATGTCGTTGTCGGTCAGAATCAGAATATGGGCGGGGCGCTCCTGGGGGCGGGCTGAAGTGAAGGCGTCGCGCAGGCGGGGGATGCCGAAGGTGTAGCCGGTGCCAAGGTAGGATGTCAGCGTGGTGAGGATCTCCTGCTCGGAGCGGGTGAAGCCGCTGGTGGAGACGAAGTCCCCCGGTTCGCCGGAGAGCGTGACCATGACGCGGGAGCCGGCCCGCAGCGAGCTGAGCGCCATGATGGCGCCGGCGATGACCGGGTAGGAGGTCTGAATAGCGGGATTCGCCATCGAGCCGGAGCAGTCGACCCCGATGAACAGGTCGAGCGGGAGCTTCTCCGGTTCGTCGCCCTCGGAGGTCCCATATGTCCGGCGCAGCGTGGTGACGCCGGGGATCGGCGAGGGGCTGCGGATGACCGATTCGAGCCAGTCGACCTCCTCGAGCGGATCTCCGGCGTCCCAGGTTTCAAGTCCCTCGGGGAGCGGATCGGCGCTGTGGCGTTGCCGCTTGACGGGGAAGGGGATCAGATGCGGCATGGCCAGCTCGCGGTAGTAGCGGCGGACGACCTCGGCGTCGTCGAGTTTCACGCCGAGGCTTTTCATCAGCTCACGGAAATCAATGGGATCACGGTAGCGCTTCTCGGGTTTGCGGCCGCCCTCGCGTTCCCGCGCCGCGCCTTTCCCGTTGCGCTTCTCCTGCTTCTCCACGCCTGCCGCGTCGCTTTCTTGGGGTGATGTCTCGTCCTCGCCGGTGATCGCCGGATCCAGGGCGGGATGCGTGTCGTCCTCCTCCTCTGCGTCGATTTCCGACATGCCAGAAGGCAGTTCGCCTTCGCCCGCCTTTGTGGTGTCGGCGAGTTGGCCGAGGATCCCTTTGCCCATCTCGGCGGCGTCCTGGCGCACATACTTCAAGCAGAGGAGCGCGAAGCGTCCGCCGCCTTTGATCCAGTCCTTCGCGTAGACTCTGATGGTGCGCGCCCCCAGCCAGGCGTCGGTCTCGACATCCTTGGGGAGTCCCTTGGACACGAGCGTGCCGGCGGGAAGGGCCCAGAGAAGCTCGTAGACGCGCATATAAAAGCTCCAGAGCTTTGTCGTCGGGCCGTCCTGTTGCGCGGCGAGCCGCTGGTAGACCGACGCGACGCGCAGTTCGCCGAGGCGTTTCAGTTTGTCGTTGATCAGCAGATCGGTGAAGAGGTTGGCGACCATCGGCGCATGGATCTCGTGAAGGGGCAATCCCCGACGCACCCGCGCCAGGAGCCGCGCGTTGTCGTCCAGGTTGGCCGGGGCCAGCACGTGATGGCCGATCTCGTGGGCGAGGATCTCGAGGGCGAAGTCATCAAGCCCCAGCGCGTTCACCTGCCGGAGGCTGATCACCACGCCGTGGTCGAGGAAGCGGATCATGGCGAAGCTGCCCTCGAGTTCCTCCCGCTTCTCATCCTCGGCCGAGAGGCACCAGCGTGGTTCGCGTAGCAGCGTGAGCCGGCTCCAGAAGGCGAGCGCCTGCGGCCAGGCGGCGAGCCATCGTTCGGTAAGTTCCGGTGGCGGCGCGCCCGTGGGGGACGACCTCTTTTGCTTGGATTGACTCATGCGCCCTCCCGGGGAAGCGAGAGCAGAAAGACGCGGTATGAGTGGGGGAGGGTGACCGCGAGCGTGGTTCCCGCCGCCGCCCAACTGCTTGCCGCTGAGAGCGTGGGGATGTTCGTTTTTGAGGATCCGAAGCGGATCGTGCCATGCTTGTCCAGGGTGATCCTCGATGGCGTGGCGGGCGCGTCGGGGGGGCTTTCAAGGGGGAGCAGCGCCGTCCCGTATCTGTCGGCCACGAGCCGCCAGTATCCTTCGCCGTCGAAAACGAAGATATGCCCGCCTCCCTCCCGCACGATCGGCGGAGCGGTGAAACGCCCGCCGAATCCGGTGAAGGCGCCGGTGGCTCCCTCGAGGCGAATGCTCCGGGCGGTGTATGGATCTTCGGCGCGCGCCGCATTGTCGATCGCGAGCCATGGATCCGCTTCCAGACGGGAGAGAATCTCCTCGAGTGCGCAGTCGATGGCGGATGGCTTCAATCCAAGGGCGCCGAGCGCGTGATCGGCATCGAGTGATCGGCAGGCCGACAAGGCCGCCAGGCGTAGCCGCGGCATGCCTGCGCGCCATGCGAGGACGGTGCCGCCGGCTTTGAATTGCGCGGCTTGTTCGCAGGTCCGACCGTACTCCGCCGCCATGCTCATCCAACGGGAGGGAGCCTCGGGGGACTCCGCAAGATTCCACACGGCGTTTGTCACAAGTGAGGCTATCACGGCGGGATCCTCGGACACCAGGCGTGGAAGGAGGGGGAGAAGAACGCTCCAGGCCTCGCGGATGCATCCTCCGCGGGAGCCGATGAACGGCAGTCGCCTTCCGGCAAGTTCCAGCGCGGTGTCGTAGAGTTGCTCGGCCACGATTCCCGTCCGGTCGGGGCGCAGCGCCGCGGCGGCGGCCACGACGGGAGCCACGTCGTCGCGGAGGAGGTCGGCGAACAGGTCGGGGTCGAGTTCACGCCAGCGCGCCCTCGCCGCGGCGAAGGCGGCGTTGTAGCGGTCTCTGCGGGCGGCCAATTCCTCGCGGAGAGGTGATGAGATCAGCCCCGCCATTTCAGCCACCACAGGTAGTTGGAGTAGCGCTGGTGCAGGTACTTGAGTTTGAGGATGTCGTCGAACAGGTGGCCGTAGAGTTTGCCCGCTTTGCTCATTGTGGAGAGGGCGCGCTCGATCTTGGTCAAACGGTTCCGCGTCTCCTGTTCGCTGACGCCCTCTAACCCCTTGGAGAACTCGGCGTCGAAGGCGGCGACAGGATCCTCGCGGTCGAGATCGAGGCGGTCGTACTCGCGGCAGGACAGATCGAAAAGCTCCCGGATCCAACTGACGCGGTCGACGCGGAGCGCCGCGTTTTCCGGCACGTCGAAGAAAGGGGCTTGAAGGTTGGGAGCGAGTTTGTCATGGAGGACGAAAGGCGCCATCTGGCGCGCGTCGTCAAGGCTGACCGCGGGAGCTCCCCTGAAATAGGCGAGCGCCTTCATGAACGAGAACAGGGTCATCGCCGCCCGCACCGAGAGTCCGTTCCG
>CAYTFM010000064.1:5485-16281 GCA_964436735.1 uncultured Victivallales bacterium | reverse complement strand
TAACACCGAAAAGGGGGTTATTATCATGGCCGCCACCAACCGCCCGGAAATTCTCGACCCGGCCTTGCTGCGGCCCGGTCGTTTTGACCGCCATGTCATGATCGACAAGCCCGATGTGCAAGGGAGGGAAGCGATCCTCAAGATCCATAGCAAAGGCGTCACCCTGGGGCCCGAAGTGGACTTGAAGGTCATCGCCGCCCGCACCGAGAGTCCGTTCCGTGTCTGACCACCCAGATCCTTGACCCGGTCCTTGCCGCTGTCCTGCGAGAGCAGTTGCGCCACGTCGACCGCCGCAAGTTTCACGGTGTCCTTGGTCATGTACTCGAATTGCGCCGCCGCCGCTTCGCAGAACTCGAACTGGCTGGAGAAGAACTCGACGCGGCGCAGCACCGGCCGGGGGATGTCGACGGATAGGATCTCCCGGTTGAGCCGGTCGATCTCAGCCTCGGTGAAGATGACCTCGGGGGGGACGACCTCCTCGGGGCGGACGCGCTCCTCGACGCGGGCGAGCAGTTCGCCGAGGAAGCGCGTGTTGAAGTGCAGCGCCTTGATGACGATGTCGATGCGGTCGCGCAGGGCCTCGATGACCTGGTAGGTGCCGCCGCCGGCGTCGTCGTTGGCGGTCAGATACCAGGCAGCCTCGGGGCACTCGTAGATCTGATCGAGGATCTCCGCGTAGTTGTCGGCGAGCACCGTGAGCAACGCCGACTGCGTCCGCGTCGGGATGCGGTTGTACTCATCGATGATCTTGACGCGCATGCCGAGCCATTTGCGCCAGGCGATGCGGATCGAATCCATGCTCTGGGCGTTGACCAGATCGGCGGGGAGCGGATTGCCCAGGAGGTCGGTGATAGTCATCTGCGGTTGCCCGTGCTGGATGGCGCGCTTCACGTCCTTCAGCGAATAGCCGGCGAGCACGCCCATGAGCATGGCGGTGGCGGTCTTGCCGCGGCCAGGGCCGCCGACGATCAGACAGCGGCGGCGCAGCGCGAGGTTCAGCAGCGGGATGAGGACGAAGCTTGAGTAGCTTTGCGCGGAGGGCAGCGTCAACGCCACCTTGTGGTCGCCGAAGGTGTACGTCAGCGGCGGCTTGTCGTTGTATTCGATGTCGTAGAAGGGGCTGATGATGGCGCTATTCGCGATCCAGAAGTAGGCTTGCCTTAGCTTCTCGGCGAGGTCGACAGTGGCACCCTCCGCTTTCTTGTCGGCGGATGCCAGCGGCCCCTCGTACAGGTCGGCGACGTCGAACCCCTTCTCCTTGTGCTTCTCCGCGGCGGGATTCACTGGGGAAGCGGGGATCTTTTGGAAATGCTCGAGATGCGGCGGCGGCGCGCCTGTGGCCGTCTCCGGCGCGGCCAGGCCGTCGATCGTCTTTTTGAATTTATCGAGAAACGACATGCGGGCGGCCCTCGATGGTTTTATATTGCGGGACGATTAGCGGGACAATACCCCGCAACTGTCCGTTCCGCAACGGTGGTCGAATTTCCTCTCATGGAAATCCAATCGCTACCGGGAGGTGGCTCCCACGTTGAACGTGCGCGTCATTCGTCCTATACTTGTTTCGATTACGACGACGAGTGGGATTCGAGATCCGGCGCAGCCGGCTATGCGCAGCGTGCAGGGAAATCAAATTTTTGTGGTTGTTCTCGCCCCAACGGGGCGATACATACCAGCCCAGGGCAAGCGATGCGCCACCCTGGGGTTGGTGGAGGAGATCGCCAAGCCCTGTAAGGGCGGAGCATGACGTGAAGGCGTGGATGTATGTGTCGCCCTATCAGGGCTTTGAAATGTGTATCGTCATTTCCCAGGGCGCTGCCCTGGGCTGGTATGTCGCGTCCTTTCAGGACTCACGAACAGAAGAGACCCGGCGCAGCCGGTTAAGTGCAGGTATGTGCGAATGAGTCGTGGAATCCGAATAATGTCGTGGTCTCTACTGTCCGTCTGTTCCGCCGCGTTGCTTGCCGGAGCGTGGTGGCAGTGGTGTTCCCTATCCTTCACCGAAGTGTTCGGTTTCATCACCGGCGCGGTGTGTGTGCTGCTGGTGGTTGAGCAGAACATCTGGAACTTTCCTGTCGGTTTGGTGAATTGCGCGGTTTTCGTCGCATTGTTCTACGAGTCTAAACTGTACGGCGACATGGTGCTGCAGTTCGTCTACATCGGGCTTAACGCGATGGGATGGTGGGAGTGGCTGCATGGCGGAAAGGGTCACGGCAGGTTGACCGTGAGCCACGTCGCCGCGCGGGAAGCTCTTTTTCTCGGTGCCGCGGGAGCCGCGGCGACCGCCGTCCTCACCGTGTACTTCCGGAGAATTGGCGACGCAGCGCCGTTCCTCGACGCGTTGACGACCGTGCTGAGTCTGGTGGAGCAGTATCTGCTGACCATGAAGCGCGTGGAGAACTGGTGGGTGTGGATCGCCGCCGACGTCCTGTATGTGTTCATGTATTGCCAAAAGAGCTTGTATCTGACGGGTGTCCTCTACGCGCTGTTCATCCTCATGTGCGTGGCGGGGTATCGGAGTTGGTTGCGCTCGATGAATGGTCATTAGTCATTAGTCATTGGTCATTGGTCATTGGTCATTGGGAAAGAGGTGTCATGAGTGGAGGTGTCAAACGCTACAAGACGGGGCTGTGCATCGGCAAGTTCTATCCGCCCCACGAGGGGCATCACCATTTGATCGATGTGGCGGTGGCGCAATGCGGGAAGGTGTTTGTCATGTTCTGCTGGAAACCCGAACACACGATTCCGGCCGAGGTGCGGGAGGCCGCGCTGCGGGAGCGCCATCCGGATGCGGAGATCGTCGCCGTGCCCGACACGTTGGGCGACGACGACACGGCGGGCTGGGCGGAGCACACGGTGCGGATGCTCGGTCATGCGCCGGAGGCCGTCTTCACCTCCGAAGATTATGGCGAGCCCTACGCCAAGCTGATGGGCAGCGCGCACGTCATGGTCGATCGGAGCCGGACGGCATTTCCCTGCTCGGGGACGATGGTGCGGGAGAATCCCTACGCCTGCTGGCGCTGGCTGGGGCCGGTCATGCGCGCCTACTTCGCGCGGCGTGTCTGCCTGGTCGGCGCGGAATCGACGGGTAAGACCACGCTCGCCGCCGCGCTCGCGGAACGGTACGGCACGGAGTGGGTGCCGGAGTATGGCCGCGAGTATTGCGAGCGGAAGTGGGAGCATGGATACGTGGAAACCTGGACGACGGAGGAGTTCGTCCATATCGCCGCCGAGCAGTGCCTCCGCGAGGATGAGGCGGCGCGGCATGCCAACAAAGTGCTGATCTGCGACACGGACGCCTTCGCCACCTCGATCTGGCACCGGCGCTATATGGATGGACGGCGCGCCGCCGAGATAGACCGCATCGCCGCCGCCCGCCGCTGCGACCTGTATCTGCTTACCGGTGACGAGATCCCGTTCACGCAGGACGGCCTCCGCGACGGCGAGCACATCCGCCATTGGATGCATCAGGAGTTCGAGCGCGAGTTGGCGGCGCGGAACCGCCCCTGGCGTCTGTTGACGGGCTCCCTCGAGGCGCGCCTCGCCCAGGCCTGTGAGCTTGTCGACTCGCTCATCCAGTCGACGGGCATGCCCTTGAATGCCCGTTCGAAAGGGTGTATAAAATAGCGTAGCTTCTTTGTTTTCTCGCAAGGGGATAGTTTCTATGAGATCCGCCGCCGCATGCGAAAAACGTTTGACCTGGGATGACTACCGTCTTCTGCCCGACGACGAGCGGTGGGAGTTGATCGACGGCGAACTGTATTCGATGTCGCCCAGTCCTCTCGACCGGCACCAGTTGGCGCTCGGCGCGCTCCATGCCATTTTCTATAACTACCTCAGGGGAAAGAAGTGTCGGCCGGTCATGGCCCCCATGGATCTGAAGCTGTCCGACGAGAATGTCGTGCAGCCCGATTTGATGGTCATCTGCGATCCGAAGCAGTTCAAGGGGCATCTCGAGGGACCGCCAACTCTTGTGGTGGAAGTCCTCTCCCCCTCGACAGAGTCAAAGGATCGCCACCGGAAGCTGTCGCTCTATGCGAGGTTCGGTGTGCCGGAGTATTGGATCGTCAGCCCGTTTCCTCCTTATGTGGAGATACTGCGCCTCCAGAATGGCACCTTCGTGCTCCACCGCGCGTTCGAGAAAGGCGAGACATTGGTCTCGGAGAGCTTCCCAGGGCTTGAGATCAATCTCGACGAGGTGTTCGACTTCCCCTTGAGCGAGGAGGAGTCGAATATCCTGCGGTTCCGCGAGAAGCGCGCCCCGTATCCTCAAGGCGTGTCCGGGATGTAGGCTCCCGCGGCCTTGAGCGCGGCGCGCAGGATTTTCGGGTCGACCTGCCGCACTGTTTTCCCACTCTCGGCGGCGATCGCCGCCGCCATGCCCGCCGCTTGTCCCGTGATGTAGCACCCCGGCATCACTCGTATGGATCCCTGGATGTGGCGGTCGGCGCTGACGCAGCGGCCGGCGACGAGGGCGTTCGTGAGTTTCTGGGGGATCAGGCTCCGATAGGGAATGCCGTAGGTTTCTCCCGCCTTGTAGCGCAGCGAGTGGAACTCCTCCTCAAATTTTTTCGCGGCCTCCTTGTCGGGCGTCGGAGCATGCAGGTCGACGGGATAGCCGAATCGGCCGATCTCGTCATCGAAGACGGCCCTCTTTTTGAAGTCGTCCACGCAGAGCACATAGTCGCCGGTGATGCGGCGGGTTTCTCTGACGCCGAGAAGCGAACCGGTCGCCGCCAGTTCCATGCGCTCGTACCCCTTCAGGTATTCCTTATAGAACCGCTCGTACTCGAGGATGAGTTTTCGTCCGGCGATGAGCGCCTGTGTCAGCGACCGCTCGTCGGTGCCGTCGACGCCGAAGGTGTGGCCGATGTTGCCGTGACCGAGGCGGTCGCCGGTGGGATACATGCCCGGAAGGTGCGGATCCTCGATGGAGAACACTTTGTCCTTGAATGCTCTGGGAAGATGGGACGACTGGCCCCAGATGCCGTGTCCGGCGGCGTTGGCGGCCTCCCAGTCGATGTTGCCCCAGACGCTGCAGAGCGTGCCGGGTTGCATGCGCCCCGCGGCGTCGCCTTTCTCGAACGGCGCGCCGGCCATGGCGCAGAGGTCGCCGTCGCCCGTGGCGTCGATGAAGAGTTTGGCCTTGACGGCGAAGAGGCCGCTTTTCGCCGCGCAGACGGCGTGCTGTATGACGCCGTCGGTGACGAGTGTGTCGATCAGCGTCGTGTGGAGCGTGAAGTCGGCGCCGGCGTCGGCGAGCATCTCCTCGTAGACCCGTTTCATCGTTTCCGGCTTGAAGCGCATCTCGCCATGGGGGCTCTCCTTGCGCGAGCCGGGAGCCAGTCCGCGCGCCTTCTCCAGGCGGTCGATGACCTCCGTGCCGATTCCCGACGAGACGAAGTTCACGCCGTCGGTGAGGTAGCAGAACATGCCGAGCGCGCCCGCCGTCCCCATGCCGCCGAGACAGGAATGGCCTTCCGCCAGGAAAACCTTCGCTCCTTTACGAGCGGCAGTCGCGGCGGCCGCGACTCCCGCGGGCCCACCCCCGGCGACAAAGACGTCAACCTCGTGTCTCACGGGAAAGGTCTTGCGGTACTCGATGGCATTCATGCTCGTGCGGCCCTCATCTTGTTGGCTTGTCTGGGAATTAGGAGTTGCGTTGTTGTAAGTATAGTAGGGGATAGGGATTTATTTAATGTACTATTCAGCTGAAATCATGTGAATTTTCATAATATATCCAGGGAGCGCCGAGTCCAAGTTCGGCCCGTTAGCTATTCCCTATGCAGAGCATGCGAGAGTGCTTGGAATAGCGCGGGGACGAGTTCCTCAGCGCGGGAGTCGTGGTTGATGCCGAGCGTGTCGAAGCTTGTGTTCAATAGGTCGGCGTCGAACTCCTGCGAGAGATTCTTCAGCATCTTTTTCCGTCGGTTCGAGAAAGCGAGGGTGGTCAGGCGTCTGAGTGCGCGTCGCTCATCGCATGTCGGGATGGTCTGCTTCAGGGTGAGGCGGAGGAGCGACGACTCGATCTCGGGTTTCGGAAAGAAGACGTCGGGCGGGACATTGCGCAGGCGCTCGACGTCGTAGACGCACTGCAGGAACGCTGACAGCCAGCCATACTCCTTGCTGCGCGGTATGGAGCCAAAACGGTCGGCCGTCTCCCTTTGCACGAGAAGGAGCATGGCGGTCGGCGGCGCTTCGAGCGTCGCCATGGTGGCGACAAGCGGCGTGCTGATCGAGTAGGGGAGGTTGGAGACGAGGCGGAAGGGATGTCCCGCGGCGACCGCGGCGTAGTCGACGTCGCAGGCGTTCGCCTCGATGAGCGTGAAGCGGTCCGAGTTGATCGTCTCCCGTAGATGGGCGCAGAGGCGGTGATCGACTTCGATGGCGGTGACCACCGCGCCTGTCGCGAGCAGCCGCTCCGTCATAGTGCCGAACCCAGGGCCGACCTCGACGATCCGCTCACCGGGCGCGGGAGCGGCAGACTTCACGATGAATTCGAGAAGATTCGCGTCAAGCAGGAAATTCTGTCCAAGCTTCCGCGAGGGATGGAAGCCCCATTTCTCAAAAAGGTCGAGGAGTTTTGACTTGTTGAAGATCATTGGGTATACTGCCTGTGAACTTAATAATTTAGGAAGTCCGCTTGCGGTGTTTGGTGTCAGTGTTCGAATAGAAAATGCGATGAGGCGTTGCTTTGTGACTGGCCTCTCCTGTGCCACACCAATGTAGTATATCTGTCACGTTTTGCTAATCAAAGGAGGCGTATCATGGCGGTTCAATCGTGGACATTGCGGATGCCGGTGCCGGTCGAGTTTGGTGTCGACTGCGTGGCCAAACTGCCCGCGTATCTGACAGGCCATCGACGAGTGCTTCTGCTAACTGGGCGGAGCGCGATGCGGACCGCGGGGGTCACGGATCGGTTGGTTGCGATGCTCACCGCGGCGGGCATGGAGTGCGAGTTGTTTGAGGAACTGTCGGCTGAGCCGGAGCACGCCGAGATCGAGGAGGCCGGGCGGATCGCCCATAGGTTTGCCGCCACCGCCCTGATCGGCTGCGGCGGCGGTAGTGCCATTGACGGCGCCAAGGCCGCGGCGGTCGCGGCGACCCATGAGGGGCCGATCATGGACTATGTGATCAACGGGAAACGTCAGATCACCTCCGCGACGCTTCCTGTTTTCGCGGTGAGTTCGACGTCCGGGACGGGAAGCCACGTCGGCAAGATCAGCGTGATCTCCGACCGGGCGCGGAAAGTCAAACGTCCGCTGATCTCGGACTTCCTCTACCCGCGGGCGGCGTTCTGCGACCCGATGATCCTGAAGAACATGCCGCCATCCGTGACGGCGAACACCGGCTTCGACGCCTTCGCCCAGGCGCTTGAGGGATACCTCTCCCGCGTCGAGCATCCGATGGGCTCGCTCTGCGCCTGGGAGGCGGTGCGGATCGTCCATCAGGCTCTGCCAGTCGCCTTGGAGCGGGGCGACGACGTGGAGGCGCGTGCCAGCATGGCATGGGGCGACACCTTGGCGGGATTCTCGCTGGCCACCAATGCGGTTGTCATTCCCCACGTGTTGAGCATGGTGCTGGGCGGGCGATACGGCATTGCGCATGGCCGCGCCATCGCCACGGTCATGGTGGCCTCGCTGCGGCACTCGAAGTCCGGCGCGGTGGCGAAACTGGCGCGGGTGGCTTCGCTGCTCGGTTGCCGGGCGCAGCTTTCGGACGACGAGTTGGCGGGATGGGCGATCGACGCCATCGCCGATTTCATTGCGCGCATCGGACTCAAGAAGTCCTTGCTCGAGTATGGCGTGCCGGAAGGGGAGATCGGAAGTGTCGCGGCGGAGGTCCGGCGCGACTTCGGCATGCGCATCGAGGCCGATCCCGTGCCCACCGACACCGCAGGACTCGAGCGGATCCTGCGAGGATCATTCAAGGGGTGATGAGTCGTGGGGGCGCGGAGTTGATCATTGCTGTTCGGGAGATGTTACCTTGAGAATTGTTCCATTGAGTTTTGTGCTGTTTCTTATCGCATCGATTCTGCCGCAAGCGGATCTGTTGGCAGAGCCTGGCGTGTTGAATCCCCAAACATATTCATCCACTTCTGGCACTTTCTCGCTTTTTGTTGATCCCACTGATCGTTACGGGGACGGCCCAGCTGATTACCGACTTTCTCAAAATGGGCAAGCCGTTTGGGCAAGTCGTTTGGACTTCACGCTGTATGACGCTGTCGTAACTGATGCCGGTCTGGTCGCAGGCTATGGATATACTGAGGGATTATGGAGAGGCGAGATACTTGTAGCTCTTATAGCGATTGATGGGAAGATCGTCAATAAAGAAACATACAAACGAAATCGCTGTCGGTATGTTGTTGATCCGCAACCCCCACCCTCTCCGCAGGGATTGGGTGTGTTTCTGGATGAGTTCAGCAAGGCATTTGTTGTGCGAGTCAGGGGAGAGGATGATTCAGATACAGGTCGGAAGCGTGAACAATGGTGGGTATACAATCAGGAAGACGGAATGCGCAGGGAGACGAGACCTCCCCTGAGTTTGATTCACGATCCAGATTCTCGAATTACATTGGTGGACGTCAAGGCGGTTCCAGGCACGCCACTCTTTCTTGCGCACTGGTGGAGTTGGAGGCAGGCGGGTAAGGAAGGCGTTAAAGGGGGCGTTTTCTCCCTGCCCAGTTTAGCGGAATCTCCTGTCTGGAGGCTTGACGTGGATGGCGATTACTCGGTTCCCGGAGGCCGGAAGGGGGATGAGCGCATTGACAGTTTGCTGTCCACGAAAGGAATGATCGCAAGTGTTGGAGAAGCCACCTTCGCCGTTTGTTTAGTGGAGGAGCGTAAAAAGGTGAGCTTTGTGGTGGATAAGGACATGGATGGCAAATGGCAGGCGCGGGAGACATCACGGGAGGCTTTTGAGTTGGATGCTGAGGCACCGTCTTTGAAAGGAGTTGAATTTCCGAAACTCTGCCAACCTAAGTCTGAAGTCATTAAGCTCTCCGTGAAATTCCTATGGAAAGATGGCGCATTATCGCATCCCGTGTCCCTCGAGTTTGATACGATGAATACTCCGGCGTGCGCGACTATTGTCAATGACCTTGTCTATTTTGCCGACAGGACAACTAATTTTGTGCATGTTTTCAACGGTTCGGGAAAGCAGGTCGGTGTCTGTGTGCCGACGAAAGACATTGCCGCGTCAAACGTTGTGAATGCTATTATCACCTCTCCCGCAGGAGACGTGTTTGTCCAGTATGGCCCTCAATACGCCCGTTTTGACAAGAGTTTCAAATGGGAGGGGCTTGTGAAGATGGATGGCATACCGATGGCCTTCCAAGCCGTCGAACATCTCTCGTGGTTCGTGAAAAGAGGGAGCATCGTTCTTATGAAGGAACAGCAGGAGGTGCTTCGGACGATAGATCGTCGTCCGGATGGTTGCTGGCTTAATCGGATTGTCCGAATTGGCATGGCTCCCGACGGTTCCATTGCGGTACTTGAGAGTGCTCGTAAAAAGGAAGAGTATTTTGTGGATATATATAGTCCTAATGGGGATGCTGTCTCGTCCTTTACCCTGCCCTTATTGAAAAGCGCATACGATGTTGGCTTTGACGGAAGGCATATTTATTTCAAGACGATCTTGATGTCGTCGTATTCAAAGTGGATGGACAGCTCGTGGGACGCTTCAGTCTCGGGGTGTCCAAGTCGAACAACATGGATGGTCCTTATCTTGCGGCAAAGGGAAAGCAGCTTTGGTTTGTCGATTGGAAGGGCATGACGCTTCACGCATACTCGATCCCCGACGTTTGGAAGGCGGGGGAGGGAATCAGGCCATAGCTCTTAGAAGTGTCTCGGCGGGGATGTGCAGTTTTTGGTTAAGCGCTTTCGCCATTGAAGGCGATATCCTTCTCTTTCCCCTGAATATTTCCGATACCCTTGAACGCCCGCCTAATATTTCCGCAAGTCCAGCCCTGTCCATGCTCATTTGATCCATTCTGAATTTAATAGCTTCGATAGGATCGACAGGCGGAATAGGGAAGTGCTTGTTCTCGTAACTCTCGACTATCAGCGAAAGCAACTCCAATTCATCGGCCTCCTTGGTGCCTCTGACAGGGTTTGATGCCATAAGACGGAGAACCACTTTCATGGCCGCTCTGTATTCCCTCTTCGTTTTGATCAGCTTCGCCTCCATATATCACCTCCGTCTCGCAATTTTCAAACCACTGAAATCTATTCTGTCGTATTCCTCGTGGGTGCCGATCCATTCCACAACGACATTGCCATTTGCGAATCTCACGGCTGCCGCCAACCTGTAGTTATTCCCCTTGATGTCAAATATGATTCTATGGGCGAGGATGCTCGCCCTGGGATATCTGCGGATTACGTCAACAGGTGACTTCCATTGGGCGACGAGAACCTCGTTTGCCTAGGCATCCACTGTTTTGCGGACGTCGGCATGCCGCTTTTTGAACGTATCCAGTAGTTCCCTGCCCAACAATCTCATTAGCTGTTCTCCATAGTATACATGTTACAATTTTGGTAATTTTTCAAGGTGTGTTTAGCGTTACTTGGGATTATCTGCTCTGTAATTGTGACGGTCCAGAGCAATTGGGGTAAGTCGGGAGGCCGTTGTCGTGAGTGTTTTACTCTGCGCATGCTTTTCGGTGGCCGGAGCGGCGGGTGATTGTCGCGTCGACGAAGCTGTTCGCGATCAGTGAGTTGTTCGGGAGATGGGATGGCCGTCGCAGTTCCACTGAGATGTAGTTGTCACTCCACCCGGACAGCGTTCCCGCTTTGTGCTCC
>CAYTFM010000064.1:1442-5475 GCA_964436735.1 uncultured Victivallales bacterium | reverse complement strand
GAGCACGGTGAGTGTCTTGCCGATCTGACTGTCGATGAAGCGGTCGGAGAGGCGATGGTTGATGGAGTCAAGTTTTTTGCGGCGCGCGGTTGCCATCTTGGGGTGAACCTGGTCGGCGAACCCGGCGGCGGGTGTGCCGGGGCGTTTAGAGTAGGTGAACACATGCAGATAGGCGAGGGGCAGGCGTTCCGTGAAGGCGGCGGACTGCTCGAAAAGCTCCTCCGTCTCGCCAGGTAGACCGGCGATGATGTCGGCACCGAGGCAGATGCCAGGCACGGTTTCCGCCGCCTCCGCCGCGAAGTCGGCGAACTCCGCGGCGCGGTACGGACGGTTCATGATGGCGAGGAGCTGGTCCGTTCCGTGTTGCAGTGGCAGATGGAGGAAGCGGCAAAGTTTCTTGGGAAAGTTGGCCATTAGGCGCAGGAGTGTGCGGCTCTGCTGGTGCAGTTCCGTCGAGCTGAGGCGGATACGGAAATTTCCTTCAATTCCCAGGAGTTCCTCGAGAAGGTCGGCGAGGCTGTGCCCCTTGTGCTCGTAGCAGGAGATGTTGACGCCGGTGAGCACGATCTCGCGGTGGCCGCGGGCGACAAGTTCTTTGAAGCCGCGGATGGCGTCATCCCATTCCCGAGACCGCGCTCGGCCGCGGGCATGCGGCACGATGCAGAAGGCGCAGAAGTTGTCGCAGCCGTCCTGGATCTTCAGATTGGCGCGGCATTTGAACGGATAGGCACCGGATGGCGCGATCGTGAAAGGGGCGGCGGGGTCGGACGTCGAAGGAGGCGGTGCGTTGCGCGCGCCGTTCGGCTCAAGAAGCGCGCGGAGAGCCTCGACTTTCCGCGCGGTGGGAAGGAGAGCGTCGACGCCGAGTTCACGTCTCCATGCGTCGAGGTCGATCTCGCTTTCGCAGCCGGTTGCCACGATCAGGGCGGCGGGATGTTTAGTTCGCAGGGAGCGGGCGGCCTGTCGGCATTTCCGCGAGGCTTCGGCGGTGACGGCGCACGTGTTGAGGATAACAAGATCGAGTGGCGTGGACGTTCCGGCGTCGGCGAGTTCGTAGCCGGCATTCTTGAGCTCCTCGAAGATGAGAGCGGTTTCCGCCTGATTCAGGCGGCAGCCGAAGGTGGCCACCGCCGCGGTTTTTAATTGGTCATTGGTCATTGGTCATTGGTCATTGGGGGCGAGTGTGTTTTCGAATCGTAGCATACCGCCACTTTGCGAGGGCCGCAATAGCGGCCATAATATTGCGCGTCATGTTGCGTTGTCACGCCGTCTTGTGGTATACTTGGGGCTTGTCGCGTTTGAAAACAGCCACGCCGTGATTGGCGATGCGAGTGGCGCTAAGGAGATGCGATGCGTGATCCGGTGTTGAAACTCGGTGGAAGAGCGTGGGTGCGGAGGGTGGAACTCTCCGTGCTTGGCGGGATGGGGGTAGTCTACCTGCTCTCCTTCTTCCACCGCGTGGCGGTTCCCGGCACGATATTCAACCAGTTGCAGATGGACTTCGCGATGACGGCCTCGGCGGTGGCGGCGGTCGGGGCGGTTTTTCTCTACACCTACGGCGTGGCGCAGTTCTTCATCGGTCCCGTGGTGGACAGATTTGGCGGGATACGGGTGCTGCTTGTCGGCGGGGTGCTGATGGCTTTGGGGTGTTTCGCGTTCGCCGCGTCGAGGACTCCCGCGATGCTGTATTGCTCACGGGTGGTTTTGGCCGTGGGGAGCGCGACCATGTTCCTGTGCGTCGTCAAGGAGATCGACCGGATGTTCGGCGCATGGCACTTCACGATGCTGCTCAGCGTGATGTTGTTCATGGGAGGCCTTGGTGGCGCAATTGGGACGGCGCCCTTCGAGCGGAGCGTCGCGGCGTTCGGATGGCGCGTCAGCATCGTGGCGGGGGGGCTGCTCACCGCTCTCGCGGTCATCGCGGTTGGGGTCTTGTATCTTGTCGTGGCCAAAGAGCTTCCGCCGGAAAAACGTCAGACGGGTGATGCCTCCTATTGGGGTGTGGTCGCGAACCTCCAGAACATCCCGGTGCTGCTGGCCGGCTGCGTGAACTATGCGATGTACCTGGTGCTGCAGGCGGTGATTGGCAAGAAGTTCCTGGAGGACTATTTGGGCGTCGACTCCGCAACCGCCGCCCTCTGTACGCTGGCGATGATGTCGACGCTGATGGTGTTGATGCCGCTTGTGGGAATTGGCAGCCATCTGGTGGGCAATCGGCGCAAGCTGGTGATCGTGCCGAGCACCATTCTTGCCGCGGTGGCGGTGCTCGCCATGGCCAGCGGTGTCTGGCTCGAAGTCAAGAGCCTTCCGCTCTACCTCAGTTGCATGGTGGCGCTGGCGGTGTCCTCCTCGGCCAATCCCGTCGTTGCCTCGTCGGTCAAGGAGCTCAATCATCCCGAGGGTGTCGGGAAGTCGGTTGGTTTCTACAACGGGACGCTGTATGTGGTGATCGCGGTGTTCGCGAACGTCTCCGGTTTGATCCTCGACCGTTTCAAGGACGCGGCGGTCGTGACGACGTCGGCGGTGGTGTATCCGGTGTCCGCCTATCGGGCGACGTTCACGTGGCTGTTAGCCATGGCGCTGGTCTCGATGGTCTCGGCTCTATTCATCAAGGAGACGCATGGACGGCATGTGTGTTTGAAGGATTAGTGTGGATCGTAGGGGGCAGGGTTCAGAAAAAAAGCGGTCCGCCTCTGGGATGTAGACGACGTGCGCGTGAAGGTGCAGCTATGTGGGGCGCGGCACCTTCCGCGCCTCTGGAAATTGGCGCAAAAGGTGTTTCGCCCCACTTCAAGACCTCGATTGCGGAGATTGGCAAATCTCGGTTGAAACCTATTTCTGCTTTGCCTTGGCCACATGGGCGGCGACGCGCTTCTCGGCGAGTTCCGCCTTGTATTCGTGCCCCATCGGCGGGCGGTTCTCGATCTCCTTGGCCGCCTTGATATTGTTGTAGGCGGCGTAGACCGACGTGGGCGGGCAGGTGGTGTCGATGAAGCCGACGTTGAAGAAGGTCTCGGCCTTGATGCGCGAGGCGAAGTTGGCGGCGTCATAGTAGCCGGCGGTTTTGAAGACCTCGGCGTTTTCCGGTTTGCCATCCTTGAGCTTGACCATGCGCGGCCATCCGCTGTTCTGTCCAACGAGGAATCCCGTGTGCTCGCACATGGCGGGAACCAGTGCCACGCAGAGACTCACCTGCGGGTCGAGCCCGGCCGCCACAATCGCCTGCGCGCCGCCCTGGCTGCTCCCAAAGGCGATAAGATTTTTGCCGTCCCACTCGGGCTGGGATTTGAGGAACTCAAGAGCTCTGACAAGGCGCAGGAACATGCCGCGGAAATAGAACGTTTCCACGCTTTCCGCTCCGAAGGAGGGATACCCTTTAAGCTTGCCCTCGTTGAGTTCCTTGTAAAACTCCTCTGGCTTGCCATTCTCGATGCCATGAGCGTTGAGGTCCATTGCCAGCATGCCTTGCGCGGCACGTCCGTCCTGGCGATAGGCGCTGCGCACGCCGGCGCCATGGAGGTTGATGAACGCGGGGAGCGACTTCGGAGCGGCTCCGACAGGCCGGGCGAAGTAGCCGGAGACGGGAGCACCACCAAGGCAGTCGATCTTCACGTCGAAGGCTTCAACCTTCCCCTTCAAGTTTCCGCTCGGTTCGAGAGGGTCGAGTTTGGGATTCATCGGGGTCTTCGCGAGCTCCTCCTTCTGTTTCCCCCAAAACTGGTCGAAGTCCTCGGGCGCGGAACGGCTCTGCTTGATCTCGAGCGGGTCGAACCCCGCGCCGCAAAGGGCGACAACCTTCTTCCCCGGTTCATATTCGAACGAGGCTGTGCACAGGATGAAGCCGGGGCGTTCGAGGCTGGCCGCGACCTCGACAGGAGCCTCGGCGGTGAGCAGCGTTTGGTCAGAGTATGCGAGTTCCTTCGCGAGTGATAGTTTCACTTGCTTGTCCTTGATCGGCTTTTCCGCCGCGTCGAGGAGGCTGACGCGGAAGACCGCCTTTTCCCCCTTCTTATAAACGCCTGCCGCCGCGGCC
>CAYTFM010000064.1:0-1432 GCA_964436735.1 uncultured Victivallales bacterium | reverse complement strand
TGGCCGACGAACAGGTAGAGCGATCCGCACAGCGATTGGGCGGAGAGCTGGATCTGGTCGCCATAGGGGACGCTGTCCCAGACGACGGAGCCGGGGTTTTTCTCGCCGATGTCGCCCTGCGCGTCGGGCTTGTCGGTGTCGACTTTGAGGGTGAATGGCGGCTTGTCGGCCTTCTTCTCCTGCGCCGCTGTCCCGAATGCCACAAACGCCGCCGCGCACATGATCCCATAAGCCTGTTTCCTCAAGATCGATGTCATCTTTCCCCTCCATGAAATGGTCAACCATTATTTTTTTGTGCAAATAGCGTATGCCACATGATAATCGAAGGTCAATCCATCCGCCGTCGACGGCGCACGCCGTTCGTGCGCCTGGATGGCGCGCCTAAGTGAGGTGACCGGCAGGCGCTGCTCCACCGGATTTCCCGCGCCGATGCTGCGCAGGCTTTTCAGGAATTCCCGCGTCGACACATGGGTTTCCGGGCGGGTCTCGGTTTCGAGGTGAACTTCGGAGAAGTCCGAAAGCGCGTTCTTGACGACGTCAACTTGGGGTAGCGATGGGCCGGGGAAGGGGGTGTTGACGGACGCGAACGACTCGCGCAGCGAGGCGAACGTCTCCGAGGATAAAATCGAAAAGGCAAGTGTCCCGCCCGGATTCAGGAGCGAATGAAGTCTCCTCAACGCGGACGGAAGGTCTTCGAACCATTGGAAGGTGAGGCCGGACACAATCAGATCAGCGCCACGCATGTCGAGTCGTTCGCCATCCTGGCGCAGGAGGCGGATCCTTCCCTCTCGGAACGCCTTGGTGCTCGCGAGACGCAATGCGCATTTCTCCAGCATGCCGTCGGAAAGATCGGTCAGCGCGAAGTCGGCGCCGGAGAATGCCCTGACGAGGCGTTCGGAGACGAACCCCGTCCCACAGCCGATCTCGATGATCGAGGAGATGCCGTCCGTGGCGACGCGCTTCCGCAGCAGTCTCATCAGCGTCCCCGCGCAGTTTCGCTGAATGACGGCGTTGAGATCGTAGGCCGCCGCCCCCTTGTCGAAATTTTGTCCGATTTTGTCTTTCTTCATCATCACCATACTATAACGAGCCAGGGAGGAAATTCTTGTTTGTTTGTGGCCACCGCGGTCACGCCTTGATCGCATGTCGGACGAAGCTGCGGGGAAGACGGGGCGCGGGGGCGGAGTCGTCGAACCAGAATCTGACGTCGTCGTCGATCATATTGCCGTGCATATAGTTGTAGACGGCCTTGTTCAATGCGGCGCCGATCGCCTCATGGTCCAGGTCGTTGTCGTCCTCGTAGGGGATCTCGTTGCTGGCGAACATGCCTCGATTCGTGCGCGGCACCAGCCCGTCGTGCAGGGTCAGCTCGACGATGAGGTAGCGGCCCTCGGCAACCTTGCTCGGGTCGACCCAACCGATCAACCCAGCG
>CAYTFM010000063.1:19252-32332 GCA_964436735.1 uncultured Victivallales bacterium | reverse complement strand
AAAGTGGGTCACAAGTGGCTTTTGGATGCCCGGTTTAATTGTAGGACAGGCTCAGTAGCGCACGGCGGTCATTCACCCGCGCATTAGACGACAGGTCTCGGAATGTGACTTTTCGCCAACCAATTGCGGGATACCCCTTCTGCGTTGAAAATGGTATGGCTTATGCAGACGAGGGGTACGATGCGTAGCGAAGAGCTGTCGACGCAAAGGGGTGGAGGGCTGACTCAGGCGGAAATCGACGCCATGTTCGGATTTGTCTCAACCGCCGCGGAACAATTGCAGGCGGTGAGCGACCTGCCCGTCTCCAAAAATGAAATTGACGACCTCAACCGCGCCATCGCCGCCCTCAAGGCCTCGCCTTCCTAATAAGAAGGGCATAGCCCAAAACCCCACGGACACAATCCTGCAGCGCTTTCTGTGTTTCGCCCATCTGGGAACTTTCGTGAAAGACTCACCGCACCGGCTCCACATGATCGAAATTTGACTCCCCTCAATTACCCAATAACTTAAGGGACACGGAAAATCCGTGTCCCCTAATTGCACCTCAACCACCACGTAGCAGCAGTCCGGTTCTCGCCTATGACGTCATTTCTCCGAGTCATCGCATTCACCTGCGCAATGTGCGCACTCTCCGCAACGGCACAAGACACTTCAAGGAAGGTTGATCAGCAAGAATATTCATCTCCAAGCCCAGCAATGCCTCAACCGCCCATGGGGAAAGTGAGGATTCTTGGCACGGGCGTCTGGACGGTGGATAAAATGTACGTCTCCTTCTCAGAGGGAAACCATTGGTCCGACGCCTCCTATAGTTTTTCAGACATATAATTTCCCGGGTGACCGTGAAATTCTAAGCCTGAAAAACTATATCTGGCCTTATTCTGCTTTTTCACCGCCTCCTACAACATTCCATTCTTCCTCTACCTTTTGTTCGACCAGAAATTCTCGGACGCGCTGGCAGGCTTTAGGAAGTGACGCTCATGCCTTGTTACGTCCAGAGGCTATTCCCGCACGGCCTCTACGGCGCAAAGAATGGGTTCCTTGAGCGGAGACGACGCGGCGGGCCTCAGTTGGATGGTCAGATTGTCGACGACCTGCACCCCCTTCACCTCGCGCATGACGGCGGTCAGCGGCGCGCCGACCGCCTTGACGATGTCGAAGTCCTTGAGTTCCTCCTTGCCTTGGAGCAACACGGAGAAGACACGCCGTCCGGCAGCGGTTTTCGCGTCGGGCTCGGCGAAATGCAGCCTGACAGTATAGGTTCCTGGGCCTTGTCCTTTGTCGAACATTTTGAACGACAGCGGCTTTTCCGCCTTGTATCCGCAGGTGTAGAGCCAGGGCCTGTCAGTTTTCCCAATGGTAGTAAACGCCTCGCTGAGCTGGTAGAATTGACTTTCGTTGTGCGCATAGGCGGGCAGCCACTTGCCGATGAGCCCCGTGCCAAACCTGACCGGATCGCCGCTGTAGGGTATCCACAGGTGCTTTTCGGCGTCCTCCTGGTAGCCGGACGCGCCAAGATTGAGATAGGCGTGCCTCACCGGCGTCGAGACGACATCCTTCAGGAAGCTGTTGAGACCTGTCGCCCAGGCGCGCCCCTTCTCCTTCGGATAGAGCGCGATGGAGCTGAGAATCGGGGTCGGGCACATGCAGCCCGAACGCCCCTCGGGGGCCAGAAAAATGCCGTCCGCCGGACACATGCACAAGCCGCAACTGACCGACATGTTCGAGAACGGCATGAAACCGACCTCCTTGTCGAGATCCATACCCGAGATGCCGTTACCCCATGAACCGAACAGCGCGGCGCCGGAGGCGAGCAAATGACTGCAGCCGATGTAGCCGCGGTAGATGTCGAACTGCTGCCGCCCTCCCGACAGCGGGTTCTCCACCGTCTTCGGCTTACCCGTCCTGAGATGCCATACGAATGGCTCGGCGTAGACGCAGTCACCCACGATGATCGGACGCTTGTGATAGTTGCGCCGCCCGCCCCACAACAGCGCGCCGTCGTCGCTCGCGAACGCGTAGATCGCCCGGCGGGCGAATTCACCCTTCTCGTACTCCTTGTAGGGATGGCCGAAACTGCCCGTGCCGCAAAGAATCAGCGTTTTGTCCTTGTACATGCACACCACGGTGACGTTGCCCGCCGAGATGACCGTGTCGTCGATTGTCACATCGCTGACATTGAATGGCTTCTGCCAGAGGATCTTCCCCGTTTTCTCTTCGAGGACGACGATCTTGCGCAGATCGGACAGGAGGGGCTTGCCCTGCTTGTCGATCGGTTCGCGGTCCTTGGTGGCCGGATCCTTGACCGTGGCGGCGAGGGCGGCCGTCTTCTCAGCGTCGGAGAGGTTGCGGTCGACGAGAAACAACTTTCCGTCGCCAATCGCAATGCCGTCGTGGTCGATTCCCGCGCCCTCGTAGACCCACTTCCTCTCGCCAGACTCGGGATCCATGGCGAAGACCGTCGCGCTGGTCCGGCGGGTAGGCTGCTTGCGCTTCTCGTCGACCTCGGAGCGGCTGCCAAACAGCAGTCCGTTGTCGAGGGAGATCCAACTCCAAAAATTGAACGCGGAGCCTTCCTTGAGGGGAACAGGATACGTCTTGGTGGTCTCCCCGGTCTTGAGGTCGAGTCGCTGGCACTCCTTCTCGCCCACCACAAGGTAGAGATGCGCGCCGTCGGTGACGATGTTCGACGAGTCGAGGCCGACGCGCTCCCGCGAGGCGCCCATGATCAGCCGCTCCCAGTACAGGAGGCCGTTGTAGGCGTCATAGGCCATGACGATGTCGTAGCCGATGGTGTAGAAGACGCCGTCGACCACCAGGGGCAGCGGCGGCGACGCATGCCGCTCGATGCGTTTTCTCGGGCCTGGCTCGCCATACCACAAGATGCCAAAAGGTGGTTTGACCAACGCGTCCTCGTTGCAGAAGGTGCCGGCGGCGGTGCCATAATTGTGCGTCCAATCCTTCGCGCCGGGCAATGCGCCTCTCGTGATTGTCATCAGTCCGCCCGCATGATCAAGTTCCACTTTGCAGGAGGCCAGGACGGCGTCGACCGCGCCGGCGGACTTCCCCGCCACCAGCACGCCGCCGCAGGGGCGGGTGACGCGCAGGGCCTCGGTGATCGGCACCACCTGCTCCCCTCCATTGAGGGAATCTTCATCGACCACAAGATTGAAGACGTAGGGCGGATACGGCAGCTTGTCCTTCGCCACCAGATCGACAGTCACGCGGCTACCATACACTCCGGCGGCGGCGAGGGCGCGGCGCGCGGCGCCCACACTCTTCTCGTCGAACAAAGCGAGGTAGATGTCGAGCTTCGTCGTCCCCGCCAACTCGGCGGCGAGGCGGCCATCACCCCCAAGGAGCAGGCAGTAGCCTTTTGACGAGGCGGACGCGGCGGCAACGATCTGCTTCGCCAGCTCCTTGCGCTTCTCCGCCTTGCCGTCGTCGGTGAACGCCGCCGCCTTCAGATCAGCCACGGTTGCCGCGGGGGACGCGCACGGCGCGGCGGCGAGGCAGCTGACGGTTCCATTGACCTCGCTGACGTAGAGCCGCCCGTTGGCGGCGGAAAGCCCTCTGACCCGCGAGGCGGTCGGCGTCCGCCACAGCTCCTTGCCGGTGGCGCCGTCGATGGCGACCACGGCGTCCTCGCCGCCGGCGTAGATCACTTCGCCCGTCTTGATCATGAACTGGTTGGCCACAAGCGGCGTCAGCCATTTCGCTTTGGCTCCGCACTTCTTGATGAGCTCCTCGGACTTCGCCGGCCACTTGCTCCATTTGTCGGCACCCCATTTGAATGGACCGTTCTTAATCCATACGCAGAGCGGATGCTCCTCGCCGTATTTCCCGGCAATGCTTTTGTACGTGCTCTGATGCTCGAGAAAAGACGCGACGGTGAGTCCCTTGTAGGCCTCCTCGAACTCCTTGAACTCACTTTTCGCCAGCTCAGGAAGAAGCTTCTCATCGACGGCGGCGAGATAATAATCGGTGGCGGCGTAGGCGGTGCCGTTGTTGAAAAGCATCTGCCTCGCGTTGAACCAATTAAATATCAACTCGCCTTTTTGCTCGTGTCCGTATTTGTCCTTGAAGACCTTGTCGGGATCGTAGGCAAGGACGCAGGCCTGTCCGTACACCACATTTTTCCCGTTCCATATCCGAGCCTCGGAACCGCCATTGTAGAAGCCGTACTCGTGCGGGTTTTTCACCGCGGGGAAAGGGGTGGCGAACCCGAGTGGCGACCAATCCGCTTTGCTCCAGCGGGTCGGGGCGGTTTTCGCGGTCATATAGATGGAGTCGTCGCTGGCCAGCATGTAGCCCTGCGGCGAGGGGCTGTGGGATCCGCCCTTATCGAGCTGCCGCCGCCAGAGCATCGCTCCATCCGCCGGGTTGATCGCGTAGAAGAAGATCCCTTCGGCGGGAAAGAGTCCGGCGACACAATAGAAGATGTCGTTCTCGATCATCCCGCCGGCCCTGATCGCCCAGACCGAGGAGAAACGCCCGTGCCCCAACATCCGCTCATCAGCTGGCGCGCAGTCGACCTTCCACTGGAGCGCGCCAGTCTGGCCGTCGAGGCAGTAGACCACGGAGTCGTCGCCCCCCACGATGACCTTTCCCTTCCACAGAACGGGGGCGAGGCGCGGCGGCGCGCCGGTGAAGAAGGTCCACTTCACCATGCCGCTGGCGGCGTCGACGGCGTAGAGTTGGTTGTCGGCGGTCGAACAAAAATACGCCATCGACCCCACGCTGACCACCTGGAAAGCGTCGTCGAAGTTCACGTCGTTTTTGTCCTTGATGACGCCGTAGCCGTTGGCGGGCAGCGGCCAGCCTTTCGCCGGCGCGGCGGGAGGCGTGTGACGCCATTGGACATTCAACGGCGGCGTGATCGCCTCGGCGGTGACGCCCGTGCGCTGGTTGTCATGCTGGTAGGTAGGCCAGTTATCGGCGGCGAGACGCGACACACACAGCATGGACAACATCGATATGATGATCGAGGGCTTCATGCACATACCTTTCTCTATTTTCCCGCGTCCGGGAGCAGGAGGCCGAACACGGCCATGGTCTGCGCTTGGGTCGGCGACATGCCTTCGTCCATGCCGATGGCGAAATGGTTGTCCACAAAGGTGTAAAGCGGGGCGAACTTGTCATTGATCTTCGGATAGGCGGTTTCCGCGACGCGGTAACCATCGCCCTTCTGCACAGGCCCCTCCACCTGCTGGCCGTCGACGACCTCGCCCGCCTGGCAGTAGCGGCTGTTGTGCAAGGGGGCGCGGACCGTCCGCGTCCCCGCGCCGACGATGTAGCTGCGGTTGAGCGGGTTGGCGCCGAGGGTGTTGTCGCAGGTGCGGACGATCCACAAAAGATATTTCTTGTCGCCCGTGAGTTTATGGGCTTGGATGATCTGGTTGAGCCCGTTCTCGTAGGCGCCGGTGCCCCAGTTGATGGGGGCCCAGGGATGGCGGATAAAGGCGTACGCCATGGTCGAGCAGTGCTGGATGAAGATATCGGCCTTCTTGACAATCGCCTTCTTGATGGCGTCCTGCGCCGCGGCGGCGACGATCTCCGCGGGACATGCGGCGTACGCCCAGGCGGCGTCCTGCATGTCGTACTGGCCGTAGACCTCGACGTCGGCGTCGGGCTTCTTCACCCACACGCAGACCTCGAGGAAGTCCTTGTTGTACTTCGGATCCTTCGTGGTGTGGAGAAGCTGCGCGGCGGCGTACGCCTTCGGCGGAGCGATGTGGTGGCCATAGAACTTGGCGTCGGAGGTTTTGAGCGGGTTCGCCACCGCCCAGTCGTACGCCTTCACCGCTTTTGCGAGGAAGTCGTCGGCCTCGGCTGTCTTGCCGTTGGCGCGCCAGAGACGGGAGGCCTGCGCCATCATGCCGGCGAAGAGAAGCGAGCCTTCGGCGTCTTTCGCGTAGGCGTAGTCACCCTTCGGGTCGAGTTCGACGGTCTGGATGAAATTAGGGTCGCCGTTGGATTCCGTGCCGTTGCGCACGCCGCCGTCGGCGTCCTGCAGATCGATCCAGAGACGCAGCGCCCAGTACGCCTCGTCGAGGATGTCGGGCAGGCCGTTACCCTTCTCGGGGATGTTCAGCTGCCCGTCGAAAAATTTCTTCGGCGCCATCTCGTAGGCGTTCATCAGCTTTTGCGCAACCTCGTAGTGCGAGCGGGGATTGTAGTCGCCGGCGTCGTGATGTCCGCCGAACGCCTGGATGATGACCGCCCGCTCGGCGGAATCGGCGGCGTTCGTCTTCTCGTAGATCGTCTTCGCAGGTAGATCCTTGGCGATATCGTGCTTCTCGCTCCGGATCTGCGAAGTCAGGGTCAGCCCTTTTTTGTGGCAGGCGATCCGCCGCCAGTCCGAATAGGGCGGTTTCAACTCGATGCCGCAGCGCTGCGTGAAGACGCCATGCGCCTGCACCTCGAACGCGGTCTTGTAGGCGTCGTCGCCGATCATGAAGGACAGGCTCCGCCCGACGCCCGGAACCACAACCGCATAGCGCCCCGGCGTCTTGAATCCGGTGAAGTCGAGCAGATAAACGTTCTCGCCGGAATGGTCGACAGGATAGATACCCTCGTTGAACGTGCCCGAGCGGTGGATGAGTTTCGCGGCCCCGGAGAACACGGGAGCCCCACCCTTCTCGGGAATGATCTGGAAGGCGGGAGCATGTTCGAACGCGAGAGCCGGCCCCATTGTGGGAGACTGGTCCGCGGACGCCGCGGGCTGGCCGTTCTTCTTCTCCCCCTCGCCCGGGGCTCCGTTTCTGATCTCCGGGAACGATCCCATCCAGCGGCCGAGATAGGCCACCTTGACGGGCGAGTCGGTCAGATAACCGATCTGGTTGACTTTGATGGAGTTGCACAGCGTTTTCGCAGAGTCGAAGGCGCACGCCGTCTCCGCGGCGCCGGCCGTGGCCGCCTTGTCAACCTTCACCGTGATGGTGTCGCCATCCTTGTACACGGGGGAGCATTGCAGGAAGACCTCGTGCAGGGGAATGGCGACAAAAGGCCAGCCCACCGGAAGATAGGTGTCGACCTTCGATATGCGACCAAGATTGACGATGCTGGCGGGCTTGCCGCCGATGGTCACGGCATAGCTCTCCGGCTTCGAACCCGCCTTCGGCGAGAAGCCGGGACCGAACTCGAGCAGAATGACGCCGTTGCCGGCAGGCTCGACGCGGCGCAGGCCGATGACGGCGAGATCGAGCGCGTTGTCGGGGACGGGATAGTTTCCCGTCCCTTTGTAGAGGACTCCCTGCGCAGCATGCCCGCCCACCGCCACGCCGCCGTTGACGCCTTGCGCGATGAAATCGTATGATTTGCCCTCCTTCATGGGCGTGGGCAGGTCAAGGGTGACCACACGGGTCTCGAACTTCGGGAAAGGACAGCCGTCGGGTCCCTCGGCCTCGACCGCCTTTTTCACGCCCGCCTTCGACGGGCATACGAATTTTTCATAGGCGTAGTCGGGGTCGTCGTTGCTCACCACCCGCCAGGCGAGCGGATTCTCGGCGGCGGGCGTCGAACTCAGCCCCAGCACAAGTTCGACCTGTGAGGGACCAAGCGGCCGTACGGAACGCACGCCGAGCGAGGTCCGCACCGCTATGCGGTTGTCCGGCATCGACCGGAAGTCCTCCAGCGTAAGAGCTTGCGAAGCGTGTGGGGCAACGGCGGCCGCAACCCCGACAAGGACGACGAGAACGTGGCGTGTCATCAGGCTGTACATGCGTGCTCCTTTACGTTCGTTATTTCCAGTTCGCGTATTCTGGGTTGAATGCGGCCTTGTTCTCCCTTACAGTTTGATTCTATCATGGCGCGCATGAGTTTACAACAATGCAGCCTGTGCACTAATTCAACATTCAGTGCGCCCGCAAAAAAAAGTGCCGCCCTCCTACTCTTCACCCCGAAGACGTCGATTTCCTTGATAAATCATCCCTTCACCGTTAGAATAGCTTGATCGTATAGATTGGTTTGTAAAGGAGTCCAATGACAACATTTTTCATATCGTGCGACTGGGGGACAAGCAGGCTTCGTCTCCGCTTGGTCGAATTGCAGGGGCGGCGCGTCGCCACGGAGTCCCTTTCGGACGAGGGCGTGGCGCGGATCGCCTCCTCGTCGACGGCCGTTTCAAGGGCGGCGCGCTTCGCTTCCGCGTTGACCTCGGCGCGCGAACGCCTCAGCAAGGAAAGCGGTCATGACGCCGACGACGCTCCTCTTGTCATTTCCGGCATGGCGAGCTCGTCGATCGGATGGCATGAGCTGCCGTATGCGGAACTGCCGTTCACGCTGGACGCCGCCGCTCTGGTGTGGCACAAGCTTGAACAGGCGGGCGGTTCCCGCGGAAACGCGTACCTCCTCTCAGGGGTTCGCTCGAAAGATGACGTGATGCGCGGCGAGGAGGCCGAACTGATCGGTCTCGCCGACTATCTCGGTCACGATAAATTCCCCGCACGCTGCACCGTCATCATGCCGGGCACCCATTCCAAACACGTGGAAGTCGTCAACAACGCCGCTCGCGGGTTCCGCACCTTCATGACAGGAGAGCTTTTCGAAGTGCTCAGAACGCACAGCGTGCTGCGCGGCTCCACTGGTGGCGACTCTGGGGCCGCAGCGGCGTTCGACGAGAATTCGTTTTCAGAGGGGTGCCTTCTGGGAGCCAAAGAACCGTTGTCGTCGACACTGTTCCGCGTTCGTGCGCGTCAGCTTCTGAACGGATGCGGGATCTCGTCGAACAGCTCCTACCTGAGCGGCCTTCTGGTCGGCGCGGAACTGGGAGGGCTCACCTCGTCCGACTCCTCCTTGCTCCTCTGCGCCGGCGGAAAACTGGAGAACCCCTACACGCTGGCGGTCAATCTCCTGGGTATGGGAACCCGCGCGACCGTCGTTCCTGCGGCGGTCGTCGACACGCTCGCCGCGCGGGGACACGCAGTGTTTCTTGAAGCGCGCGGACTGGAGGAAAACGGCTAAGGCCAGATTCACCCGTAACCAAAATTATGAAATGTGCGTATGCATGTGACTAAGGCGCACGTCACCCATAGTGATAATTTTCGTAGATTACACACAGCATATTGCGGTTACCTGAGTCATGTGCATACGCTGATTATGAAATTCAAAGAATACCGAAAACAATTTTGTCGCCAAAATTGTTTTCTCTTTTATTTTCGTCGTTGTTCTCGCAACACCTTCTCACCAAACGTACAGGCATAGCACTTTTTAGGAAATAAAATAATGAGCGATTTCCAATGGCATCTGTTCGAGCGTCTTCCTATTGTTGGCATCCTGCGCGGGTTCAGCGCGGAGCACTGCCTCTGCGCCGCCGCCGCCGCGTTCGAGGGTGGATTGACGATGCTCGAGGTGACCATGAACACGAAAGGGGCTCCGGAGATCATCGCCACGCTGACGGAACGCTTCGGCGACGTCGCGAACATCGGCGCGGGAACCGTCTGCGACACCGCCTCACTCGAGATGGCGCGGTCCGCGGGGGCTTCCTTCATTGTGACGCCCATCGTCGACGAGGACGTCATCACACGCTGCGTGGCCGACGGCGTCCCGGTCTTTCCGGGAGCGATGACCCCTACCGAGATCCACCGGGCACACAGCCTGGGGGCACCGGCGGTGAAAGTCTTTCCGGCGGATACACTTGGACCGGCCTACATCCGCGCCGTCAAAGCGCCCCTCCCCCACATAAAACTGATCCCGACCGGAGGCGTCACGCTAGAGACGATCCGCGCCTTCCGCGACGCCGGAGCCGACGGCTATGGCATTGGCGGCCCGCTGTTCGACAAGGCGCGGATCCTGGCGGGCGACTGGACGTGGCTCACCCGGCAGACGGCGGAATTCGCCGAACGCCTTTGGGACGCCCCCGCGCCGTAGCCCCATCGGGAAATGAACGTAGCCGGCTAAGTGCATGCTAAGGAAATGCAATGTGGCCGCGGGGACGCGGCCGCTCCAATGGATTTTGGAGCGTCCCGATCTCCGGGACAACAGTTGCGGGCAGATGCCCGCCTAATGTATGTAAGGAAATATGCGCCATCCGCCACCGCGGCTTCACCAGAAGTAGAAGACGTAGGGGTCGTGGCCTCTTTGCATAGGTTCGGCGTAGAGTGATGGTTTCCCGGCGGGGTTGTCAGGGCCAAGGGCCGTGCCGATCAGGGGAGGCTTGCCGATGCCAAGTTCGATCGCCAGCGGCGTGAGGTTCGGCTCGTCGGTGAGCAGGAGCCAGGCGCCGAATCCGTTGCTTCCGGAGACCACTTTCAGTTCCAGCTTGTGCTCCCCTGTTTGGAATGCGACACGTGCGCGGGCGGCGTCGGTGCGAGGCGGGGTGCTTTGCTTGTCGAGCCTAAGAATCTCCTTGCCGTTAAGAAGCAGGACCGCCCAATAGTCTGCGCCGATTCTGAGGTTGTACTCCTTGGCGGAATCGCTTGAGAAGGTGGCTCTAAGGATGGCCATCCTGTCAGACGCTGGCGCGACGGCGAGGAGGCGTCCGATGTCGATGAAGGCGGCGGGTTCCATTCCCTTGCCGCCGCCATAGGAGAAGCCAAGGAGGTCGCGCTGGTTCGCCAGTTCGTCGACTTTCCGCCATGTGAGATTCGAGGGCGGTGCCGCGTCAAGGAGTTTGGCGGCGGAGAGCCCTTCGCTCTTGAAGGAATCGCTTAGTTCAAGAGATTCCAGTTTTATGGGGGTGGCTTTTTCGGCGGTGTCCTCCGTCACCCCCTTGAGGGAGCAGAGACGGGCCGCGAGCTCCTTCGAGCTTTTCGCCCCAAGCAGAGCCAGGGCGCGGTCGTTGAGTTGTTCAAGCCGCCAACGGCTGAGCCGGGCGTTGTTCTCCTCGGCCTTGTCCTTGTAGGGGCCGGAGGCGGAGTCTATCGCCACCGCGCAGTAGATGCGGTCCGCCTTCTGATCGTATTTCAGGAGCGCGTCGCCAATCCCGTTCCATGAGGCTGGCTCCGCCGGGACGGGCAGTCGGAAGCGCAGAAGGTTCGCGGGCAGGACGCCGCGTCCGTCGAGGCGCATGGACCGTGTCGAAATGGCCGTTACGCTTCTGGGTTGCGCGATTGAGTTTTTTGAGGCGGGGACAATCAAGGCTTTCCCGGCAGCCTCAGGCGGGGTTTCGGAAACCGTTATCCCCCCGTCGCCTTCGAGGAAGCCGAGGGCGCGGTACCTGTCGGCGTTGGCGCGGAGATCGATGCGCACGGGCGACGAACGCTCCGGCATCGAGCCGTCAAGGTAGCCGATGAGGTTGGACGCCAGCCGTTCCGCCGCCGGTTCGCCCGGGATGCGTGCCGTCAGATCGAGTTGACTGAACCAGATCCCGCCTTTGCCGTAACGCCATTCAAGAAGGGGAGAGTAGGCCAGGTCAAAGCCGTTTTGGAGAAGTGGGATGAATCCTCCGTGCTGGGGGGTCTCCAGAATGACCGAGCAGACGTTGCCATGGTTGCCCCAGCGTCCGGTTCTGACGGGCTTCATGGGATTCGCGCTGCCGGCGTCGGACCACCACTGAAGTCCGGAGCTTTCTGGAAGCAGCGTGGCGCGTCCTCTCCAGTCGCGTAGCTCCTCGTTGGATATGCCCTTGAGCGCCGGGGAGTCGCCGTCGACGATGAACGCCGAGCGTTCGCCCCATTCCATGGCTCTGAATCCCAGCCGCTGCAGATCGAGTGGTTGTTGTTCGAGGAGCAACACCCGTAGGCCGGCGTCTATGTCCTGCTCATTGTAGGGGAGGCGTTGCAGTCCCCCCAGGGCGTTGCGGCCGATGACGAGTGTGCTCTCCGTTCCCTTTCCGTCGGCCAGAAGAGCGGTCGCCTCGTCCAGGGACTTCAGTTTCGTCGCCTTGGCAAGCCCCTCGACCCATGCTGATTCCCCCGCGGGGTCGTAGAGCAGAAGCCGGCGGTGGGTGGCGATGGGGGCGGGCGAGGGAGCGATGACCGAGATACTCATGCTATCCTGTGAACGCCTGCCATCCGGAAGTCGGCACACCATCGTGAGTTTGTAGGAAGCGTCTCCGTCGCCGGCGGGAAGCTGCAATGCGCAGGGGATGAAGCTGACGATTCCAGGTTTGAGCTCCGGCGTAAAGTCGGCGGCGCATACCGTTTTGCCGGAAGCGTCGGCAAGGGCGCAGTTCACCTCCCCCTTCACGACGCCCGGGCCATCCCAGACGATCACGATGGTCTTCTCCAGCTTTGCTCCCGGATGGAAGATGTGGTCTTTCGAATAGAAGTCGGGGGCCCCGCCGATGAAGGCCAGGAGAGGCTGCATGGTTTCGGCGTAGGCCGCCGCGGTCGCGGGCATCGCCTGGTCGGGACTCTTGCCGTTGTAGCTGCTCCAGTTGAGACCCCAGGCGACCAGCCACGGGCACCAGCCGGTGACCTGCCAGGCGCGCCAGGCGCGGTTCCACCCGCGGCCGTAGTCGGCTATTCTCCGGTCGGCTTCGGGGAGCATGTAGGCCTTGTCGAATGATTTGTCCGTGGCCGTGTTGCTCTTGGTGTAGGCGAGCGTCTCCCCTCTGAACGCATCGGTTTCCCGGGCATAGGCCTCCTCGCCGTAGAACATCGCCGAGAACTCCGTCAAGGCGAACTCGCCCAGCGGCGTCAAGGTGCCGTCGGCGGGGTTTCTGTTCTTCAACCAGAAGTCCTGGATGAAAGGGAAGGCCGCCTCCACGGCGATCCACGGCTTCGCTCCCTTCTCCGCCCAGAAGGAGGGCCACTTCTCCATTTCGGCCAAGGGGATCAAGTTCATATGCTGGTTGGCCGTTCCTATCTGGCCGATGTTGCCTCCCGCATGCGAATAGGCCGGGCGCGTCGGGTCTATCGAGGAGATGAGTTCGGCGCCCTTCGCGATCGTCTTGGAGATAGTCGAGGCTTGCTCTCGCGCGTCCGGTTCCTGCCCCATCCCCTCTGGACGGTTGGCGAAAGCGGCGAAGTCCTGGTTCATGTAGTTCATGGAGTCGATCCAGGCGAGTATCGAGGGATGGTTCCGGTATTCGGCGATGAACTGGGCGACCTCCTCGCGGTACTGTGCCGTGACCTTCGCGTTGGCGGGGAAGCCATAGTTCTGCCAGTGCGCCGTGATGTGGGGAACGCTTGTGGTCAG
>CAYTFM010000063.1:9210-19242 GCA_964436735.1 uncultured Victivallales bacterium | reverse complement strand
TCCTGTCCGCCCAATCCAGAAAGTCCTCCCGGTATATGGGCCAGTCGGTGAGGCTTGAGAAGAAGAGGATGTTGTGGGGTTGCATGCCGAAGACGTTGAAGCCGGTCTTCTTCAGAAAGAGCATCTGCTCCATGCCCGTGTAGACGTCGCCCGGTCCGCAGCCGGTGATCAGGTCGTCAGGCCGGACAAGAGGGCTCAGCCGGAAGGGTTTCCGTTCGCCATTGATGAGAAGGTGCTGTCTGTCGATCTTGATGTCTCTGAAGCCGAACGTCGTGGGGGGAAGCGTCTCGAGAACTGTTCCGTCGTTGCCGAGCAGCGAGACGCGGAGCGTGTAGAGGTGTGGCGCGTCGAGCTGCCAGGGGATCGGGTCTTGCCAGGGCGCGGAGAGGGTCACGCCGTTGGGCGAGAACGGCCGCGCGGGAAGCTCGAGGACTTTCGCTCCGGATTCCTCCCGCACGGCGGCAGCGACCAGCAGTGAGGGCGACTCTTTTCCCGTGGTCGATACATGCACCGTTATCGATTTCGGCTCCCAGCTGGTTTCCACCCAGACGTCCTTCAGGCTGGCTCCGCGGTGGTGGATCCGGAGGAAGGTCCGGCCGCAGACGCCCAGATAGCGCGGGCCGTCCTCCTTCCATCTGCCCTCCTTCGTGACGGCGGCGCTGAGGATGGCGTCGTCTGACAACTTCCGTTCGGTGCCGACGCCTTTCCACGTCAGGTACAGCGAGACCTCCGCCTTTTTCCCGGGGGTGACGAAATCGGTTATGTCCGCCTCCCGATCAAGCCGCCACAGCTCTTTGACGAATCTGCCATCGACGTAGAGTCTGCCGATCCCTTTGATCCGCTGGAAGGCGAGATGGAGGGACTGTTGCTGGCTGAAGTCCGGAATGTCCACCTCTTGGCAAAACCAGAGCGCCTCGGGAAGTTTGCCGACCCATTTCCCCGACGGGTCGATGACGCCGATGGCCTTCGCGAGATTTTGGAGCGGGCCATAACACGCATTCTTGCCGATGGTCTTCCATTTGACGGGATCAGGCTTAATCTCCGGGGAGGTCGCCTCCTGGACGCACCACGTGAAAGGTAATTCCGTTGCCGCGGGGAGCGGCTCCGCCGCGGACGCATGGGCGGCGAGGCTGACGAGACTGATGGCGATGCATCCCGCGAGCGAGAGAGGGTAAGCGGTTTTCATGCGCATGATGTTCCTCATGTATGCTATTTCCTAAATAAAGTTCTTATCTTTCGCGTTTGATAATTGGTTGTCGCGAGTCCGACGACGGAAATAGCAGAGAAAACAATTTTGGCGACAAAATTATTTTCGGTACTGGTTGATTTCCATGAGTTGAGTTGCGAGCAAAACCACCTCATTGGTCCAGGCGCCATTTCGGCGTCGGGTACGCGCTGAAGTAGGAGGTCGTCGCATAGGGGAACAGGTCGTCCGGCGGGATTTGCGCGCTGCCAATTGCTTCGGTGTGGCCGTCGGCGAACACGGCGTTCGCCGTCGATCCGGTATGCCGCACGTTGATGCACTTGAAGCCGTTTTGGAGATAGAAGAGCCCGTCGAAGATGAACACCAGTTGTGAGCTGTATTTTATGTCGGTGAACTTGTGCAGGTTGGTTCCGTATTCCGTAGTCGGTATCTCAACGAAGGGGAACACGTTATCGCTCGTGGTGGGATGCCCGGCGGCGATGCCATACCAACTGTCGACGTAAAAGAGCGAGCCGCCCATGTTGTTCTGCTCCCGGTCGTATTTCGCGCCCACCGGGTCGAACCGCGAGGCGGGGCTCTCGGGCCAGACCCAGAGCGTGTCACTGCCGGCCGGGCACTTGAAGACCGACGTCTGGGTGACCGGGGCTCCCATGGCGGTGAGTCTCGGCGCCTGCAGGTATTCGCAGAAGACGAGTATGTTCGGCCAATACGAAGCGGTGCTTGAGTTGGCCGCCGACATCCGGTATTTCGACGGGATCAGGAAGTCGTTGTAATCGACGCCGTACAAATGGACCGCCTCGCCGATCTGCCTCAGGTTGCCGGCGCAGAAGATCGATTTCGCGCGGCCCCGCACGGAGGTGAGCGCGGGCAGCAACAGCGACGCCAGTATGGCAATGATGGCGATCACGACGAGCAGCTCGATGAGGGTGAATGCCGATTTCTGTGTTTTCATAACTGTCTCCAGTAAAACGGGTAAATGTTATCGCACCGTGAAAAGGTATGTGTGCCCCGCCTCAAGATCGAGGACATGGGTCGCCGCGCTTTCCGTCCGCCGTGTCCCCGGCTCGCATTCGACAAGCGACGCGGGTTTCTTGAGCCGCACCGTCACGGGGCCGTTGACAAGGGGATGGAGCATGATGAGGTTTTCGGCGGCGGAGGAGACCGTTCCCGGATCGGTGAGTCGCCAGGCGCCGGCGCGCGTGGCCAACGCGGCGATCATGTCGCGCGAGAGGAGGCGCGTGCCAATGAACACGGACTTCCAGGAGGGGTGTTCTTTCAGTGCGAAACCGACGGCGGGATCGTCTGCGTACGAGGCCAGGGGCACTGCCGCGGGATCGGTGACCGCCAAGGTGTAGTCGCTTTTCTTAATCCGCTCCTTGGCCTCGCTGAAGAGGCAGGGAGCGGCGACTTCGCGGGGGCCTCCCGCAGCCAGGACGAATCCGTTTGATCCGCTGATGACGCGGGCGACGACGATATTTTTTCCTTGCGCGAGGGATGCTTTGAAGATGTGATCCTTGAGCGTGAAGTCCGGCTTGGCGTTGCCTTTCTCGAGCGTGTCGAACACCATGACGCCGTTCACCCACCACTGCATCCACCAGTCGGCGCCGGCGCCGAACGGCACGGTTTGCGCTTTCGGGCTTTCCACTTCAAAATACACGTAGGCCGTGCGCCCCTCTTTGACGGGGCCGCCAAAGGCAACTTGCAGGTCGATAACTCCGCCCTGCGTTTTGAGTTGCCGCGGCGCCGCGGTCGTTCCCCCCATTGAAAGCGAGGCGGGGATGCGGGTAAGCTCATCCGCGGTGGGAAGGGGATCTGTTCTTTCGAAGGGGCCGAAGAGGGTCGCCGAGTCGGGCCAGCGTGGCGTGTCGCCGTCGGCGGGACGTGTGGTGTTCCAGTTCACCAGCGGATCGGTCGACGAGACGCGGGAGGCGGGAGGCGTCGCGTTCTCGATGCGTGCGAGCGTCATGCCGACGGCCTCCGAGACTTTGTCGATGCTCGAGAACGACTGCTCGTAGCCGGTGTCGCGGAGGAAGACGAGCGTCGCGCCGTTCGCCTTGAGCCTGCCCAAGGCCTCGATCAGTTGATCATCGAGATTCATGAGATTCTGGAGGATGTACATCTTCGCAGGCGGAACCTTCCCTTCGCGGAGGTCCGCCGCGTAATAGGTCCCGCAGGGGACGCCCGACGCATTCAGTTCGCCCTGTTGCTGGCGCACCCATTCGCTATGGACTCCGAGGCCGCCTTTCAGGTAGTCGACCGCCTTCTCGTCGAATATCATGGCGACCTCGGCGACAGGATGCGCGGGTGACGAGGCGCGCACGGTTTTGGAGGTGTCGACGAGGAACTTCATCTCGGCGGCGACCGCCGGATCGGAAAACGCGTAGAGGTTGCAGAAGACGGGATTCCACAGCGCGCCGGAGTTGGTGGCCCACAGATAGCCGAATTCGCGCCGCCACATCGAGCGAAGCGTCTCGAGATCTTTAGCCCAGCCGTGCACGCTGCCGTCTTGCTGGATCCCGGCGGCGAGACTCGGCCCGCCGAGTCTTCTGGCGTGCCATGTCGGGTAATCCCAATCGGCGGCGAAGAGTTTCCCGTTCGCCACGATCGACGCCGTGTGCGCGTTGATGCCGCCGAGATTCGGGGGGATGCGCTGCCCATAGGTCACCTGATGGAGGAAGAAGTCGATGTCGGGATCGCGCGTGAACTCCTCCATCGTGGTGAGGTCGCGCCTGCCGCCGCCGTCGCCGGAGCAGACGCCGACAACCATCGGACGGGGCGCGTTCGTTTTGATGACCTTGGCGAAGTGGGAGAGCAGCTTATAGCGTCCTTCCGTGATGAAGCGCTTCCAATCCATGGCGCGTCGCTCTTTCCGGGGGTCGTGCAGGAATTCCCCGCCGACGAGGTCGTTGGCGTGGGGCGGCTCCGCGTCGTCGAAGGACGCCAGCGGCGTTCCCCATGTGGTGGAAAGGGTCTGGGCCGAGCCGTACTTGGCCGCCAGCCACTGTTTCCAGGCCTTGCGCGCCACGGGGCTGTAGTCGCCCCAGCTCTCCGGTTTGCCGAGGATGTGATTCGGGGGTTGCCAATGGTAGAGCTGGGCGTCCGTTCCGCCCCCAATGAGGTAGCCGATGACAGAACGCCCCGGAACCGATTGCTCGACTTCCCGCATGAGCGCGGTGATCGCGTCGGAGACGTCGTCGCGGAACGCCTCAGAGAAGAACGACCATGCGAAACGGTCATTGTTCGCGAGTTTGGCGTCGAGCTTGTCGTAGCGGAGGAAGTGCCGTTCCGCCACGAGGGCCTCGCCTTTCTCGTTGCGCATGAGGTCGTCAGGATGCTCGGACGGCCATTCCGGATAGGGGTCGACCTGTATCCACAGGATGAGTTTGGCGTTGGGGTTCGTCTGGAGCGAACGCCAGAGTAGTTTGCCAAGCTCCGCGCTGTCATATTGCTTTTTTCCTATCCAATATGGTTTCATGTAGAACATCGCGGTTGACGAGCAACCACTACCGTTCTTCTCGCTGTAGGCAAGATTGATGGTGACATTGACGATCTCCATGCCGGCGTCGAAGAACGGAGCCAGATAGATGGCGTTGAATGCGTTTTCGAACGTGTCCACTCCCAGCAATGGCGTCGCGGCGCCGTTGATCTCAAGCCGAGGCGGGCCGTCCGCGCGGCTGACCACGCGCGCCGATGCCGGGGGACGGTTCTTCAGCGTCTCGACAAGCTGGTCCGACACGGGAGCGGGCTTTTCGACAGGTGGATCCATCCACAGCGGTTGCGTCGATTGGCCGACGGCCCCGTAACGGGCGTCCTCCGCGGGGCCGAGAGCGTCCTTCAGTGATTCGTAGTCCGTCCGCACTTCGGCGTCAGTGATGGCGCGGGCGTACACCTTCACTTCGTCGACAGAGCCGGTGAACCAATAGGGAACCTTCTGGCTCGTCGGTTTCGAACAGCCGATGTAGAACTCGTCCGGATAGCTGTAGAGCGTTCCCGAAAAGACGCTCTCCGCGACGCGTTCGCCGTCGACGAACAGGAGAAGTTTCGAACTTCCACTGTCGAACGTCCCCACGACATGATGCCATGCGCCCGGCGCGTACACCGCGGGGGAGACCGCGGCACATGTCTGCTTCTCGGTGTTGGACGCCTCGAAATAGAAATTCCCTTTTTGGTTGTAGCCGATGTCCGTGCTCCATCCGGGGCGGCCGCAGATGGAGGCCGGCATGTCGCGGGGAATGGCCGTCGGGCGTGCCCAGGCGGAGAACGTGTAGCTTTCGGGCTTCCACGGGAGCTTCGCGTCGACGTAGGATCTGCCATCGCCGAACTCGAGCGCGCCTCCCCGCTTTCCTTGCGTCCACACCGACTTGCCGGAGATGAGGCCGTCATAGCCGTGTCCCGACGCGTCGGCGGCCGTGCAGCCTGAGAGCTCGTCGAAGCTCCACTGGGCTTGGAGGCGTGGATCCTTCTCCGCGGCGGCGGACAGAATCCCGACACACAACAAGATGGCGGCACCGCATCTCATGAGGCTTTCCTTTCACCGAGGTTGTCGTTTGTGGTTCTTGGGTGCGGATACGGGCGGGCGCTTAGGGGAAGATGATTGCCGTCGACGTGTCGTAGAAGATGACCTGCCTTGTTTGAATGCTGCCATAGCGGGCGTTCCCCACATGGCCGTCGACAAAAGAGGCGTTCGCGGCCAGATTGTGCCGATAGGCGATCCGGTATCTGTCGACCGGGATAAAGTTGATCACGCGTCCCAGGTTGTTGGCGGGATCGAGATCGGCGGTCATCAGAATTTCGGAGGGCTGCGTGGGGCCGACGCGCTGCAGTTTCCAGAAGCCGTCCTCGGGTAGGGCGGGGACGTGGGTCTGGCCAAGGCTGGTGTTTCGCGTGTAGGACGACTTCCCGGCGGTTCCCGCCGGATAGGTGTGAATCTCTCGGTCGCTCGCGCAACGGATGGCGTTCATGAACTGGGTCCTGTCGTTGAAATAGGGCAGGAGCGGGAAGGTGTTGTTGACGGAAGTCTCGTCCCAGCACCAGCAAATTCTCGTGGTGGCGGTAAGCGCGAAGAACGTCGGTGCCAGATAGTCGTTGTTGTCGATGGTGTATTGCATCTCGCCTAAGAGGAGTTGCTTGAGATTGCTCACGCACAAGACCGATCTGCCCCGCTCCCTGGCGGCTCCCAGCGCGGGCAGCAGCAGCGACGCCAGAATGGCGATGATGGCGATCACGACGAGCAGCTCGATCAAGGTGAAGTCCCGCGCCTTTCCGTCGAGGGGTGAGGCGCTTCGGCGTGCGGTCGTCTTCAACATGTTCCACCTCTATCTATGAATTGTCGACCCATCCCGTCATCCTTTGTCTTCATCGGGACGAGGGGGGCGGATCGAGGTATGGCTTATGCAGGGATCTTCCTTATACGTATAGTCTATCGTTGAAACGCGCCTGAGACAATTGAAAAATGCGGACATTCGTTGCGCTATCAGGACATGCTCATGAACGCCATGCCTGTATTTCATCCTCCGTGGCGAGAAATCGGGCGCGGGGTGAAGCGGTGGACCAGTCTATTTCGCCAAACCGGATCGCGCCGGACGTGGCGAGCAGGGAGCGGGAGCCGCGCTCCTTGACGAATTCGACCGTATAGGCGCCTGGCCAGAACGAATGATGTGTGGCACCTCAGGTGCTCGATGACGCAGAAGTCGGCCAGTGTTCCGCCTATCGGCTGGTAGCTTTCGAGAAGATCGATCCTACGGTGGCGATATAAATTCCGCGTCTTTACTTGACCTCCTAAGGTATTTCTTCTACCTTAACCTATAATGTGTCGTAAGCACTATCTATATCATTTTACTGTGGTATGCTGCGTGTTTTCGCACAGCCACATTTTCCCCCAACATGCCAATACAGGTATCCCATGAACCGTGAACGCCACTGTCCCGTCTCGTGGAGGTTGCCGCCTCTAACCGCCCTGCTACTCTGCCTCCCAATCCTCGTTCCCCGCGCCGCCCAGGCTCAGATGGCCGCCCCCCCGCAACCGGAAGCGAAAGCCGCGCGCGAGGCGCGGGTGAAGGTTCTGAGATCCACCATCGCCGCGCTGCGGAGCCCCGCGCCCGTTCCTGACGGCAAGGGGGCGTATGGGTACAAGGATTACTCCAAGGAATGGCATTGTTGGCTGTATCGGATGACGGCAGCGGCGTTTCTCGCCCAAACCCCGCTCATGAAGCCATGGCGCGAGAGCGGCGCGACCTTCCTCGACAAATGCGCCCGAGGATTCGCCTTGTCATGGAGAGAAGCGGGCGTCAACACTCAGGATCTTGAGAAGGAAGGGCTTCAACTCGTCGAGAAGGGATGTGACGACCCCTTGATCCTGATGTGGGTCGGGAACATCTGCCGCGTGAACAGCTCGCTGGAAAAAGCGGTCGAGCTGCTCAGAAAGTCCGATCCTGAACTCCTTGAGAGGAGATATCCCGTCTACAACCGGTCGCTTCGGGCGTGGATACTCAACTCCTGCCTTTGGTGGCTGAAAAAAAACGATCAGGGTGAGTCTGACAAGCTGAGAGCTGATGGCGTCGCCTCGCTGGTAAAGTCTCTGCAGCGCGACTTCGCACCTGAGGAGTCGGGGATCGCCCTCAACCTCGTCAAAGATCTATGGATCGGCGAGGGCGACGCATACGGCTGGGAGGTTTTCCGGAAAGCCGTCGGGACGGCAAAGCTCGATCCATGGCTGTCCGCCATGCTTTCCGGACGCGCCGACATCGAGCTCGCCTGGCGCGACCGCGGAGGCAGCTACGCCAACGAGGTCAGCGATAAAGGCTGGGAGGGTTTCGGTTCGCATGTCGGCAAGGCCCGCGGCGCGTTCGAGAAGGCGTTCGAGCTGCATCCCGAGTGGCCCGAGGCGGCGGTCGCCATGTACGACGTGGCGATGTCGGGGAATGCGCGGAAAGGGCAGACTCCCCGCTACTGGTTCGACCGGGCGGTCGCCGCGCAGTTCGACCACTACAACGCATATGAGTTCATGCTCTGGGCGGGGCGGCCGCGGTGGGGTGGCAGTCACGAGGCGATGCTTCGCTTCGGCGAGGAGTGCATTGCCACAAAGCGCTACGACACATTCATCCCGGGCATCTACCTGAACACCCTCATCGTCATCGCCGGCGAATCCCGCTTCGGCGGGCACCTCGCCCTCTTCAGAAATCCCGAGGTGAAACGCATGCTGGCAACCTATTTCGAGGAGGCGCTGGCCTCCCCGAACTCCTACTGCCACAAGAACAGGCTGTGCCTTGAGCGGGCGGTCTGCGACATCTGGGGTGGCGACGACGAACTGGCGGCGAAGCACCTCGCCGAGGTGCCCGAGACGTGGGGCTACCTTCCCTTCTACTATAAAGCTTGCAACCAGTGGGCCGGTGTCGGCAGGCGGCATGCCCAGCTCATGATCGAGAGCCGGACGGGCGGTCCATGGGGTCCGTTGGCCGTCGAGGCCGACCGCCTCGCCGCCAGCGGTGACAACAAGGCGGCCGTCGACCGCCTCTCCAAAGCGGCCGCCCTCGCCAGCGAGAAGGGCAATTCCGCCGTGAGAAGCCTCTTGTGTGAACAGTGCGCCCTGCTTCAGATAGACAAGGAACTCGAAGACGTGGATTGGAAAGTCCCCCTGTCCCTCGTCATGATCAGATCCTCCCAGGACGAGGAGAGCGTCATGCGGATCCTGCGGTTCCTGATCGACAACAAGGAAAGCCTTAGCTGGGAAGGTTACAAAGGCTCCACACCGCTGCAGTGCGCCATTTGGAAGGACAGGTGGAAGATCGCCAAGCTGCTCATCGAGAACAAACTCTATCTTGAGGTCGAACCGGGCGACTATCCGCCGCTGTACATCGCCGCCGACAGGAAGTCGGTGGAGACGGTGCGGCTCCTCATCCAGAGCGGTGTCAGTTTGACCAGCACGTACGAGGACAAGTCGACGCCGCTGATGCGCGCCTGTATGGTGGGGCAGTCGAACAAGAGGCCGGTCGTCCCGGAGATCATCAAGCTGCTGCTGGACGCCGGCGTCGACGTCAACGCCCAGGACAGCGAGGGGCGCACGGCCCTGTCCATCGCCGAGGAGGACGGACAGAAGGAGGCCGCCGCGATCCTCCTGGCCGCGGGAGCCAAACGCACTTCCGCCACCCCTGCCGCTTCAACTGTCAGTGACCTCAGAAAAGCCATCGAGGCGAAGTCGCCACAGCTCGTCGCCGCCGCGCTCGAAAACGGTGCCGACCCGAACGAGCCCGGGGAAAGTCCTCTTCTGACGCTCGCGGCGTCCTTGCGGCAACCGGAGATCGTCGGAATGCTGCTGGAGAAGGGGGCGAAGCCTGACGCCTTTAACAGCAAGCAGTCCACGGCGATGATTATCGCCGCTGAAAGTGGCGACACTGCGACGATGGAAATCCTGCATGCGGCCAAGGCCGATTTCCGACTCAGATGCGCCATCGACGGATACGACCCTCTCTTGGTGGCCGCAAGCGCCAGCCAAGGCAAAGCCGTCGAGCTTCTACTGCGCTGGGGCGCGGATCCGAACACGGTCGACAAAGAGGGAACGACTGCCCTGTACCTGGCGTCAACTCGCAACTCGCTCGAGTCGCTGCAGTCGCTGCTCACGCATGGCGCGAAACCCAATACTGCGATACCACGGGGGGGCTGGTCGCCGCTCGGAATCGTTGTCTTCAAGGAAAAACAGGACTTTCTCAAGCTGCTTCTTTCGAAGGGGGCCGACCCCAATCAGATCCAGGACAAAGTGCTTCCCCTCACCGTCGCGGTGGACAAGGGCAATCTTGAGGTGGCGAAAGCCCTCCTCGACGCCGGCGCCGACC
>CAYTFM010000063.1:0-9200 GCA_964436735.1 uncultured Victivallales bacterium | reverse complement strand
CTCGACCTTGAGGAAGTGTCGCCGTTCTGTGCCGCCGTCGTCAACGGGAAAAAGGAGTTCGCCGCGCTCATGCTGACCCACAAGGCCGACCCCAATCTTCCGCAGAAGAAGATTGCCTTGCCGCTTTCCTTCGCCGTGCTGAAAGACGATCTGGAGATGGTGCGGCTTCTCCTTGAAAACGGTGCCGATCCGAACCTGCCCGACGGAGAGGGACACGCTTCCGCCTCGTACGCGCTGACGAAGAACAACAGCGCGATGATTGAGTTGCTCAAAAAGCCTGCCCATCCCTCGAAGCCCCCGCTGTTCGATACCGATGTGGAGTTCAACCGGGCGATCATGGTCATCATGAGCAAACCGGACGACGCCGAGGTTCTCAAAGGGCTGCGCGGCATAGGGTTCAACATTAGCGACGCCGACTACAAGGCAACCTGCGCGGCGTTTGGGAAGTATTATTTCACTCCGTTCATGGAACGCTGGTTCGCCTCCGACCCCAAAAGCTGTGCGGACTGGTTGCTGCGGACTCCTCCGGAGGAAAGAACCAACCTCTTGGCGGAACTGTTGTTTGACTGGGCGCGGCGGGATTACGCCGCCGCCATGGCGTTCGCGCGGAAGCTTCCCGCTGATCCCGGTCTCGATGCCGTCAAATATGGCCTCTCCTGTCTGGTCGATCCAGAAAAGACCTTGGCGGAGGCTCTGGCTCTTCCTGATACTGACGAAAGGCGTCTGGTGCTGATGACGAACGGGTTCTTAGGACTGAGTGTCAAAGGAGCCGACGCCATCGCGGCGTGGTTCGCGGGAAATCCCGTCGCCGACAGCGTGAAGGGGCAGGCGCTGGTCAACTGCCTTCTCGTAATGGCGCAACTGAATGACCGCCTGCTCACACCCGCTTTCGCCCTTGCGCTCTCCGATTTGATCCCCGACCCGTACCTGAAGGGGGTCAGTTATGAGTGTGCCGTGCGGAACCTCATCCTCAACAACCCGAGGAAGGCCTACGAGATGCGCGAGGCACTCAAAAACCGCGCTTTGCGGGACGCTGACGACGCGCGGTTGAACGTCTGGCAAGTCGAACTGCCGAAACTGATCTGCGACTCGTGGGGGAAGCGGGAACCGGCGACGGCGGCGCGGCGGGTACTCGCCGACAAGGAGCTGGCTCCCTATCTGGAACTGGTGCTGGATCACTGGGCCGAGAGCTCGCCCGAGGCCTGCCTCGACTGGATGGAGGCGAATCTTGAGGAGAAGGCGCTCGATTCGGCGACGCGGCGGCTTATCGGCGGGTGGAGCAAGTCCAACCCTGCGGCCGCCCTCGCCTTTATCTCCGGTGCTGGAGCAGACCGGGCGAACCGCGACGCCGTCATCGGGGATCTTATGTTCAACTACGCTTCGATCTCTCCGGAGGAGGCCCTCGCCACGCTGGAGCGCATCAAGGGTAAACTCTCCCCTGAGGCGCGACGCCAGGCCTGCGTCGGCCTGGCCGTGGGATGGCACCGGAAGGACCTCGCCGCCGCGCTCAAATGGGTCGAGACGCTCGAAAGCAAAACGCGGGATCTGGCCATCGGCTACATCACGGCGAACACCATCGACGAGGCGGCGAAAGCGTTCAAACTCGCCGACATGATACGAGACCCGCTGGTCAAGGATCAAGCTCTGAGCATGCTCTACGACCCCATCTGGAGCGCCGAAGACGCCGTCGCCGCGGAGGCCATACGGGCGAAGGTCGGGGAGTTTTTCCTCTTCAGCAAAGTGGCGGACGACCTGTGCGCATGGGGGAAGAAGGATCCCGGCGCCGCGCTCGACTGGCTTGACGAGGCGTGGCGGGGAAGCCGCCTCGCCCTGCCTCAGAACGACTATGCGATCACGCTCACTCGTCCGACCGGAACAGCGAACGCCATCCGCCTCAAGGACAGGTACGTGGGGTTGCTTGTGAAAATCCATCTGGCGTGGTACAAAAACGATCCGGAGAAGGCCATGGCCTGGCTGGAGCAGGCGAAGCTCGACAGCGACATCAAAGAACAACTCAAAACGCGGTGAACATACGTTGAGGCGTGACCCCAATGGCACATCATGGATGCTATCGAGCGCGTCTATTTGAGCGGTAATAGATAAATTCTCCTTTCATACCCAATGGAGTTGCGGAAAATGAGGAAATTGGTGTTCGGATTGCTTGTCGTTGGCGCCTTCATCGTCTACCAATCTGTTGATTTCGACGATCTGCTCGACCGCCTTTCGTGGAACGCAGGCCCACCTATCACGCTTTCCGGCTTCTATGAGCAGGAACGGGAAGACAATTTGAATCCACCATTTGGGCTTAACTTCATAAGCTCCGACACTGCCGAGATGTATCACGGGAAGGAGAAGCTGGGGAATGACGTCACGTACGATATCATCCGGAAAAAGGTGATAATAACCCATGCCTGCGGAGTGTGGGACATGAGATACCAGGATGGCAAGCTGTACCATAAAAAGTACAGGTGTTACTTCCGTAAAAAATAGAAGATTTTCTGCACGTGACTGCGCGTCGAAATCGAGAGGTTCGAGCCGGCGCGCTCTCTCCGGCCTTCTCTCATGCGCCTTGACGCCGCCCCGATGATGTATTAAGCTGACAGGTGCGTTGGATCCGTGGTATGCGATCCATCGGGCCGACGGTCTTTCTTCCACTGTCTTCCAGGATTATGCATGTCATTGTGTGATAAACTTCCAGTCGCTCTTTCCCAGAGCCTCACGTCGCTCGGGATGGAGCCGGTGATCGCGCTCCGGGCCGATCTGACGTTGTCGGGCCTCTATGGCGAGGAATGGCTGGTCGTCACGGACAGCCAGCTTGCCGTGTATGCGGTCGACGGTGGATTGCCGGCCCAACGCTTCGCCTGTCCGCTTGCGGATGTGCGCACCCCGAAGCTCGACTCCCTGATCGGCGGCGGCGCGCTGGTCGCGGAGGTGAATGGCGCGCTCGTGGAGATGCTCCGCTTCACGAACGCATGCGAGCGGTCTTTCAGTCGGGCCGCCAAGTATCTCGCCGACGTGGCGGCGTGGCATGCGAAGAAGGCCGAGGGTGCCGATCCGGGGCCGAGGCCGTCATCTCCGCTGGACACTGATCCGCCGAAACGCTGCCCCACCTGCGACATGCCTTTGTCCGAGGGCAGTCAGGTCTGCCCCGCCTGCATGGACCGGCGGCGCGTGCTGCTGCGTTTGGGTCAACTCGTGCGTCCGCACTGGCGGTATGCCGCCGCCGTGGTCCTGATGATCATTCTGAGCATGTTCTGCAACCTGGTGCCGCCGTATCTGACCATGCCGCTGATGGACAAGGTGTTGGCGCCCGCCGCCGCGACCGCCACGACGGCGGAGCGGTTGCGCCTCCTGGGGCTGCTCGTGTTGGGGTTTTTGTGTGCCCGCGCCGCCATCCAGGTGTCGGGCGTCTTCCAGGGAAGATTCATGGTGGTGCTTGGCGCGCGGTTGAGCTTCGACTTGCGCACGCTGGTGTACGAACGCGTGCAGCGGCAGTCGCTGCGCTTCTTCCACCATTACAACACCGGCGCGATCATGTCCCGGATCACCCAGGACACGGAATCGCTGGAGCACGCGCTCATCGACGTGGCCCCGTGGTTCGTGGTCAACATCCTGACGCTGCTCGGAATCGGCGTGGTGCTGCTGGTGATGGATTGGCGTCTGACTCTGCTGCTGCTGCTGCCCGTGCCGGTGGTGCTGCTGGTGTCGCGGTTGGCCTGGTCGCGCCTCTTCGGCATTCTCAACCGCTTCTTCCACGTCCGCGCCAAGGTGCAGGAGTTTCTGAACGACAGCCTGTCCGGCGTGCGCGTGGTCAAGGCGTTCGCCCGCGAGCAGCAGGAGATCGACCGTTTCCAGGGGCACAACACGCGGTTGTACAACACCACGATCGCCTACGAGCAGGTCTGGAGCACGTTCTTCCCATTGCTGTGGTTCGTGCTGGGGGTGGGTGAGATCATCGTGTGGTACATCGGCGGCCGGGCCGTGGTCGGCGGCGCCATGAGCCTCGGAACTCTCGTGTTGTTCATCTCCTATCTGGGCATGTTCTACGGACCGCTGCAGTTCCTGAGCAGGATCGCCGACTTCATGAGCCGCAGTCTGGCGTCGGCGGGGCGCGTGCTGGAGGTGATCGACGCCGACAACGATGTCAAGGAGGCGCCGGACGCCGCCGCGTTGCCGTGCGTCAAGGGGCGGGTCGAGTTGCGCGGCGTCACCTTCGGCTACGACGCCCACAAGCCGGTCTTGCGCGACATCAGTCTGGACGTGGCGCCCGGCGAGATGATCGGATTCGTCGGCCACAGCGGCGCCGGGAAAAGCACCTTGATCAACCTGATCTGCCGCTTCTACGATCCGCAGGTGGGGGCGATCCTGGTCGACGGCCATGACCTCCGCGCGGTACGACAGCAGGATCTGCGTTCCCAGTTCGGCGTGGTGCTGCAGGACACCTTCCTGTTCAACGGTTCGATTTTGGACAACATCCGCTACGCCAAGCCGGCCGCCTCCTTTGACGAGGTGCTGGCCGCGGCCCACGCCGCCAGCGCCCATGACTTCATCGTCCGCAAGCCGGACGGCTATGACACGGTCGTCGGTGAGCGCGGACAGGCGCTTTCCGGCGGCGAACGGCAGCGGATCGCCATCGCCCGCGCCATCCTGCATGACCCGCGCATCCTGATCTTGGACGAGGCGACGGCGTCGGTCGACACGGACACGGAGCGGATGATCCAGGAGGCCATCGCGCGGCTGGTGAAGGGGCGCACGACGTTCGCCATCGCCCACCGCCTGAGCACCCTGCGCAACGCCAACCGGCTCGTGGTGCTCAAGGACGGCAAACTTGTCGAGACCGGCACCCACGACGAGTTGATGGAGAAGAAGGGCGAGTTCCACCGTCTCGTCCAGATGCAACAGGAGATGTCCAGAATAAAGGCGGTCGACCGATGAGTGACACGACACCTGAGACAGTCCCGGATACGACGGCCGACAAAGGCGCAGCGGCCACGCCGCCGCCGCGTCCGGCGGTCTTGCGCCATCTCGATCCCGCCACCGTCCGGATCACCCGCGAGGCGGGAGCGCTGTGCGTGACCGTGTCCGGCGAGCCGCCGTATCGGAAGGCGCGGATTCTGCGCGTGGCGCCGCTGACCTCGCCGGAGCGGTATTTCAGTCTACGCGACGAGACCGATTGGGAGATCGGCGTCCTCCGCGGGCTGGAAGAGCTTGACGACGACAGCCGGTGTCTGGCCGAGGCGGAGATCGCCCGCCGATATGTCCTGCCGCGGATTCTGCGCATCCGGAAAAGCCGCGAACGCTTTGAGATTGTCGAGTGGGAGGTGGAGACCGACCGGGGAGGACGGCGGATCCTCACCCGTGACCTGCGCCAGTCGCTGCTGGAGCCGACGCCGGGCCGCTGCGTCTTGACCGACGTCGACGGCAACCGCTACGATGTGCCGGATATCAGCGCCCTTGACGAGCATAGCCGCGCCCTGCTGCTGGAGCATTTATAGGATTCCGGTGCGATATGGACGCCTTGTTTCATGTGGGATCGGCCTCTTTGCTGGCGTACGGCCTCGGCGAGCGGCGTCCGCGCGTCCTGCTGGCGGCCGGCGCGTTGGGACTCGCGCCGGATGTCTTGTGGTTGCCTGCGCAATTCTCCCCGGACTTGTGGCTCTGCTACACCGTGCCGCACTCTTTGTTGTTCAACGTGACGCTGTGCGGAGCGGTCGGCGTGTTCATCGGGTGGAGGATCGCCTGGGGGCCGCTGCTTCATATCGCCATCGACGTGTGTACCCATGCATCCTCGACCAAACATCTTCTTTTTCCTTTTTCAGACCGGAAGCTCTTCACGACAATTAGTTGGTGGAGCGGATCCGGCCTCATTCTGTGGCTGGCGCTCTGGCTGCTGCTGATAGCGTCGGCGGTATTCATCTTCACGCGGGCGAAAAGGCTTTCGCGTCCTTCGTCGGATTAGGCGAGGAGCTTGTATGCGGCGTGGATGAAGAGGCCGGCGAGGCCGCCGACGATCGCGCCGTTGATGCGGATGTACTGCAGGTCTTTGCCCACTTCCAATTCAAGCCGGTTGGCGGCGTCGACCGGATCCCATTTACGGATGGTCTCGGCGATCAGTTCGGTGACTTCGAGACGATGGCGGGAGACGGTGTCGCGGAGGATGCCCCGCAGCCATTGATTGATGCTTTCCCTCAGAAGTGGATCACTGCGGAGGTCCTCGGCCACCCTTCCGATCATATCGTCGATGGCGCGGCGCAGATGCGACTCCGGCTGCGCGGCGTCCGCGATCATTTTCCGTTTCACGTCGTCCCAGATCGTCGCCAGGTACGCGCCGGTCTCGGGAGCGTCGATCAGGTGGAGCTTGACGCGCTCGAACTTCTCCATGAGCGCGGGATCCTTTTTCAAGTGGACAACGCGCTCGTCGAGAAAGACGCGGAAACGCTCGTGCAGGGGATGGTGGGGATCCTCGCTAAGTTCCCGGGCGAGGGTGGCGATCTTCCGCGCGGTTTTCCGGCCGGCGTACTCGGCGACCGTCTTTCGCAGAGGCTGGAGGATCTCCAGTCTCGGCAGGGGAAGCTCGCGGGCGATCTCGGCGGAGATGCCATGCTGATTCTCGGCGATCCAGTCGCTCAGCCAACCCATGCCGCGGCGCAAAAGCTCCTTGTGCCGGTCGTTGTCGGTAAGGATCGTGAGCATCTCCGCGGCGAAGGGCGCCGCCTCAACGGCGCGAAGCTGTCCGCGGATCTGCTGCGTGAGGAAGGCGCGCATCCGTTCGTCGTCGAGTGTGCCGATCACGCGCGGCAGCAGTTCGACCGTCCTCACCGCGACCAGCTCCCGATTGGCGAGAAGCCAGTCCGCGAAACGGGCGGCGAGGTCGATCCGCGCGATTTTCGGATGAACCACCTCGTCAGTCAGGAAATTCTCCACGACGAAACGCCCCAGCGCCACGCCGAAGCGATCCTTGTTCCGCGGCACGATCGCCGTGTGCCACAACGGGATGCCGAGGGGATGACGGAAGAGGGCGGTCACGGCGAACCAGTCGGCCAGTCCGCCGATCATCGCCGCCTCGGCGAACGCCGTCAGATAGGACCAGTCAGGGTGATACGCCCGCTCAAGCCAGTGCCCGAGGACGCACAACGCGGCGGCCGCTGCCAGCGCCCCGACGGCCGCCTGCCGCATCCTCCGCAACGCCTGTTTCTTCTCAGCGCTCATAGGGAAATGCGTGTCTCAACGTTTCAAAATTCCCCACAGGAAGGCGAGTGCCGCCGAGAGCATCAATCCTGTTCCCATACCGTCGCCGTGCGCGCCGACATGCAACTGGACGCCGGCCAGCAGCAGCGCCGCCGCCGCCACCATCCAGGCCAGGCGGTTGACCGACTGCTCGACGCGATGGAAGACTTTGCGGCTGTCGGGCGCCAGCGAGGTCTGCACGGTGAGCCCGCCCCGCTTGGCCAGCGCCAGCACCTTGTCCAGCTCAAGGGGCAGTTTCAACGCGGTCCGCCCCATGTCGAGCAGCTCCTGCAGCGCCTCGGGCCAGCTGCGGCGCGCCTCCTCCCGCGCCAGCCGCTCGGCGTAGGGGATGGTCTCCGCCCACGGGTCGAAGTCGGGGTGGAGATTGGTGGCCATGCCGGCGAGGATCCCCACCGCCCGCACCAGGAAGAGCACGTCGGCGTGGAACTGGAACGGCACCTCCTGTATGATGTCATGGAACTCGCGCAGGAAAAAGCGGGTCTCGGCGATGGCGACGTCGCTGATCTTGCCGATCCGCACGCCCCAGAAGCGTTCGAAGAGCGCCTCGTGGATCTCCTCCAGCCGCTTCAGGTCCGCGCCCGGAAGCAGCACCCCGGCGGAGACGTACGCCTGCACGAGGCGGTGGGCGTCCCGCGTTCCCACGGCGATGGCGTACTCGCGGATCGAGGCCCGCAGCCGCTCGGGGATGCCGGTGACCATGCCGAAGTCGATGAAGACCACCTGGAACGGCCGACCGGGCCGGCGGGGGACGGGGTCGCCCGGCGCGAAGCGAACGCCGGCGGCCTCCTCGTCGGGCAGGGGCAGCGGTCTGACGAACACGTTGCCGGGGTGCGGGTCGGCGTGGACGAAATTGGTCTCGAAGACCTGGCGCATGAACATGTCGTAGAAGGTCTTCGCCACCTGCGCCCGGTCGATGCCCGCCGCGTCGATGGCGGCCAGGTCGCCGATTTTGATGTAACCCACGTTCTCCAGCGTCAGACTGCGCGGCGAACTTTGTTCCCAATACACCTTGGGGATATGCACCCGCGGGTCGGCGGCGAAGTCGGCGGCGAAGCGCTCGGCGTTTCGTCCCTCCGCCGCCAAATCCAATTCGTTCCGGGTCACCGTGGTGAACTCCTCGGCCAGCCATTCCAGATCGACGCGGCGGGCGATGTACGGGAACAGCTTGAGCCAGCGGATGACCAGGGCGACGGCGGCCAGGTCGGTCTCCACCAGCACGTCGATGCCGGGGCGCAGGATCTTGACGACGACCTCCTGTCCCGTGGGCAGCCGCGCCAGATGCGCCTGCGCCAGTGACGCCGCGCCGACCGGTTGGGGCGAGAACCAGGCGAAAAGCTCGGTCAGGGGGCGGCTGAAGTCGGCCTCGAGCTGGGCCGTCACAGCCTCGGTTTTTTCGGGAGGGATCTCGTCCTGCAGTCCCGCCAGTTCGCTGGTGACGGCGGTGGGCAGGATGTCCATCCGGATGCTGAGGAACTGTCCCAGCTTGATCAAGACGCCGCCCATCTCCACGGCGAGCACGCGGTAGTGGCGGGTGATCTTGCGCCAGCGCGGCAACGGCGGGGTGCGCAGCAGGCGCAGGACGGGACGGTTGAGGATGACATCCCACCAGACGAGGCGCAGGAGGGTTTTGGCGAAGAACCAACGCACCTTGCGGTAGCGCCTCATGTCCAGCATGTCGGGCTTTACTGTCTGGTTTCCGATCCGCATGGGAGATCCGTTACTAGCGTCTAACCGCGCAACGTAGTGCGAAAAGTTGCATCACGTGTGCGTGGAGAATGTGTTTGGGGCATGGTTCAAAGTTCACGGTTCAAAAGTTCGACGGTTAGTGCTTCGTACACGCATAATCCGCCAACCGTTGAACCGTGAACCTGGAACCGTTGAACCGATCCTATTTTTGGCCTCGTCCGCTGAATTTGTGGGTTAATCTAAGGGCTATTTCCCCTTAGCGAATA
>CAYTFM010000062.1:26604-32448 GCA_964436735.1 uncultured Victivallales bacterium | reverse complement strand
TGATCTTCGGATAGGTCATCCGGAACGGCCGGCCGGCCATCGCGAGGGCGACGTCAAGCCCCCCCGCCCCGATCGCCACCATCCCAATGCCGCCGCCAGTCGGCGTGTGCGAGTCGGAGCCGAGCAACGTCTTCCCCGGCGCGCCGAAGCGCTCGAGATGCACCTGATGGCAAATGCCGTTGCCCGGTCGGGAGAAATACACGCCCTTCGCGGCGGCGACCGACTGGAGATACAGGTGGTCGTTCATGTTCTCAGGACCGTTCTGCATGGTGTTGTGGTCGACGTAAGAGACGGACAACTCGGTCCGCACCCGATCGACGCCTATCGCCTCAAGTTCGAGATAGGCCATCGTGCCCGTGGCGTCCTGCGTGAGCGTCTGGTCGATCCTGATTGACACCGACTCGCCCGCCCGGGGCGTACCCGACACAAGATGGGCATCAAGAATCCTCTGCGCGACAGTACCTTTCGCCATGACTATCTTCCTCCTTCTCAATTCGTTTGAAAAAACACAAGACGGCCCGAGCGCTCGATGAGCGGTAGCACGCGCTCAACTGGCTCCCGCGCACAGCGGAACCGCGGATCAGCTCCGTATTGTCAATAATGGTGCCTGAACACCGTCCACCAAATATAGGCCACCAGCCCGAACGTCGCCCCCGTCCCCGCAACAAACGGCGGGACAATGCCCCGCTTCCCGAGGATGAGGAATATCTGGGAGAAGATGGTGTAGAAGATGATGATGCATATCGCCACGATGATGGAGATCATGATGCCGCGCCGCTCGTTGCGTCCCGCCAACGGAATGGCCAGGAAGACCGACAGCAGGCAGACCCAGGGGAAGGCGAGCCGCGAGTACATCGTCGACTCGTAGACACGGCGGCAGCTGTCGGCCATGTCCTTCGTGCGGCTCAGCAGGTCGGTGATCTCGAAGGTCGACAACTCGTCGATAGTCTTCACGGCGTTGGCGATATCCACGGGCGAGTCGGGAAGCTCCTCCTCGCTTTTCATCAACTCGTCCACCTTCTCCGAACCTTTGGGCAGGAAGGAGTCCTTGTCGTAGTAGGTCACCACCGCCCGACGGAACAACCACCCCCCCGCGGCGAGATGTTCGGCCTCCTCCGCGGCGATGTCCCACTCCAGCCGCCTCTCGTGGTCATGCTTTTTCAGCTTGATGTTCTTGTGCACGCCCTTCGCGTCGAAGTACTCGAAAAGCCATGTCCGCGATCCGTCGGGACTCCGATAGGCGAGCATCTTGTACATGTTGCTCTGGTAGTCCTCTTTCCCGAGGCTGTCCCGGATGACCGTCGACTTGCGGTCGCACTCCGGCACGAGCCGCTCGTTGAACCAGAAGTTGAAGCCGGTGGCGATAAGTCCCATGATATAGATGGAGACGCCACAGCGTATCAGCGAGATGCCCGACGCCCGCATGGCGGTGATCTCGTTGTTCTTCCCCAACCGCGCCATCACATAGATGGAGGAGAGCAGCAGGGAAATGGGCAGGATGAAACGAATATTGGCGGGCATCCGTAAAAGGAAATACTCGACCGTTCCCCGCAAGGAGACTTTGTTGTCAAGGAAATCCTGCAGGTCGTTCAACAGGTCGGCGATGAGAAAAAGGACGAGGAACGTCATGATGCACACGGTGAAGATGATCAGGAACTCCTTGAAGATGTAGCGGTCGATGACCGGCATCAGCAAGAAAGTCCGTCGGGGGCGCGCCTGCACCTTCCACTTGGGCTCGTCTGGTATGTGTATGCTCATTAAAATGCTCCGCGAAACTTATAAGCTACGCCCTCTCGCACGGCAATACAACCGAAGATCACGCCCGGACGCCGAGTCATTCGGGCCCTGACGTGGTCTCACAGATCACGGGCCTCCGCCGCGGCCGCGCTGTAGGGGTGCTCGGCCTTGAGCCGTCCGAGACACTCCCGCGCGGTGTCCTTCTCCCCCTTGCCGAGATGCGCCTTGGCACGCAGCAACAGCGCGTCGGCGGCCGTCTCGGAGCCGGGAGTGGCATGGCGCTGGACCAAAAGACAGCGGTATCTGACGAGGTCGTACTCTTTCCTCGCCAGGAGCAGCCGCGCCCACAGCAGATTGAGCTCGGGCGACATCCGCTCGGGCGGCGTCTCCCACTCGATGGCGTCGAGCAGCCGCTCCGCCTCCTCATACTCTTTGAGCATGACATACTGCGCCGCGGCGCACCGCTTCGCATCCGACCGCATCCGCCTGACGGACTCCTTCGCGTCGCCGCGGGGCTCGGCCTCGCCGTACCGCTTCAACGCCGCCTGCCCGTCACCCGACAACGCGGTGACGTCACCTGACAAAACGATCGCAAAGCGTCTCTCATCACCGCCGACCTTGTCTTTCATGAACCCGTCCAAGACCGCCGCCGCCGCCGCCGCGTCGGCCTTCCAGCGCAGCAGAAGATCAACCAACCACAACCGCGCCCGTTCCCGCATCCCCTCGTCCTTCGCCGGCGACTCCACCACGGCGCGCAGCAGCCTCTCGGCCGCGCCATAGTCCCGACTCCGCGGCCCCACAAGCTCCCGGGCCAGCGCGACGAACGCCTCGCCGTGAGCCGCGGCAAGCTCCCGCGCCCGCTCGACGCACACCGGCGTGAGCCACTCCACCTGCTTGTGGTTCTGCAGCTTAAGCACGATGCGCACGAGATTCGCCAGATCGTTGACAGGAATAGTCTTGAGATTCGCCGACTTCGCCACCTTGAACTGTTTCTGGGCGATCTCCTTGCGCCAATCATCGACTTGCCCCCACAACGGATGGACCAGCAACTCGCACCGCTCCGAATGAAGCACCTTCCCCTCCTTCACCAGCTCAAGCCGCACCTCCCTCAACCCCGTCGAGAAAAACACATGCTCCACAACTTTGCCGGAAGCTTCGACTCCATCGTCAAACCGCCACTGATAGACGCAGTCGCTCCTGTTGGACGAGGCGGCGAACTCCACATTGACCATGGCGAGGCCGTCGATCATCGAATGCCCCGTGATCCTCCACGAGACCGCCGCCCGCGGCTGCGTCGCGCCATCCTTCGGAAAACGGACGTTCTTGACCTTGAAGTTCGCCAACGGGACAAAAGCCGACTCCGGCATAACCACCGGAACGGGCGCGCCAGGCGGACGCCAGGCGGCGATGGCGTAGAACGGCCCCCCCTCGTTCTGGACATTGAGGTATTCGATGCCATGGACTCCCTTTGTTAGCGTCGCCTTGCCACCGTGCTCGCCCCGAAGTCCGTCCCCAACGCCGTGCCACCCAGGGGCCTGCGCCACGCACACGTTGTCGACCAGCAGGAATGACGCGTCGTCGGAGGCCGTGAAGAACTGATACTCGCCGGGTGTGTCGACGGAAAAGCTGCCGGTGTAGCGGTAGATGCAGTTGTTGATGGGACCGAGCGGATTGACGCCGTCGAAAATCCTCCGCATCGGCGCGACCCCCTGCACCGTCGCCTTGCGCCACAGTTCTTGCGACTCCGCCAACGTGTCGACCTTGCCGTCGACCCGCTTCCGCGTCTCCAGGAAAAGCCCCGCCTTGGGTGTCCAGTCGGACGCCTTCCCCTGCTTCCTCAGTTCAAGCTTCAGCTCGTAGGACTTCTCGCCGCTCGAGGTGTCGAACAGGATCTTGAGCCGTTCGCCCCGCGCCTGCCACAGCACCTTCGACTTGACTCCCGCCCACGACGGGGTGAACACCATCGCCGCCAGCGAGTCGGCGCCAAAATCGGCGGGAGGGCAGACCTCGACATACCCCGCCGACGCCGGCCACGGCGATTCCTCCGCCAGCTCAAGCGAGCAGGAGAAAACCCCTTCCGCCTTCTCCGCCGACGCCATGGCAACAACGCCCAGCACGAGCCACACAACAAGCGCGCAACGCAAATTGAAAATCCTCAGCAGCAACCCCGCCACTGAATTGTGGCGCATGCGATGTGAATAGACAGACACAGCCAGTCTCTCCTTCCAATGCAAATCCCCGCACACATTGTACCTTCTCCCCGCAAGGAATTCCAGATGGTATAATGGCATGACACGATAGCGCGCTATCGCTCACGCACATTCCGCAGTTCTGTAGAAGCGGCATCTTGCCGCTTTCCTTCGCCAGACGCCGCATCGACGGCCGTACCGCAGGCTTTGACTCAGTCGCACAACCGCGGCGGTTCACCAGCCACCGGGTACTTCCCTTCTTTTGCAAAAGTTCCCGTGGCACTGTACAATTACGCAAACTGTCTCACCCGACTGAACCTGTGGAGGAGGAGCTGATGCCATATATCCAGTACTTCGAAGGCGAGAAGATCAGCTACTACGAACTGCCTGCGAACAAGCGGATCGTCTTCGGGCGCGGCGACACCGCGGACTTCCTGGTCGACAACGACGCGCTGGTGAGCAGGAGCCACTTCGCCATCGAGAGGGACGAGCATGGCGAGCACGACCTGGTCGACCTCGGCGCGCGGAACGGGACGTTCTTCAACGGCAAGCGGCTCAACCGGGAACGTGTCCCGCTCAGCGATGGCGACACGATCAAGGCCAGTCTCCAAACCTACATCTTCCGGGAGAAGATCCCCGAGAAGAACATCCAGAAGTCGGCGATCGACATGGCCTACAACCCGACCTCCCCCACCACCGCCGGGGCAAAACCCGACGCGTCGAAGACCACCGACAAGGAATTGGAGGAACTGGGGCGACTCCGCGGACGCTTCAGCGCCGAGATGTCAAAGATCATCGTCGGGCAAAAGGAGGTGATCGACCATCTCGTGATCGCCCTCTTCGCCCGAGGACACTGCCTTCTGATCGGCGTCCCGGGGCTTGCCAAGACGTTGATCGTGAAAGTCTTGGCGGGAACGCTCGACCTCGATTCCAACCGCGTCCAGTTCACCCCGGACCTCATGCCGGCCGACATCACCGGCACCGATATCCTGCAGGAGGGCGAGGGAGGACGCCGCGAGTTCCGCTTCAGCTTCGGGCCGGTCTTCACGAACATCCTGCTGGCCGACGAGATCAACCGCACGCCGCCGAAGACGCAGGCGGCCCTTCTCGAGGCGATGCAGGAGCAGAAGGTCACAGCCTCAGGCGTCACCTACAAGCTGCCCGACCCCTTCATGGTGATCGCCACCCAGAACCCCATCGAGCAGGAGGGCACCTATCCCCTGCCCGAGGCGCAGCTCGACCGTTTCATGTTCAGCGTCCACCTCGGATACCCGAGCCCCGACGAGGAGAAGAACATCATCCTCGAGACCACGCGGGAGGTGGCGTGGGAGGTCGACAAAATTCTCAACGCCGAGTCCATTCTGCGCTACCAGCGGCTCGTCCGCGGGGTGCCCGTGAGCGACCATGTCGCCCTCTACGCCTCGCGGCTGGCCAGGGCGACGCGGCCGGGCACGACCGAGGCGCCCGACTTCGTCAACAAATGGATACGCTGGGGTGCCGGTCCTCGCGCCGGGCAGTATCTGCTGCTCGCCGCCAAGACCCATGTCGTCCTCAACGGCGGCTACAACGTGTCTTGCGAGGATGTCCGTCAATTCGCGCCCGCCGTGCTCCGCCACCGCATCTGCCGCAACTTCGCCGCCGCCAGCGAGGGCGTCACCAACGAGCGCATCGTCTCCCTGCTCCTCGACCACGTCAAAGAGCCCGACTATAAATAGTTTTTCCGGCTGCCGGAAAAACTCACCCCTGCCGCAGCTTCCTCTCGATCGTGGCGACGCTGCTGGCGATCGTCGGAGCGCTGAGCCTGATGGGCACGATGAGCATGAACGTTCACGAGCGTGCCCGCGAGATCGTCATCATGCGTGCCATCGGCGCATCAGACGGCGGGGTGCTGCAGATCTTCGTGGTCGAGGGGGTCTGT
>CAYTFM010000062.1:16898-26594 GCA_964436735.1 uncultured Victivallales bacterium | reverse complement strand
CGTGGCGACGGCGGAGCGGAGCTTTTCATCGCTCCTCATATCTTCTCCCACCTTCTTCACGGCATGAACGATGGTCGCATGGTTCCGGCAGAACGACTCGCCAATCTCAGGAAGCGAATGGTCGGTCAGATCCCTGGACAAATACATGGCGACCATCCGCGGGACAGTGATATTGCGGGGCCGCTTGTCCCCAGTAAGATCCGCCATGGTCACCTGGAAATGCTCCGCAACCCTCTTCTGAATTTTTTCGATCGACAGCACTTTGGCCCTCTGCTGGGCGATGATCGGCGCAAGCAATCGCTCGGCTGTCGCAAGGTCGATCTGCTTGTGGAAGAAGAGCGAGTAGGTGGAGAGCGTGGTCAACGCGCCTTCGAGCACTTTGACGTTGGCGGTGATCCGCTCCGCGGTGAAGGCGAGCACCTCCTCGGACAGCTTGATGGAACGCGACTCCTGCTTCTTCCTCAGTATCTCGAGCCGCGTCTCGAAGTCGGGCGGCAACACATCGATGGTGAGGCCACTGCCAAAGCGGGAGACAAGCCGCGCCTCCAAACCATTGATCTCGGCGGGAGGTCTGTCGGACGCAATGACAATCTGCTTGCCGGTGCCATGCAGCGAGTTGAACGTGTTGAAGAACTCCTCCTGGAGCTGCGTGGTCTTGGAGAGGAACTGGACATCGTCGATCAGCAGGCAGTCCACCTTGCGGAAGCGGTTTCTGAAGGAGTGGAGCTTTTGGTTCTGGAGCGACTCGACGTAGAGGTTCATCATGTTTTCGCACGTGAGGTACTCGAAGCGAAGACCCTTCTTCCCCGTCGCCTCCGCGACCGCCTTCAGCAGGTGCGTCTTGCCCAAGCCAGTGCCGCCATGCACGAAGAGAGGATTGATCGCGCTGCCGGGACTCCGGCACACGGCCGACGCCGCCTCATAGGCGAACTTGTTGCTCTCGCCCACGACGAAGTCTTCGAACGTATGCCTTCGATGATGCGCAGGGCCGTCAGCGGCGGCGTGGGGGACGGTAGACGTCTCCGGCGCTGCCGTATCCGCCTCGGCGGCAGGCTCGTGCCCCGTCTCGAGTTCGATCTCGCACGGGAAGCCGGTACCGATCGCAAGCTCCACGGAGATCATATCCAGATAATGCTCCCTCAGCCAATCGGCGAGGAAGTCGTCGGACACCCCGAGCACCACCCTTCTCTCTTCAAGTCGAAGGGGGATTATCGAGCCTATCCATCTGTTATACGAGTCGTCTCCGAGTTTCTTTCTGAGCCGGTGGCGGGCTCCATTCCATATCGTCTCTAATTCGCTCATTGTTCCTGTTGATTCGCGCGCCGGGGGTCGGACGCGGAAGGTTGTTTACACATGGACTCCGATGTGCGGGGCGGTGGCACGCCCTGACACGCCGCGGATGCGGAAGAAAGTCCTTCCAAATCCGGTCTTGAATGTAATTCCGACGGGCGTCTTGGCAAGCCGTGAAAAGCGGGCGCAGAGGGACGAATTTTCGTAAGTCGTTGCCCCTTCCCCGCACATAAATTTTTAACCGATTTTTAACGGCTCACGGTTGATTTTCCAACGTCATCCGTAACCTGCGTTTTATGTGGGATTAACGCCAGATGAGAGCTTTTATCATCGATCATCACACAGCGTATCTCATTGATTACAAAACAGTTGAAACCACGCAACGACTACTTGTGAAAAGGTTGTCGACACGTTGTCAACAAAACGCGGCGTGCCAGTTGCGTGTTTCCACCGCGAGCGTGACAACACACGGCATGCTGGATCCCCCGCAGGGGAGTCGCGAGTGGGAAAAGAGAGGAGGCGCAGCGCATGCAATTGCCGTCCAACAGCATCCGCCATTTCACGATCACGCATGCGGATTCCGAGGTGAAGATCTGCGCAAAAAGAAAAGGGCGTGACAGCAAACCGCCACGCCCTTCGCGACCAGCGTCCGTCCAGCCCGCCAGGGATGGACGGACGCGTTGCAATCAACGCGCGACTTTGACTGGCGCGCACTTCGCGTCGGAGGCGAAACTACTCTCAAGATACGCCTGCACCTTCACGCCGTTCGCGAAATCGCTTGGATCGTTCTTGCCGGTCTTGATAGAGGTGATGAACCGCTGGTACATGTTAGGGGTCGGCTTGCAGACCACCGTCTTCCACGCGCGGTCGTTGATGGCCTTGCGGCCGACGCAGAGTTGGTACTCGCCATAGGAACGGTCAAGGTCTATCTCGACGGCCCCCTGATCGCCATGGACGCGCAACCGCAGGCTGTTCGCATGTCCGGTGGCCCACCGCGACGAATGCACCGTGCCGAGTCCGCCATCCGCGAATACGACGGTCGAGATGAAGCTGTCGTTGGCGTCGAGCACAAACTCGCCAAGCCTATTGCCCTTCACGCCCTTGTCGAAGGTCTTCAGACGGCAGTCGATCTCGGCGATGTCGCCGCAGACCAGCGTAGTCATGTCGTAGATGTGGCAGCCAAGGTCGCCGAGGACGCCGGCGCTGCCGTGTTTGGTGGAGAGCCGCCAGGCGAGCCCCGGCTTCACGCGCCAGTCGCCCCAGTTGGTGGCCACGAGCCAACTCTGCAGGTAGCTCGCCTCCACATGCATGATCCGTCCAATCTTGCCTGAGCGGACATACTCCGAGGCCTTCTGCAGCGCACTTGAGTTCCGATAGGAGAAGTTGATCATGTTGATGACGCCGGCCTTCCGCGCGGCGGCCAACATTTTCTTGGCGTCGGCGAGGGAGGTGGCCATCGGCTTCTCGCTGAGGATGTGCGTCTTCGCGCCGACCACGGCGAGGACAACCTCCGCATGGACGGCGTCGGGCGTCACGTTCGTCACGGCGTCCGGTCTCTCCTTGTCCAGCATCTCGCGGTAGTCGCGGTAGACGGCCTTGATCCCGTGCTTGACGGCGAACTCGGTGGCTCGTTCCAGGTTCATGTCGCAGCAGGCGGCGACCGTGACGCCCTTAATTTTGGCGAATTCGGCGGCGTGGCCGTTGGCCATCCCTCCCGTACCAATGACGGCAAGCTTGATCATGGCAGGACACCTCTCTGTGACGCTATGGAACCAACGTTCCGATAGTCGTCGATTGCTTGTTGCAAGTTGCTTATGAAGTGAATCATACACGCATCAAAGCTTATTTCTCCCTCGCCTGGCGGAGCTGCTCGTGGAAGTAATTCGCCATCTTCATGTCGTCGTTCTGAATCTGCGTGAAGAACCAGTTGACGAGCCATAGTGTGATGACGGCGACGAGCGTGTCGACGGACTCCGCCTCCTGGAGCTGGGCGTCGAGACTCCTCATTGTCACCCGAAACTCGTTGTGCTTCGTCCTGTGCTCTTCGAGATACGGATAGTCCGCCCCATCCATCAGGTTCTCCTCGAAGGCGAAATGGTTGAAGGCATACTTCTTGACCTCATTGAACTTCCCGCGGATGAGGTCGGGCGGGTTGCCGCCCTTGTTGCACAGCTCGACGAAACTCTTCGCTATCTTCAGGTACTCACTGTGCTGCCGGTCGACGTCCTCGATGCCGGTGACTGTCATTTCCCCGATGCTCAGATCCATGGTGCCCGCCTGTCGATATGGGTTGATGGTGAGGGGTTGTATCCATGAGTCCACGCTAAAACCCCCTTGAGCGAAGAGGTTTTTAGAGTGGACTCATCCAGAGAAAGGTCAGTTTAAGCCGTATGTTAGTCGCAGACCTAAGCCTTTGCAAGAACGTCTAAAGAATTCATTTCAGGCTCATCACGCAGTTCCCTTGAGATGCAGGAACGCAGCATCGTCTCACAATAGAGTTGGGGTGAGGACGGAAGGTGATGGGCGGCGTCTTGACGTCACCGACCGACACCGCACGGTTTCGGCACGGTCTCGTGCGAAACGCCCCAAGATCCTCCCACCGGGCCGTCAATCCTTCGTGAAGCCGGCCTCGTCGCACATGAGATCGCGGAGGTGCTTGAGCGCCTGGTTCTGGATCTGGCGGACGCGCTCGCGGGTGCGCCCTATCTCCTGGCTCACCTCCTCAAGCGTGCGGGGTTTGACGCCGTCGAGACCGAAACGCATTTTCAGGATCTTCTTCTCGCGGTCGTCAAGCTCGGTGATCAGGTGCTTGAGGCGGTCGATGGACTCCTCGTCGCCGAGGATGCGCTCCGGCGTCAGCGAGGAGTGGTCGGGGATGATGTCCTGCAACTCGCCGTCCTCTCCCTCCTTGATGGGATCATTCATGGAAAGAGTGCGGAGGCTCACGAGGCCCAGTCCGGCGACGGTGCGCTCGCTGAACTCAAGCTTGGTGGCGATCTCGGCGTCGGTGGGATCGCGGCCAAGCTCCTCGGCAAGCTTGAAGCGCGTCGTCCTGATCTTGTTGATCTTGCCCGCCGACTGCACGGGGATGCGGATGGTGCGGCTTTGGTTGGCAAGACCGCGCCGCATCGCCTGCTTGATCCACCATGCGGCGTAGGAGCTGAATTTGGCTCCCTTGTTGGGATCGAACTTGTCGGCTGCCCGCATCAGGCCGATGTTGCCCTCGGAGATGAGGTCGAGCAGCGGAATCCCAAGCCCTTTGAAGTCGTGGGCGATCTTGACGACGAGGCGGAGGTTCGCCTTGATGAGCGTGGCCCGCGCCTTCTCACTCTCCTGAAGATCGTCGCCATGGATGTGGGCGGCGAGAGTCCACTCCTCCTCCCTCGTGACCAAGGAGAGGGCGCCGATCTCCCGCATGTACGTCTTCATTGGGTCGTTCTTGGGGCCCAATTGGAAGTCATCCGACGCGCTCGACTTATGCTTGCCTGCGCCGGTCTCGATCCCGGTGTCGGCCTCGTCGTCCTCAAGATCCTCGGGACTGGGACCTGCCTCGCTCTTGTCGTCGTCTATCTTGATATCGTCAGTATCGTCAATGGGCTTGGAGGCCTCGAGGTCCTCTCCCCGCTCTTCATTCTCGGGTTGTTGCCGAACGCTGCCCTTCTTCGCCTCAAGGGTTGAAAGTTTCACTTCCTGCACCCGCTTCGCGACGAGCGGCTTTCCCACGACGGGCTTGCCCTTCTTCTCGGAGGTGGGCGTGGCCGTCTTCCTGGCTGGCGGCTTCGCGGCTGGCTTTACTGAAGCTTTGGCGGCTGGCCGCGGCACTGGCTTCCCTACCGATTTCCCTACCGATTTCCCTGCTGGTTTCACCACCTCTCTCGAAGGCGCGGACTTCTTTGCCGAGGCGGCGGCGGACCGCGCAGGTGATCGCCTTCCGGGCGTATGGGCGGTGGATGCCTTGGGCGGAACTGGTTTAGCCACCGTTTCTTTGTGGGAAGTCACCAAATTCTTTAATGCCGCCACTTTCTTGACGACCGGCTTTCTCGAAACAGGTTTCTTTGATGGCTTCGGCTTGGGTGCCGCATGCCCAGTTTTATGGCGGGGCGCTGAAGGTCCCCGCACTTTATCGGACTTCGATGATATACTCTTTTTCGTTTTCGCCCCGCTTCCTTTTGTCACTTTAATTCCCCGCTGGAGTGTGTTTTTCGGGTCTTTTGACCACTGATACGCCTAAGAATGTTACTGGCTTCTCGAAGCGTTTTGGAGTTTCGCCGTTGTATCGAAAATCGCTCCCCATGAGCAGGTTTTCAACCATGCCGCGCAGTAAAACACGCATGTTTATACTCAATGGGGGTGCAAATTTAAATATTGGCGAAGGCGTATGGGGATCGAACCCACCGTCCCCCTTTCGGGCGACCAACGGTTTTGAAGACCGTGCAAAGCGCCAGCTCAGAAACGCCTCCTCATGCTACAAATGTGCTACATGAACTAATAAAAATCCACCGCGTCAACGCAAAGCGGTCCGTTCGCCTGGGAAGTCGGTCGGTTCAGACGCCAGGGCACAGCCCTCCGGGAGAATGGGCAAGCTCCGCCTTGCTCGATATGCCGCGCTTGGCTTTCACGCCCTCGTACAACGCCTCGATGCGGACGCCGATGCGCATGTCGTCCGCCGAGGAGTAATCCGTGTCGATCTTCAAGTAGGGAAGCCCAAGCTCCTTCTCCGAAAACCGCCTGACAAGCCTCGACTCCACGTCGTAGGTGGCGCAGGCGTGCCAGACGAGTTCGACGACGCACTCGGGCCTGAAGTCGGCGGCAAGCCGCCGAAGGGAGTCGAAGCGTCTTCGATTCGGGGTGAGCACCGGGCATGGGATCTGCTCGAAATAGTGCCGGGCGATCGCCTCCAAAGGCTTGGGGGTATCCTCCGCGACTGTCGCGAGGATCGGTTTGAGCCCGCTGCAGCTTTCGAGCGCGACGACAAGCCCGCCTTTGGACTCGACGATGTCCAAGACCCGCTCCGCGCCGTGGGCCATCGGCGTGCCGGTCAACAGCACCCTGACCGCTCCCGCGCTTCTTCCTTTCCTCCCTTGAAGTTCCCGCATGAGCCGCTCATATTCGGTGAAGTCCTCCGGAATGCCGGAGATCAGACTTTTCAGGTCGAGCAACTCCCGGCCGGTGAGGGGTGGCACTTCGAGTCTCATGAGATCCGCAAGCGCCAACCGCAAACGCCTCTCCCGGTTCATCGTCGTGATGGCGGCATTCAATTTCTTGTTCGTGACCCTTGTCCCGAAAAGCGACTCGAGAGCTTTTTTGAAGCGCGTGATCTGCGAGAGCCAGTGCCTCCACGCGTCTGGATCTCCCTGTTTCTGGGGAAGTTCAAGGATGTGCATCGGGCGCGATTCGCCCATCAGCTCGAACATCTTCTTCTTGCCGTCGCACGTCGTCTCCCCGACGACGAGCGAAGCCATCTCCAGAAAGGGATTCTCCTTCTCGCAATGGTAGCCGAACGTGGATTTGATCAGCGGGCAGAGGTTCGCCGGCAAATACCGCTCGGCGGGAGCCACCATCTCGTCGGAGCCGCCACAAAGGCAGACGGGCTCTCCTCCGGCGGCCATGATGATCTCGCGCGGCGTGAACTCACACATGATGCCGACCACATGCCGCCCCGCGGCCACCGCGCGTTCCGCATGGGCGAGGCAGCGGTCGACCATCTCCGCGAAATGAGGGGACAGACTCGCCAAGGAACCGCCTTCGGGCAACGAATCGGAGCATGCGCATGACGTAGGCTTAGTCATCCCGCCCCTCACCCGTTCATGGAAAGAGTGTTGTAGAACATCATCGCCGGGCCGCCGCCGAACGCGGCCCCCAGCGCGGCCGCCTCCGACAACTCGGCCTCCGTGGCGCCGGCCTCCCGAGCGCCCTCCATGTTGATCTTGATGCACGGACCGCATCGGGTCGCCACCGACAAGGCGAGCGCCATGAGCTTCTTGTTTTTCAGGTCGATGGCGCCGGGAGCCATCACGAACGACATATAGCTCTGGAAGGCGGACAGGGATGATGGCTGCGGTCGACGTGACGATCCGGACGTCGCCTCCTCCACCACCGCCGCGGCACCGGCGCAGCAGGAGGCCCCACCCGCAGCCGGTTTCGTCTCCGCTGCTTTCGTCACCGCTGAGGGACGTTTCGGAGCCTTCAACGAAGAGTACTTCTCGCTTTTCGCGCTTTTCACCGTTAGCAGTCCTCCCTTTCGCTTTTCCACAACCGTGCCGATGATTGATGCGTCGAGCCCTCCGTTTCCGAGAGCCGCCACAAACGATTTCGCCTTGCCGGAGGGAAGAAAGACGAGGAGCCCTCCCGACGTCTCCGGACAAAAAAGTATACTCTGTTGGGCGTCCCGCAACTCCGAGAGATCCACCATGCCCGGAGGAACGGCCTCACGGTTCCGCTCGACCGCGCCGGGGACGACGCCGCGCCGCGCGAACTCCGCCACGCCGTCGAAAACGGGGATGGCGTCGAAGTCGATCTCGATGTGGACCGAGCTGTTGACGACAACCTCGACGGCGTGCCCGAGCAGGCTGTAACCGGTCACATCCGTGGCGGCGTGGGCTCCGAATTCGAGCATCAGCCGCGACGCCTCCTTGTTGAGGGTTTTCATTGATTCCGCCGCCCGCTTCAGCGCAGGTTCCGATGCGAGGCCAAGCTGCGCGGCGAAAGAAAGGATGCCGATCCCGAGTGGTTTCGTCAGCACGACCGCGTCGCCGACTTTGGCGCCGGCGTTCCTGACAAATCTGTTTTTTGGGCACATGCCGACCACGGCGAAGCCGCATTTGACCTCGGTGTCGTTGATGCTGTGCCCACCGACGACAGGGACGCCGGCCTCAGCCATCTTGTCGAGACCGCCCCGGAGGATGTCGCGCATCGCCGCTTCCGGGAGTTTGCCGAGGGGAAAGCCGATGACGGAGAGGGCCGCCCAGGGCTCGCCCCCCATGGCGTAGATGTCGCTCAGCGAGTTCGCCGCGGCGATCTGTCCGAACTCGTAGGGATCGTCAACCGACGGGGCGAAAACATCAACCGTGAGTATCATGGCCTGCCCGGGCAACTCCCGCAGAACCATCACCCCAGCGTCGTCCCCGGCGTCGCTGCCCACGAGCACCCGCGGGTCATCGGTTCCAGGCAACCCCGCGAGAATCCGCTTGAGGTCCACCTTCGAGACCTTCGAGGCGCAGCCTGGACTCTTCACGTGCGCCGTCAACCGCACGGGTCCGTCGACCGACTCGGCCGGGAGAGACCGTTCGCCGGCACACTCGCAGACGTCCCGCGCCAGGAATTCGGGGCAGGGACAAGGTTTTCTCGGATCGCACACGCAATGCCCCAAAGCGATAGATCGCCCCATCACGCGTGTACGCTTCTCCATATCCATAAGTATTCCCACCCTTCTATAAAACTACCTTTGCAACTAAAGTTCAACATCTTTGAAAATAACAAGAAACAACAACACCACGCCTCATACAAGGCGGCGAGCACCCGATCAATCGGACGCTTGGTGCTGAGAGGCACGACGATGGGGTTGCGAGCAAGCTCCGCATTGTAACCAATGGACAAATTACGTAGGGTTGCACTACCCCTCCTTGACTTCCATTCGTAAACCGGCTATAATCTACTCTATAATGAAACGCCATACCATAATAGTATTTGCGATCATCCTTCTCGCCGCCTCGCTGCTCTACGGGGCAGAGGATGCGACTCCCTCGGTCACGGTCGAGGATCTTGGTAAGATCAAGACCCCCCAAGGCAAGGATCTGCCCTTGAAACCACAGGAAATCCTTGACCTCACGGACAGTGTGGCGCTGAAAAAATCTACGATCAGCATCAAAACAAACCAGTATGCGATCAAGATCAATCCCAAGGACAGGGACAAGTACGCAAAAAAGAAAACTGGTCTCGTCAGGATATGCGCCGACGTCTATGAGAAAGGGGAGAAAGACGTCAAACCCAAGATGGTGCTTACTGGCCGCGCCAATATACTCCTTCTCGACCTTGAGAACAGCAAAGTGGTGCTTAACGTCTCAGAGTCTCTGGCCAGACTCTGCCCTACTTGAGGGGGCGGTGGAGGGTACCTCGGTGAGGTGCCACCTGGAAATTACCTGGCCATCGTATGGCATGAGTACAAAAGGGACAATTATATCGGCAAGTATTTCACCGTCAAAGCCATGACGGCCGACGAGATCGCCGAAAGCGCCAATAAGTAATCCTGCCATTATCACGCCTCACGCGCGCCTTCTCCACTGAAATTCCGCGGCACGCAGAAAACATCCATCACACCATGCAGCGGGATCGTTCGGCCACTGCGCGGGAAACTGACGTTCATGGCACGGGAGTCAACTGGGTCGCGGACAAGCTCCGCCTTGCGCG
>CAYTFM010000062.1:716-16888 GCA_964436735.1 uncultured Victivallales bacterium | reverse complement strand
CTACGCATGAGAGCGATCGACTTCGGAAGTTCCGATAGGGGATCAGGAATCTTACCCTCTATTGAGACACGACCATCATAGCCTCCTTCCGCCAGTGCCGTGAAGAAACTCTCAAGCAACGGACACTCCTCCATTCCGGGCGCAAGCCTGCCATAGGTCGCGACATGGACGTGCGCCAGCAGCTTGCCATTCTTCACAATATCGCCGCGGGAGTCGCCATCCTTTAGCCAATGGTAGGCGTCGACAAGCAGTCTGATGCGGGGATGATCTACCTTTTGGACAATCTCGGCGCATTCCGAGACACTTGTCAAGAAGTTGCATTCCGCCTTGTTGAGCGGTTCGATCACTAGTGTGACATCATGCGCCTGGGCGAGAGGGGCGCATACATGGCAGAAGTCAACAAATTGCTCGACAGCCCTCGTCCGGTCAAAACCGTCCGGTATGCGGCGAGCTCCTCCCGAGCCAAGAACAATGCTGGACACACCCGCGCGGCCCGCGCGGGAAAAAACAGTTTCGGCGAATCTCCGTAGCACCTCCCTGTCGACCGAGGGGCCGACGAGCTTTATGTCGCCGGGCACGAAACAGTTAAGAGCCTCAACAGGAGGTGTTGACTGTTTGACCAAGGCATGCGCTTTCGCAAAATCATCCTCGGAGCCAAGTGGTTTCAACGCCTCTCCAACCGACAGTTCGATGAAGTCAAATCCCGCGGCGGCGGCGTGCTCTCTTGCCTCGATTCCGCAACAGACACCGAAACGCATAAAAACCTCCTGGCTGTTACGCTCAAATAGGATGAAAATTGAGGGGAATTATAATGAGTTCCCGCCTTGATATATTCGAGGGAGGAACATATTTTACAGTTTGTTAGGTGTTAATACAACAAGATTCAGGGAGACGGTGTCCAGATGGCTCAATTCAATATATCCTGCCCGAAATGCTCGGCGGTGTTCCTGGTTCCAACCGAACTCGCAGGAGAGATGGCTGAATGCGCTGAGTGTTCGGATGTATTTGAGATTCCCGTTCCTCCCCAGGAATACGCGCAGCAAGCGGAGCAGGGAGCAGAGGTGCCATCGGACACTGGCCCTATCAAAGGCGTCCAAGCGGGAAGCGATTTCAACGCGGAAGTCACCAACACCGTCAAACTATCCCGCACAAGCATCGGCATGATTCCGAAGGTGAAGGACTCCTTCTCGTTCGGACCGCCCCCTTCGGCGGCGGCGGCGGCGCAGCAACGCCAAGCGGCTCAGAGACCGGCGGCACCGCAACAGGCACCGCAACAGGCTCCTCAACCTCCACGTCCCGCGGGCCAACCGGCGCGTCCCCCTCCTCCTCCCCCCCCACCACCAGCCGCGCCTCGCCTTTCGATTCACACGGCCCCCCCTCCTCCTCCGCCGCCGCAGGAAATGGAGGATCAGCCTCCAGAGGCCGCAGAGGGCGGGCAGTCGCCCCAGAAGACCGCCACAGGGGGGAAGAAATTCTCCATCACCCCGAAAGGCGGCGGCACCAAAACCGGGATCAAGCGTCCCGACCAAACAGGACAGGCGCCTGCGATGTCACAAGCTCCGGCGGAGTCTCCTGTTCAAATGGCCACGGCATACGAATCCGACGAAGCCCCCGCGGGCGGCTCAGGCTTTATGAAGCCGTTCATCATGGGCGCGGGAGCCGGCTTCGTCCTTGGCGCGCTGGTGATCCTCGTCGTCATGGCTCTTCTCGGGAAACTCAGCTGAGAAGCCTTCCAGCCGAAGACCTGCGGCGGATGGCCCCCTCCGAACGAATCGCAGGGCGATATCTGAATGGGCACCGCCTCTCGTTGCGCTTTTTGGCATGTCGCCTTGACAGTCCGCACCGCCACAGGAGAGCATCCACATGCTGAATCCATCACTTTCCAACATCAGAAACATCAGCATCATCGCGCATATCGACGCCGGTAAGACGACGCTGACGGAACGCCTCCTCTACTACTCGGGCAAGACGCACCGCATCGGCGAGGTGGACGAAGGCAGCACGGTGATGGACTATCTCGACGAGGAACGCAGCCGCGGCATCACGATCGTCGCCGCCGCCGCCTCATTTCAATGGACACTCCGGGAAACCGTCCACCTCTTCCATCTGATCGACACCCCTGGACACATCGACTTCACCGCCGAAGTCGAACGGTCGTTGCGGGTCATCGATGGCGCCGTGGTCGTCTTCAGCGGGGTCGAGGGCGTCGAGGCGCAAAGCGAGAAGGTCTGGCGCCAATCCGACAAGTACAAAGTGCCCAAAATCGCCTTCGTCAACAAACTCGACCGCCTCGGTGCCTCCTTCGAGCGCGTCTGCGCCGACATCATCTCGAAATTCTCGACGGTCAAAGTCGTCCCCTTCCACCTGCCGGTCGGAATCGAGAACACGTTCAACGGCCTCATCGACCTCGTGACCATGCGACTGCTCCATTTCGGCGGCGACGACGGATCGGAAGTGCACGCCCTGGAGATCCCGGCGGAGTTGGAGGAGGCCGCCCGGAAGGCGCGGGAAAAGATGATTTCCGCGGTGGCCGACCTGTCCGACCCCGTGGCGGAATTCTATCTTTCCGAGAAGCCGATCCCGGAGGAGCTGTTCCGGTCCGAGGTGCGCAAACTCGTGATGGCAAACCGACTCTGCCCCGTGCTGGCGGGGTCCGCCAAGCGGAATATCGGCGCGCAAAAGGTCCTCGACGCCGTCGCCGACTATCTGCCAAGCCCTGAAGACAGGGCCGACTACACGGCCGCCGACCCGAAGACCGGTGACGAGATCCACATCAACGTCCATGACAAGAATTTCTGCGGACTCATCTTCAAGCTCATCGCCAGCGGCAGCGCGGATCTGCTCTATCTGCGCACCTACAGTGGACGACTCGGCTCGGACATGACGGTCCTCAACGCGCGCACCAAGGAGAAGCTCCGCGTCAAACGCCTCCTCCGCCTTTACGCGAAGAACGTCGAACCGGTCGACGAGGTCGGCCCGGGCGACATCGTCGGCATCATCGGCCTCCGCGACGCCACGACAGGTGACACCCTCTGCGCCGTGAACCAGCCCGTGCTCCTCGAAGGCGTCGCCTTCCCCGACCCGGTGATCTCCATCGCCATCGAGCCGAAGTCAGCCAAAGAGAAGGACAAGCTCGAGTCCGCGCTCAAGCTCATCTGCCGCGAGGATCCCACGCTGTCGCTGAAAATCCATGAGAGCACAGGGCAGAATCTGCTCTCCGGCATGGGCGAGTTGCACCTTGAGGTCAACTGCAACCGTCTCCGCAACGAGTTCGGCGTCGAGGCCCGCTGCAGCCCCCCCCAAGTCGTCTACCGCGAGACGATCCAGAAAGGCGGGGAATACCGAGGCGTGTTCGACAGAATCCTCGGGGACAAGGAAATGTACGCGGAAGTCCTCTTCACCCTCGAACCCGTCCCGCGGCTGCCGAAAGGGCTTGAGGTCTCGATGGGAGTGAGGGACCGCAGATCCACGCCCAACGCCTGGCTCTCCGCCGCGGAGGACACCATGAACAACGGTCTACGCACCGGAGGCAATCTCGGTTATCCGCTGATGTATATACGCGCCGTCGTGCTCGAAGTCAAAGGCTCGCAGGAAAAGACCACCGAATCCGCCGTGGCGGGCGCCGTGCTCAACGGGCTCGAACAGGCCATCGCCGCCGGCACGACGCTTTTGGAGCCTGTCACGAAAGTGGAGATCATGTCACCCGAGGCGTCGATCGGGGAGATCACCGGCTATCTGCAGGCACGACGAGCGGTCATCCAGGGCATAGACTCGCTCCCCGACATCAAACGACTCATCTGCGAAGTGCCGCTCGCCGAGATGTTCGGCTTCAGCAAGGCTCTTCCCAAACTCTCAGGCGGAAGGGCGTCCTTCAGCATGGAGCCGTGCGGCTATCAGGAGGTCTCCTCGGAGGATGTCGAACGCATGAGAAATGGAGGCCACCTGTGGTGAGCCGCCTCCACGCCCAGTTCCTCACCGCTCTGCTGACGTGCCTCCTCGCCTTCACCCTGTCCTTCGAGGCGGCGGCGCGGATCGGCGAAACCAGACAACAGCTCATCGACCGCTTTGGCCTGCCACTCGCCGAGGAGAAGGATCCTCAAGGAATTTGCGACACCCTCCTCGTCTTCGACAAGCACAACGTCAAGATCACCGCCGGATTGCTCAAAGACGTCTGTGTCAAAATCGTCTACAAGAAGCTTGAGCTTTTCACAGACGCCGAGGGGCTTGAGCTTCTGCGCGCCAATTCGAAGTTCGACGACATGGGGGACTGGTCAATGGATAAAACCAAAAAATATCATGTCAACGACGCCTTCTTCATCCGCTACGAGGAGCGCTATGATCCCAACAGGAAGCCGGTGAAGGGGAAAGAGACGGTTGAATGGGACGCCAAGGCGCTCTTCAAGTGGAACACACTGACGATCTTCACGCAGTCCTACGAGGAAGCCGAACGGGATCACAACGTCAAGAAAAAAAGCGGTATCGCCGAGAAGCTCAAAGACTTCTGAGCGGGGCACACCTCACGTGCCCGGAATCGCGGGAATGGTGAAGCGGAACGTGGCCCCCTCCCCCACCGTCGACTCGCACCAGATCCTACCGCCGTGACGTTCCACGATCCTCTTGCAAATCGACAACCCAATACCCGTGCCGGAATACTCCTGACGGGTGTGGAGGCGCTGGAATATCTCGAAAATCCTCCCGTAGTGCTCCGCAGCGATCCCGATGCCGTTGTCGCGGACGGCGAACACCCACTCATCCCCATGCCGCTCAACTCCGATGTGGATCACGGGACGAACGTCCTTCCTTTGGAACTTCAAGGCATTCCCGATGAGATTCTGAAAAAGGCGGACGATCTGCGACTGATCCCCCATCACTTCGGGCAGATTGACTCTCGTCACCTTCGCCTCCGGCGCGCTGATGGCGGCGCGGAGATTCTCGATGGCTCGGTCGAGGAGGTCGTCCATGTCGATAAGCTGCAGCGGGTTGCCCCGCATCTCCACGCGGGAGTACTGCAGCAGATCATTGACCAATTCGCTCATGCGGAGCGAGGCGTCAATGGCTTTGGTGATGAAGCGGTCGGCCTCCTTGTCGAGTTTTCCCTTGTAACGGTTCGAAAGGAGTTGGAGATAGCCGGCGATAACCCGCAGCGGCTCCTGAAGATCATGGGATGCGACGTAGGCGAACTGCTCCAAATCCTTGTTGGATCTGGCCAAATTCTCAAGCGTGGTTTCCAAGCTCCGGGCGAGCGCCTTCTTTTCAGTCAGCTCCAGGAAGGTCATCACGGAGCCAATGATATCTCCGTTCCTCATGATCGGATACAACCATAGCTCGGCCGGAAATGGCGTGCCATCTTTACGGCGAAGTGTCACCTCGTCAAAATGCGCGCTTCCTCTGGTCTTGAATGTCTCGAAAATCCCCCCCAACGCATCCGCCACATCCGCCTTGTCGTGGGAGAAGTGCAGAAGGTCGTCCACGTTGTGGCCGATCAGATCGCTTTCCGCCACGCCGAGCAGACGGAGGCACGAGGCGTTCGCGAAGACGCAGTTGAAGCCCAGATCCATGCCGCAGATGGCCTCGGCGGTCGAATCAAGCAGAAGCCGGACGCGCTCCTCGCTTTCCTTGAGCCCCCGCTCGATTCCCTGGCGGTCTTCCTGGTCACCCGAGGCGATGATCATAAAATTTGCGTCCGCAAATTTTACTTCTTGTCTTTCTTCTTCTCCTTGAAGACAAGCGTGATTTTCCCCTCGTCGTTGACCTCGATCCTGGCAAGCTCCGTCAGCAGCCCCCTCACCTTCTCATTGGTATAGACAGGCTTGAACTTGTCAATCACCAAATCTCCAAGTCCGAAGTAAGGCATGACATTGAGCTGCCCAAGCATTGTCGCGCCAACAGCCAGAGAGATGGGGCGGTCGGACGAGGCATCCTCGGGATTGCTGGGAGCGCCAATGACGGTGTAGCGCACGGGGACGTAGTCGGCAAGCTTCATCGTGACGGCGAACAGGACGGAGGTTCCGGCCACCTTCACCACGACGAAATTCCCCTCGACGGGAGCCAGGCGGTTCAACAGATACGTGGCCTCGTCCGCCGTGAGCGCGAATTTATCGCCTTCACTCAGCTTGCCCTGCATCCGCTTCGAGATCGATTCAAGCTTCTTATCGGCCGTCGCCTTGTCGGCGTCGGAGAGTATCGGCGCGTCCGCGGAACCCGCGGGAACGAATGAGGCGTAAATCACATAGATCACGCCAAGGAAGATGACCAGCATGATCACGCGCTTGACGATGGCGAAAATATTGTTGTCCGACTTCCTGTCTTTCACCTCCGGGCGAGAGGCGTCGATGTCGAGCTTCTCACCGCAGTTCCGGCAGAAAATGTTACCCAACTGGTTCTCATGGCCGCAGCCCTGGCACTTGATCAGCATATAGCATCTCCTCCTCGGATTTGATTACTGACGCAGCAACAACAAATCGGGCACCCCTAGGGACAGACCATAGGTTTGCCAACAATCGATTCACCGTTTGCGAACTCATAACGTGTTGCCTCGCCCCCCCTTTTTCAACCTGTATTATGGAAAATACAATCAAACGGGAATGCGACAAAATGATCGGAGAAAGCCTTCTTGGCGAATCTGACGGCGGGCATTACAGTACGGCATGTCAACAACTCGCACGCCCTCCTTTTTTTCCTACCTCGCAATTCTCGGCCTCCTCTGCGCGGGACTGTCGACGTTCGCACTGTCCGACGGCGAAGGCGGGAAAGACGTTTCCCCAACGCCAGGCTTCTGGAGCCGCGTCGGCTCCGGAACGGCCGACGCTCTCAAGGCGACCGGCGGTTTCCTCTCCACCTCGTCCACCTTTTTCCATCCCCACTACGAGCAGCTAACGCCGGTCTTCGAGAAGGAGACGATGTACTTTAAAGTGGTCGTGGAGGATGACGATGCCGGACGACGGCATTTAGTGTTCCTGCCGCGGCGCGGCGCGCAAGCGGTGTGGCGCCCGGGACACCCCGAAGAGCTCGTATCATGTTTCATGCGAACCTCGTTCCTTGCACTCCCGCTCCTCGACCGTCCACCGGCGCACGTGCTCTTCATCGGACTGGGTGGAGGACTCATGCCGACCTTCCTCAGACGCCACTTCCCACACGCCGAAATGGACATCGTGGAGCTCGACGGCGGCATACCCGAGATCGCCGAGGCGTATTTCGGCTTTGTGAAGGATGCGAAAACCCGCGTCATCATAGAGGACGGGCGCTTCTTCCTGAACCGCTGCGAACGAAAATACGACCTGGTGTTCATCGACGCCTACAACGCCGAGGCCATTCCGTTCCAACTCACCACGACCGAATGCTACCGCCGGATCCGGAACGTCCTCACTCCCGACGGCGTCCTCGCCGTCAACATCGCGAACCTGGGCGACCAGGACTTCATCGCCTCCGAGTTGAAGACCATTAGGGAAGTCTTCCCCGCGATGACCGTCTTCGTCTGTGGAAACGCCAGCAACTATGTTCCCGTCGCAAGAGCCTCGGACAGCCGCCTGCCAGACAGGCCCCTCTTCGCCGAGAAGTCCGCGGCCTTCGAACGAGACCAGCACTGGGAATACAACCTTTCGGAGTTGGCGGAGACAATGATGCCAGAGGAAGAACTGGCCGATCTGCTCGCGCGGGGAACCGCGCTCACCGACGACCACGCCCCCGTCGGACTCCGCGGAAACGCCACGCGACAACCACTTATACAAGGAGGTGCCCAATGATCACACGGTTCGCCCATGTCTGCCTGAATGTCAAAGACATCCAGAAGACTATCGACTTCTACAACAAAACAATTGGGCTGCCCGTCGAGTTCACCTTTCTGAAGGACGGAAGAATCATTGGCGTCTATTTCAACACGGGGGGCATGAATTTCATCGAGGCGTTCGAGAACAAAAACGTGGAAGTGGTCAACACGGGACTCGTGCATTTCTGCCTGGAGACCGACAATATCGACGCGACCATCGAGGAGTTCGCCAGCAAGGGCATTCCCTGCACGCCGAAGAAGTTCGGCTGTGACCGCTCATGGCAGACCTGGATCCAGGATCCCGACGGCAACAAGATCGAGATACACGAATACACCAAAGAGAGCGCCCAGCTCAACGGCGGCACCATCCAGGTCGACTGGTAGGCCGCGGCATTGTTTGCTCGCCCACCCTTATTACGTGTCGATGGCGACGGGCCCCTGATGGAAACGGCGCGCGTAGCCGTCGCGGAGGGCCATGATGTCGGCAAGCTTCTCCTGCGAAGTGATGCTCATTTGGCGCAACAAGGCGATCTCATGATCGCACGCCACCATGCAGAGAAACAGGTCACGCGGATATCTCTCCCGCAGCAGAGCACATTGCCGTAGCGCGCCGGGGGCGTCGCCCAAGGCGGTAAGCTGGATGTGCTTCCGTATGAGAACCCCATAGTCGTCGGGATCCAACTGTTCCGCTATCTTCACGATGCTTTGATGTCCCACGGATCTAGGATCCAAGCCGCGGCAGAGCAATCCCAGCACCAACATGACCCGTGGGATGTCTGAACGGGAAAAACTCATTACTCCTCCCCGCATGAACTGATCGACGATTAGCTGATTGGCGTCGAGCACTTGCTTGCAGGAATAATTGACGCAGGCGTCATGCCTGTCGTCGCACCTGCGAGAGGTTTGACGGCCGTGGCAACGGTAGAAATAACGGAACTCATTTTCGAAGAGAAACTTACGTTGTTGGCCCATGCGAAGCCAGAGAAAGTAGTCCTCGGCGACAGAGTCGGTGCCATGGCCTGTATCAAGATACTCACCTGCTTCGCTGATCGCCGACCGCCGCATCATTGACGCGCCGTGACAGATTGGATTCGAGAACGGGAGATAGAAGGAACTGAATGAAAAGCCGACACTCGTGCCGAGTTCAGAGCCATCGCCGTTGATTCTTTTAGCCTTGCCATAGACGCCAGCCACCTCGGGACTGCGCTCAAGAGCGTCAACCTGGCGCTGAACCCGTCCAGGAAGAAAGATGTCGTCGCCGTCGAATGGGACAATAAAGCTCGAGCAACCTATCCCGCGCTTTGCACAAGCCGAGACATGCCTCTGACCGCTCGACTCTGACACGTGAATCAACGGACGCAATCCGCCGGACGATCTCAAACGTGGCATCGGTGGATCCATCGTCAAAAACGAGCACCTCAAGACGTGGATACGGATCGCTCAACACCGAGCGAAGCGACTCCTCGACATATCGCTCCTCGTTATGAACTGTCATGTGGACACAGACGCTGCGCATATCTACGATTATCCGATTCACGTTGAGGTTTTGCAGGCAACTCCAAGATCGCCGCCCGGAATGCGTCAAAACTCGGAAAGTTTCTCGACGAGATCGTTGATGACGTCGGGAGGGCATGACGCGCCCGCCAGGATACCGATGTCCTTCACCTCGGGCCAGAAGAACGGACGCTTCGCCTCGCGATCCTCGTCAGGGAGGAAATGCGTTATCTCGAGTTGAGTGATCGCGTCCGCATCTTTCAGATAGTAGGTCGGCGCGCGGCGGCGGGCGATCTCGTAGAGATGCCGCGTGTTGCTGCTGTCGTAACCGCCAACCACGAGAAAGACGTCGATCTGCTTCCGGCACAGCTCCCGCGCGGCGTCCTGCCGTTTTTTCGTCGCCTCGCAGATGGTGTCGCACATGACGGATTCGGCTCCCGCCCGCGCGGCGGCCGCCCGTAGGAGCCTGGCCATCCGCAGCGTATCGTCATGCGCCACAGTCGTCTGATTCGCCAAGGCGATCCTTTTCGGGTTGAAATGCCTGCGCCCCGTCCAATGGAGCGTTTTGACAGCTTTCTCCGCATCCCCGTACGTCTCCTCCGCGCCGCCGCACAGCATTCCGGCGAAAACAACGGCGGCGGTCTCGTCGGGAACGACCACCGCCGCGTTATGTCCGGCGACGGCCCGCGAGATGGTCGCCTTCGTCTCAGGATGGTCAGGTCGGGCATGCAGCAGGATCGTCGCGTTGAGCGCGGCCTCCGCCGCCACGAAGTCCCACACCTTCCTGACATTGACGCACGTGGTGTCGATGATCTGTCCCTTGTGGCGACGGCGGATCTTCTTGTCGAGCGGCTCGGGAATGCCGAACGCCGGAATCACCACGGTCTCCTCCAGCCCGACAATCTCGAGCGCCCTATGAATCTCCTCGTGAGGAATGATCGTGACACCCCGCGCGACCAGCCGCTCGTTGACCGTGGCGTTGTGGATGATCTCGCCAAGGAGGAATATCTTCCGTCCAGGCGTCAGCGGACTCTCAAGCTCCCGCTCCACCTTGCGCAAGGCCGCAAGAACGCCGTTGCAGAATCCGAAGACGCGGGGCAAATGGATGCGGAAACGGCTCTTCTTGCCCAAAGCCCCCTCCTGCGTCACAAGCCGTCCCTCGATCAGGTTGTACTCCTTCTGCCCGACTTGTACTTTCACGGTCAACCCCACGTAGTGTATAAGTAAGGCGTATAATATAAGTCCCTTATACGCTTTTCAATTCCACCACGCATCCATGTCGCTCTGTTTGAATTCCCTTCTCTTGAGGTTATCTATATTCTCGTCCATGAGCAGGAGTCAGCGCGCCCACTTCCGCCGAGGCGATGTTCAACCATGAAAGAAACATGCGCCGTCCCGAAATGCCGCGGGGAGCGCGCTCCCGTGGGCGCACTTAGGGTTCACACGAAAATAACTTCACAAAATGTGAATTTATTTTCGTGTGAACCCTTAGGTCTTGTGGTGGTTAGTTTCATAGGAGCTGCTTACCGGACATGCGGGGAAGAACATTCGGTTGCGATAAGGCTTTACCAGAAAGGCGGCAGACAAAATGGATGACGGGATAAACCACCTGAACAACACTCCGTCGACGGTCATCTACAAACCGGGCATACATCTCTTCTGCCCCAAATGCAACGCGGTAAACTTCCAGACAGTCACGAGCTGCGCCAAGTGCGGTGCCGCTCTTACATCCTCGCCGTCGACCAGCGGAAGCGGCATCAACCTGCGGCAGAGCCTGGACACCACGTCGATCATTCTCTCGCCTCCGAACCTCTACGCCTTCCATTCCTTTAATCTGAGCCTCGCGGCGATCATCCCGGTGGTGGGGCTTCTGCTCGGCCCTGCGGCCATTGTGCTGGGATTCCTCGGACTCGCGCACTTCACCAAGCATCCGGAGTCGAAAGGGCGCAAGCACGCCATCAAGGGAATCGTCATCGGCAGCCTCGCGCTGGTGGCGAACGTCCTGCTCCTCGCCATCCTTTTCATTTACCGCAACTCGTGAAAACATTGCTTTGAAGTCGACAATGACCACCCGGCGACGGCTTCTCCTCCTTCTGCTCTTCATGCTGGTGGCCATTCCCATGCTCACCCTGATGATCTATTTCCGCGGCAAAGCCTGCGGCCCCGGCGCGGCAGAAGCCGTGCGGGTGGCGGCGATACAGTGCTACTCCGACATGGGCGAAACCTCCGCCAACGTGGAGCGCCTTGTCAAGCTTGTCCGGAAGGCCGCGGCGGAGGGGGCGAAGATCGTCGTCACCCCCGAAGGAGCGATCCAAGGATATTGCTATCCGCAAACCTGGATCAAGTGGACCGCCGGGAAAGACGCCGAGGACGAGATGCCTGTGGCCCAGTTCGCCGAACCGATCCCGGGACCGTCAACGATAATCTTCTCGAAACTCGCTTTAGAACTCAAAGTTTACCTTTGCGTCGGTGCCATCGAAGCGGCCGACGGGAAGTTCTACAACTCCCAAGTGCTGTTCGACCCACAAGGCAAGATCGCGGCGCATCATCGAAAAAAGGCCATGTGGCCTCCGGGGGACGGCGACTGGTGCTCGCCCGGCGAGTTACCCGTCCAAATCGTCGACACCGAATACGGGCGTCTTGGCCTCATGATCTGTTACGACTTCCAACTACTGCCGCCACTGCTGCATGACGCGGGAGCCGACATCATCCTCTACTCCGTCGGCTGGTACGGCCCCAACGAGAAGAACTGGTTCACCAACCTCTTTCCGAGAAAAGCGATCATCCCCTATGGACACCACGTGGTGTCGGCCAACTGGTGCGGCCGCGACCCCGATGACGACTGGCCCGGCCGAGGCTACAGTTGCGTCATTTCGAAGTCAGGGGAAATTCTGGCGTTGAATGACGACGGCTCCCAAGAGTGCGTGGTGATCGCCGACCTGCCGGTTAAGAGTAGAAAGAAGTGAAGAGAAACCACTTGAATATCAGGCGTGGGATAGTGCGTTGGTTGTGCTGAGAAACTCATGCGAGCGTCTCAGCCTTGGAGTGCGGCGGCTCGACGCCGCTTGCGGACGGGCGGCTCGACGCCCGCCACCTAGCCGACCAACCCCGGCCATCCCAAGCGGTGTCGCGCTCCACTTGCCACCGCGCTCCACAGCCTGCGGTGCTAAACGCAAAAGGAGAAGTCTGCGAGGTCACCTCTCCCGCATCCGCTCAGCGCCACCAACCGCTTCGATTCTCTCGACCACACACAACGGCTGCGGATATTCCTGACCGTTCAACGCCGCCTTTTCGAAGCGCAGCCTGCCACGCACCTCGACAGCATCGCCCTTTAATGGGGTCGAATGGAACAGACATGCTGGCAATCAAGATCTTGCCATCCTCACACACCTTATATTTTGCGCCAACCGCACATCTCCTTGTGATAACAACACCCCTATGGATCGCCAGCGGGAGCTGGCTCCCACATTAAAGACGGCTCTTGCATTTCGGGACAGCGCCAATGTGGGAGCCACCTCCGTGTGGCGATTGCGTTTTCTGTGCTATGGTATATGCTTTTGATGTGCATGATAAACTGAAGGAGGTAAATATGCTCACGATGCGTTCGGCGCCTTTAGTTATTGGGATAGCTGGATTTTCCGCGTTCGCGAACGCCGCCGATCCCGCGCCCGAGAAAATCACCTTGTGGTCCGGTCATGCGCCGGTGGGAGATGGCAGCTTCCAGGAGGCGGACACCACGCTCACGATCCACCGTCCCGCCACGCCCAACGGCACGGCGATCATCATCTGTCCAGGCGGCGGCTATGGCGGTCTGGTCACGGGGTCGGAGGGACACGGCATCGCCACCTGGCTCAACCAGCATGGCGTCACCGGCGTCGTGCTGGAGTACCGGCTGCCCAAAGGCAAGTGCCAAGTACCGCTGCTCGACGCCCAGCGCGCCATCCGCGTCGTCCGCTCGAAGGCCAAGGAATGGAAACTCGATTCCAATCACATTGGCATCATGGGGTTCTCCGCGGGAGGACACTTGGCATCCACTGCCGGAACACATTTCGACGCGGGCAACGCGGACGCCGCCGATCCGATCGACAAAATCAGTTGTCGTCCCGACTTCATGATCCTGATCTACCCGGTGATCACACTGGGCGAGAAAGGGCATGCGGGCACGAGAGCGAATCTGCTTGGCAAGGATCCCTCCGCCGAGCAGGTGAAACTGTTCTGCAACGAACTGCAGGTAACACCGAAGACGCCCCCCGCGTTCCTGGCGCACGCCAAAGACGACACCGTCGTCCCGCCGGAAAACAGCCGCATGTTCCGCGACGCCCTCGCGGACAACAAGGTTCCGGTTGAATATCTGGAACTTCCCCAAGGTGGACACGGCCTCAACGGCTACAAGGGACCGTCGTGGGACGCCTGGCAGGCGCAGTCGCTGAAATGGCTTGAGACGATGGGATTCCTCAAACAGTAAGCACCGAGACGAAATGATCAGCTCCCTTGAACTGGCGAAGATCTGCGGCGTCTCGCAAGGGACGGTCGACCGCGCCCTGCACAACCGCCCCGGGATCAACCCCGAGACACGAAAGAGGGTTCTCGAGGCTGCGGAGGCGCAGGGCTATGCGCCAAACCCCGCGGCGCGTGAATTGATGACCGGCAAAAGTCGCCTCGTCGGCGCCATCGCTCCCTCCTTCAACTCGATCTTCTTCATGGATATCATGGACGCCATGAAGGGCTCCTTGGCGGAGGCGGGACTCCGCCTGCTTCTCACGAGCGCTGTCGGCCGGGACGAGTTCGTCGAGGCGCTTGAGGAGTTCGCCGCGCGGCGCATGCGCGGCGTGGTCGTGGTGCCGCCGGTGGACGGCATGCGGTTGCCGGAGAAAGTGTCGCGGGGCATGCGGATCGTGACACTCCTCTCCCCCTGCGCGACATCAGACACCACTCTGTTCCTCGCCCCCGACGAACGGCAGACCGGCTACGGCGCCGTCAAAGCGCTCGCAGCCGCAGGGCATCGCCGCATCCTACATCTCACATACTCTCGCGACGCCTTCGCCATCCGCCTGCGCGCCGAAGGCTATCGCACGGGCGTCAAGAAACTATGCGCAGAGAAACCGCTGGTGATGAGAGTGTTAGACGCGGCAACGCTCGCCGAGACGGTGACGGCGAAACGGATCACCGCGGTCTTCTGCCACAACGATTGGCTGGCCGTCCGCGCGATCCGCGCCTTGGAGTCTGAGGGGATGAAAGTCCCCCGCGACGTCTCGGTGCTCGGCGTCGACGACAGCCCCACGTTTAAGGCGTTGTGGCCCGGTCTCTCCACGATGAGTTATCCTCGCGGCGACATCGCCGCGAAGGCCGCCGCCTGGATCGCCACCGGCGCCATGCCGACGGCCGTGCCCCCCTGCGTATTCGCCCCTGGAAGCACGATCACCCCCCCACGGGGCTGACCTCTCACTGCGCACCACCTGTTGCGCGACGAAGGTGACTCACTCTTGCTCCACGCCGTCCGTCCACCCGCTTCGGGGAATTCTCGTTGTTTCACCGCAAATGGTATTGTTATTGGTGCATCTTGGTATTATAATTGGTACAGTAACCACAGGCGAGAACCTACCATGCCTAGACAAGGGGAATACGTTAAGATCGCCGATCGGCTCCGGACGCAGATCGCCGCAGGAGAGTTCGGCTCCGATGGCCCGCTGCCCACCGAGCGTAATCTCGCCGCAGCTCTGGGGTATAGCAGGGTGACGATCCGCTCGGCACTCGGCGAGCTCCAGCGGGACGGCCTGATCAGCAGGCGTCAAGGCTCCGGCACCTTCGTCAAACACGGCACGCCTCCGGGACAACAGTTTGACAGAAACTCGGTCTGCCTTATCTATGAGGAAATGCGTGGACAAAGTTTCACGGAGAATCCGTACATCCTCATGCTTCTCGACGGACTTGGGCGCGCCGCGTTGCGCTTCGGCTTCAAGATCGTAGTCCTCCCCGTGCCTGCGACGACCACCCTTCAGGAGCTTGGCACGGCCACCCCCGGCCTCCTCCCCGAATCGAAGTGCGTCATCGTCAGCGACAGTCATAATCTTTACGGAAGCGTCACGTGGCTGGCCGAGCGGGGGCATGCCGTGGTCACCCTGGGGCCCCTTCCCCCGGGGCAACAGCGGCATGCGAACATCGACATCGACAACAAGGCCGGCGGGCGGACAGCGGCACGGCATCTGCTCTCACTCGGCAGAAGACGGATCGCCTTCATCAGCGGCCCCTTGCGGAACGCAGTCGTGCTCGACAGGATAGCCGGCATCAAGAAGGCCTTCGAGGAGCAAGTACTCACCTATGACGAATCGTTGGTCTGTATCGGGAGGCCATGGTCTGAGGAGGACGGCCGTAAAGCCGTCGCCGCTCTGCTGGCGTTCCGTGGTGCGCGCATTGACGCACTGATCGTCCAAGGGGATCTTGCCGCGCTGGGTGCGATGAGGGCGCTGTCCGACGCGGGTGTGAGAATTCCCGAGGATGTGGCACTGCTCGTCTACGGCGATTTCCCTTGGCTGCACAAGGCCAGTCCGATCCGCCTGACCTGCGTAAGACAGCCTTTCGACGAGATGGCCGAGGAGGCGGCGGAGATGCTCATGGAGATGCGGGACCGCTCCGACGCCCCCCTGTCGCTCAAGATACTGCAGCCCACGCTGGAGATCCGAGCGTCCTGCGGAGTCGGACTCGCAGGAAAGTCGGCGGCCGCTCCCGCCAGTCCCAGAAACAAGCTGAATAGATCACGGAGGCCCCACTTATGATCACCGACACGCGCAACGCCGGACGGGCAGCACGCTTCACCCTCGTGGAGCTCCTGGTCGTCATCGCCATCATCGCCATACTCGCCTCGCCCCTGCTGCCCGCGCTCGGCGCGGCCACGGACAAGGCGCAGACCATCCGC
>CAYTFM010000062.1:0-706 GCA_964436735.1 uncultured Victivallales bacterium | reverse complement strand
GCTTCTCCAATCTCAGACAGATAGGACAGGCACCGCACATGTACGAGACCGACTTCGCTGGCTACCTGCCTCCATTGGAGTATCTTTCCGCCTACATGGGCGGTAGCACGTTGGACTGCTATGCCACGCTCTTCGCACACCTTGGCTACGTGAAGGCCACGAACAAGTCCAACGCCACTGCCATAGGCGGGGAAACGACCATCTTCCGATGCCCGTCCGGCCGCTTGGAATACTGTTCCGCCCCCTCAAGCAGATTCGACCCCGCCGGCGCCGGCGCCTGGCGCTATAACGCAGCGGGCTCCGGACTCGTGATGGACATCTGGTACGGTATCAACGGCACCACTTGGAATCAGGCGGACGTGGCATTCTACAGGATACCGCGGGACAACGACAACGCCGTCGTCGTCACCAAAATGACGGCGATCAAACAGTCCTCGAAGTTCGTATGGCTCTTCGACGGCATCAGCTACAATTTCTACAGTCAAACGAACCGATTGAACGTCAGGCACGACGGCTGGCGCACCGCCAACCTGCTCTTCCTCGACGGACACACGGGCACTTATCCGAACTCCCAACTCCCCCCGAGTCTGGGAATAGGCGCGTCGGCACTCACGCAGAACTACCCCGACCAGCTATGGCTGCTTGACCAAGATTGAGCAACATTTTTTCACCACCAGGAGGAATTGCTTGATGAAAACTTTGAAAA
>CAYTFM010000061.1:0-32890 GCA_964436735.1 uncultured Victivallales bacterium | reverse complement strand
CTGCGAAAATCACTGTTTTCATCAATAAAAACTTCAAATTTCCAGTTTCTTCCTCACGAAAGGAATCTCGATGAACACCACGCTGAAACTGCTGATCCTGGCGCTGTGCTGCTGCGCCCGCCTGGGAGCCGCCCCCGTCGTCAGCCACCATTTCGATACGCCGGACGACGTCGCCGCGCTTAAGAACCCGAAGGCCGTCTGGACGGGCGACACGAAAGCCGCGGGCGCGGGCGGCGCCATGTTTCCGGCGGACGGCGCCGAGTGGGCGGGCTGTTCCTTCGCGCTGCCCAAGGAGACCCCCGAGGGGGTGCTGACCTTCTGGGTCTACGATCCCATCTTCGAGCTGGCCAAGGGGATCACGTGGCTGGACTGCGGCTTCACCGGCGACATGGAGAAGGACGGGAAGCGGGTGGCGAAGGGCTACTCCTTTATGGACTTCCGCGGGGCGGCCTATGGCGGCTGGATGTTCGGCACCGGGCTGCTCACGGACCTGCGCGAGACCAGCGTCATCCGTCACGGCGGCTGGACACGCTTCGACATCATCAATCCCCCCGGAGCTGAAGCGCAGCAGTTCATCGTCTGCGTCGACGGCCATGAGGTGTTTCGCACCCGCGAGAAGCTCCTTTCACTGACGGGACTTTGCATTTCCGCCCGCAGCGTCTCCGTCCCCATCTATTTCGACGAGGTGTCCTACGACACCGACGCCTCGAGCTACCGCCCCAACGTCGTCCAGGAGATCCGTCCGGAACGGATCGCGCCGCGGGCCGGCGCCACGCTGCCGGTCGAACTGGCGCTGGCCGCCACAGGAGCGCGGCATGGCACGGGCGAACTCACTGTGAAACTTTTCGACGGCGCCGAGCGGGAGATCAGCCACGCCACGGTCGATGTCGACTGGGCGGATCAGGGAGTTAAACCGCTGACAGTGGAACTGCCCGCCCCTCCCCGCTCAGGCTATTTCTGGGTGGAGGCCTCCTACTTCGACAAGGGACTCCCCCTTCCGGACATGACCCGCTCCCGCATCGATGTCCAGTACCTCACGCCCGGATTCGAGAAGCCTTCGCACGCCACGCTCCCCATTGAGCGCCCCTGGGACTTCCTGCCGTCCGAGACCAGCGACGTCCCCGCCGCGCCGCCGAAGGACTGGTCGAACGCCGATTCCCTGTCCGGCCTCTGGTTCTCCCGTATGGGCGGCGTCAAGAACGTCAGCCTGTGCAGCGCCGCCTGGTACCGCCAGATAGTGGAGATCCCGGCGGACTGGAAGGGACGGCGCGTCCTGCTGGACATCCACGATCCCGAGACCGTGGCGCATGTGTTCGTCGATGGCAAGCCGGCCGGGGAGATCTCCTCGCCCGGCGGCGCGCTGGATCTGACGGCCATGACCCAGGCGGGCGGGAAGTGCGACTTGGCTATTTTCGTGGTCGTCACGCCGTTGTTCGGCAAGAACAAGGCGGCCAAGGAACTGCTCGGAGACAAATACCAGCTGCCGTCATGGCAGACGACGCGCAACGAGCGGGGTTTGGGCGGAGAGGTGGCGCTGCGGTGCGAACCGCAAAGCGCCCGGATTGACGGCGTGGCGGTCAGGACGTACGTGGAGGGCAAACGGTTGTGGACGCAGTTCGAGTGCGCCGGGCTCACGCCGGGGCAGCGCTATATCATCGAATCCGCCGCCAGCGCCGCCGGCAAGGTGGACAAGGCCCTGCCGCCCACCACCTTCACCGCCAAATCGGAATCAGAAAGCGTCACGGCCGAGGTCGCATGGGACACCCCGACGCTCTGGGACGTTGGCGCGCCATTCCTTTATAGTATGAATGCGAAACTCCTGTCGGCCGACGGGAGTGTTTTGGACACGATCAGACCGGAGCGTTTCGGTTTCCGCGAGATCCTCACCAAAGGCCATCTGATGACCGTGAACGGCAAACCGCTCAGCCTGTTCGATCCGCGCGGGGTCAGCGCCGCCATGACCCGCAATTTCGGCTTCTGCGACTGGATGCGGCGCATGGGCTTCAACTCCGCCTACCGCACGAACGGCTATGGCAGCAGCCTCGATCCGCAGTTCTTCGACGAGGCCGGCATCCCGCGCCGCATGAACGCCAGCGACGGCTTCTCCGAGTTCAACATCGCCCAACTGGCCCAGTATGACAAGGAAAAGGATCCGAAATTCTGGGACGCCTACCGCGCGCAGATCGAATACTACATGAAGAAGTTCCGCAACAACCCGAGCGTCTTTCTCTGGCGCGGCCCCTACTACAGCAACGAAAGCGGGTTGGAGATGAACCCGCTGCTGCAGGACGGGATCTGGCTGCGCGCCCCGGAAAGTGATCTGGACAAGCGCAGGATCGACATGGGCTACCGCTGCTACAACATCATCCGGGCGTTGGATCCCACCCGCTACCAGGACGACCTTACCACGCTCAACTATAACGACACCATAAACTTCCATTGCTACCTCGGCTTCTCGCCCATCCAGGAGGCCATCGAGCGCAACGAGCATTGGGTCAAATACGGCACCAAGCCGGTCTTCATCGACGAGTACGCCTCGCCGTTCATCACCGACTGGACCAACTCGCCATGGGAAGGCGGCGGCGGGCACACCTCGCCGCGCAAGGTACCGCAGGTGGCCGAGTGGTGCGCCGTCACCAAGGGCGATGCCGCCTTCCTCCGCGACGCCACCGAGGACGCCGCGCTGAAGGCCTTCGAGAAGACCGCGCGGGAACAGTTGGCGGCGGTGGACAAGATCGAGGACCCGCAGAAACGCGCCGTGGCGAAAGGGGCCCGCGCCATCTCCAACGCACTAAATGCGTTTTTCAGGGAGGAGGTCAAGAACCCGGACAACCTCCGCGACCAGGTGTGGGAGGAGCGGACCCGCGAGGAGCTGCTCAACTGGCGCGTCGACGGCGTGGCCGGCATGTGCTCCTTCCTCGGCGAGGGCGGCAACGAATGGAAACTGCTGCCCAAATTCTACGCCCCGGTCGTGGCGTTCCTCGCCGGCACCGCGGAGAAGCGCACCGCCAAAGACCACATCTTCGCCCCCGGCGAGACGCTGCGCCGCGGCGTCATGATCCTGAACAACGGACGCCAGCCAACCAAGGTCACGTGCGAGTGGAAACTCATCCTCGGCGGCGACGAGGTGGCCGACGACGACAAGACGCTGACCATTCCCGGCGGCGGCCAGTTCCTGCTCCCCGTCGAGGCCGCGATCCCCGCGGGGGGCGACCGCCAGGGCGAGTTGTCCATGACTCTCTCCGCCGACGGCAAAGAACTCTGCTCCGACAAATGCCTGATCGACGTCCTCGCCCCGCGGCCGTTCAAGAACCTCAAGACCATTGCCTTGGTCGACCCTGAGGGCGACTCGGCGAAGAGCCTGGAGAAGATCGGAGTGGCGTTCCAACTGCTGCCCTTCAACGCCGACTTCAGTTCCTACGACACCATCGTGTTCGGACGGCAGGCCTTCGACTACGAGCTGCAATGCCTGCCCGAGGGACTCGATCTCGGCGCCCTGACCCGATTGGGGAAGAACATCCTGATTCTGGAGCAGACCGAGAAGACCCTGCGGGAGCGATTCATGTTCCGCACCGAGTACGCCTCGCCCCGCGACGTCTACGGACGAGTCGGCGACAGTCCCCTGCTTGACGGCCTCCCCGACCGCTGCCTCACGTTCTGGCGCGGCGCCGCCACCCTGACCAGCGGCTACGAGGTCGCCCTGCGCAACCTTCAGCCGCCCAAGGGGTACCGCGCCGGCGCCTGGTATCCCTACGTCGGCAACGACGGCAAAGAGAAGACGCGCTTCATGAAGTGGGGCAACACCCACAACGTGGCCACGGTGGTCATCATCAAGCCCGACACCGGCAACTTCCGCACGCTGATCGACTGCGAGTTCTCGCTGAACTACGCCGCGGCGCTGGAACTTCGCAATGCCCGCGGCACCGTGCTGTTCAACCAGCTCGACGTGAGCGGCCGCACCCAGGACGACCCCGCCGCCCAACGCTACTTGTCGAATCTTATCTCCTATACGCGCGGCCTCCAGCCGACGACGTGGCGGCAGGCCGCCTACCTCGGCGGCAACGAAGGCGCCAAGCTGCTCGAGTCCCTCCGCGTCGACTTCTCGCGGATCGCCGCGCCGTCCGAGGCGAAGCCCTCCAGCGTCATCGTGCTGGGCGAGGCCGAATCCAAGACGCTGGCTGGCTGGAAAGACGCCCTCGCCGCTTTCGTCCAGTCCGGCGGAATGGTTTTCTGCCTACCGAAACGCGCCGCGGATTTCGCCGCGGGGTTCCTCCCCTTCGCCGTCGAAACCAGCGCCAAGCCAGTCAACCACAGCGTGATCGGCAAAGCCGCCGACCCGCTGCTTCTCGGGCTTGGCAACTCTGACTTCCACTGGAAGGGCGACATCCAGATCACGGCGCTGGACAAAGTCGATGGCGCGGCTTTGCTGGTGAATAGCGGCGTTCTGGCGCGGGTCCCCCACGGCAAGGGCATGTATGCGCTCTGCCAGATCCAGCCGAGCATGTTCGACGTCGACACGCGGTTCTGGCTGGACCGCTCACGGCGCTTCAACGAGCGCGCCATTGTCGGTCTGCTCTCCAACTGCGGCGTCGAGATGGCCGCCCCGTATTTCCTGCGCCCCCCGAAGGGCAAGGCCGAACCGGCCGGAACGCTTGATCTCGCCGGAGAATGGGAGCTCTGCCCCGGCCTCGTTGGCCAGGAGGCCTGCCCCGCCGACGGCCCCGCCTGGCGCAAACTGGCACTGCCCGGGGGCTTCCAAAAGCAATTTCCCGACCTGGCCGCCGCAAGCGGCACGGTTTGGTACCGCCGGACGTTCGAAGTTGCCGCGCTACCGGAGAAGGCCACCGGCGAGTTGCTGATCGGCCAGATCAGCGGCTGCGACCGCACCTTCGTCAATGGCGTCAAAATCGGGCACAGCGATATGAACAGCCACGTCAACGACGTCGCCGTGGCGATCCGAAAATACCCGCTACCTGCCAACCTGCTCAAGCAAGGCAAAAACCAGATCGCCGTCCGGGTCGACTTCGACCGCGACAACCTACTCGGCTTGCGCGGCAGCGACGGCTCCATTCACCCCCCCTTGTGCTTGAACTTCTTCAAGCCGCTCGACGGACTGGCCGGCGCAGTGGAGCCGTTCAGCCTGGAAGGGAAATGGAGCGGCTGCGCCATCGGCAAGACGGAAACGCCCTGTCCGCCCAAGGACGATCCGCGCTGGCACGACGTCACGGTTCCAGGGCATTACGAAAGCCAGCATCCCGACTGGGACAAGTACGACGGCTTCTTCTGGTACCGCAAGAGCTTCAAGCTGCCAGCGGCCCCGCCCGCCGGCGCCGAGCCCTTCCTCGTCATGGGAGGGGTGGACGATTGGGACACCACCTGGCTCAACGGCGAGAAGATCGGGCACACGGGAAAGGACAACTTCTTCTCCAGCGCCTCCGCCTACAACTCGCCGCGGAAGTATCCTGTCCGCCCGGGGATGCTCAAGGCCGGCGAGAACGAGATCACGCTGCTGGTGGACGACCCGCAGTTCGACGGCGGCATCGCCTTCGGCCCGGTGGAGCTGATCTTCGCCGATCCGGTGAAAGTGGCGAAACGGCTGCTGCTGGCGTCAAGCTATCTGAACTTGGTCGCCGCCGAGGATGACCCCTATGTAGCCCGGCATTGGTAGGAGACACATGCGCATCGTCACAACAGCGCATGCGGTTGGCGCGCTGGCTCTGCTCATGGCGGCGGCGTCGCTGGCTGGCGAACCGCTCCAGATCAACCAGTGGCGGGTCTGCGCCGTGTCCGAGGAGGACTTTCAAAAAAGGGCGCTTCCGGCCGGAGTTGAATGGTTCTGGGTCGGGCACCCCTCCAACAGCTTCCAGAAGGAGAAGATATTCGCCCATGCCGGCCCATTCGCCTATTATGTGCATTTCCGCATGGAGCCGTTGCCGGACAACGCGAAGCCGCTGCTGCTGATCAACGGCCTGCCGGAGGGAAGCGTGGTGCTGCATGCGGGCAAGTCGGCCGCGCCGGTCGCGCAGCGTCAGAAAGGCACCGACGCTTTTTCCGTGGAGCGCTGGTATCGGTTGACCGTCGGACCGCTTCACACCGGCCCTGGCGACAACAGCCGCCTTGAGATCTGGACGCCTTCCATACGCAAGGGCAAGGACGAGGCGGTGACGCCGGTGTCGATGATCGTCCTCGACGACCCGGATATCCTGGCGGAGCGGGAGAAGCAGCGGAAATTGCGGCAGCCATATTTGCATGACGTCGGCGACACGGAGGACCCGTATGTCGCACGGCATTGGTGAATCTCGGAGTTAAGATCCCTACGGGCTTGTCCCGTGGGTGAATGAAATCAGTCGGCTACATACGGGAACAAAAAATACCTCTCCCGTCCCCGCGGCGCAAGGCGCCGCGGGGACGGGAGAGAGAGTTGTTGCTGGTGGGGTAGCTGATGATCTTGCTCACCCACGGCACAAGGCCGTGGGGGTCGAACAACTGAATCCAGCTACGGTGTATGGTTTCGCTGAATTAGAAAATAAAGGAGGGGATGTAAACATGTCTGAGAAGAAGCGGGAATTAGTGCTGCCGACGCCGTCGCAGGCGGCGTGGGCGGACGCGGAGATCGGGGTCATCATCCATTTCGACATGCAGGTCTTCGAGCCCACGTACGAGTTTCGCAAACGGTGGGGCTACACGCCGGATCCAAAGATATTCAACCCCAAGGAACTGGACACCGACCAGTGGATCGCGACTGCGAAGTCCGCTGGTGCCACGTACGCCGTGTTGGTGGCCAAGCATTGCAGCGGCTTCTCGCTGTGGCCGACCAAGGCGCACGACTATAGCGTCAAGTCGACGCCGTGGCGCGGCGGCACGGGCGACATCGTGGCCGACTTCATCGCGTCCTGCCGCAAGTTCGGCCTCAAGCCCGGCATCTACGCCAGCGCCTCGTGCAATGCGCATCTGCGGGTCGACAACCCCGGCAAAGTGCTGACCAGCGACCCCGAGTTCCTGAAGAAATACAGTTCGTCGATGGAGATGCAGAGCCGTGTGGGAACCCCCGGCGGCGGCATCTGGGCCGGACCGGAGGAGCAGCGGCGCTACAACCGCGTGGTCGAGACGCAGTTGACCGAGCTGTGGAGCGAGTACGGAAAGCTGTTCGAGATCTGGTTCGACGGCGGAGTTCTCCCTCCGGAACAGGGCGGGCCGGACATCGTCCCGATCATGCGCCGGCTGCAGCCCGACGCCGTGGTGTTCGGCGGACCGAAGGACTGGCCGTCACTGGCCCGCTTCGTCGGCAACGAGCGCGGCGAGGCCCCCGATCCGTTCTGGAGCACCACTGGCAATCTCGAGGCCTTCGACGGCACCACCGAGGTCGCCGGTCTTGGCGGCGACCCGGACGGTCCGGTATGGTCCTGTGGCGAGGCCGACATGCCCAACCGCGGGCAACACGAGGCCTTCCAGGGCGGCTGGTTCTGGCGCGAGGGCGATGACCGCTGCGTCTACTCCCTCGATCATTTAGTCGAATGTTATTTCACCAGCGTGGCGCGTAACTGCAACCTGCTGCTGGGCATGGTTATCGATCCCCGCGGCCTTGTGCCGGAGGTGGACTGCAAACGCTTCGCCGAGTTCGGCGAGCGCATCGGGAAAATCTTCTCCGCCCCCGCCGCGAAAACCAATGGAACTGGCACGGAATTGACGCTGCCGCTTCCCGAAGGCCGGACGCCCAGCGTGCTGGGACTGATGGAGGACATCCGCCTCGGCGAGCGGGTGCGCCACTTCGTGGTCGAGGCCAAGACGGCCAGCGGCTGGCGTGAGATCTGGAGCGGGACATGTGTCGGCCACAAACGGCTGGAGCGCTTCGAGCCGCTCAAGGCCTCCGAGCTGCGCCTGCGCATTGCGGAAAGCGTCGCCGAGCCCCAGATCCGCGAGTTCGCCGCCTGGGAGGCCGATCCCGCGCTCTTCAGCGTCCCCATGGATATGGTTCGACGCACCAAGCCGGCCATCCGCCGGGACAAATCCGGACTGGTCAGCATCGCCTGCTCCAACCCCAACCTCTCCCTCCGCTACAGCTGCGACGGCTCGGAGCCGGACGCCTCCTCGCCGCTCTACCGCGCCCCGTTCCCCCTCGGCCAGGGAGGAGTGGTGAAGGCGTTCGGCTTCGTCAACGAACTGTCGCGCACCGAAACCGCCACCGCCGCGTTCGGGGTTGATCGTAGTTCCTGGAAGGTGGTGTCGGTCAGCCTGGACAGCCCCTTCTCGAACGGAGGGCGCGCCAGCGTCACGCACCTCCTCAACGACGACCCCGACTACTACTGGCACACCTACCACAGCGACAAGTCCAAGAGCGCCGCTCCGCACGAGGTGGTCCTGGACATGGGACGGACAATAGAGGTCGAGGCGTTCACCGTCATGCCCCGCGGCGCGGAGGGCGCGCCCGACCAGTACGAGTTCCATCTGAGCCAGGACGGGAAGTACTGGGCGCTCGCCGCCGCCGGCCGCTTCGAAGGGCTCATGGAGGATCCGGGGATGCGGATCGTCAAACTCGACACGCCGGCCTCCGGACGCTACCTGCGCTTCGTCGCGAAGCACGTCCTCAACGACATCGACTACGTGGTCGTGGCGGGGATCGGCGTGATACCGGCGAAAGGGATATGAACGGCCACGGCCGTGACACAGGAGGCTACCAATATGGGAACTGATATGAGAAAAAACAAAACTTCCTTAAGCCGCGGGAAAAGGGCTGATTCCACATCCAGGCATTCAAAACCGGTTTTGGATGACATGTCCACTCTCTGGGGTGGGGACGCTGATGCGGCGCATGCGAATGAGCATCCGTGCGCCGCCTGGTTCAGAGAAAGCAAGTATGCGATGTTCATTCACTGGGGGCTATATTCAGAAGCGGCTGGAGTCTGGGATGGAAAGAACTGGCACGGAATCGCGGAATGGCTGATGTACCGCGCGAAAATTCCCGTGAAGGATTATGAAGTCCTCGCGCAACGTTTCAACCCGGTCGAATTCAATGCCGACGCATGGGCGAAACTCGCCAAGGACGCCGGCATGCGCTACATCGTCATAACCGCGAAGCACCATGAAGGGTTCGCGCTGTTCAAGTCGGCGGCAAGTGGATTCAACATCGTCGACGCGACCCCTTTCACGCGTGATCCCATCAGGGAGTTGGCGGAGGCCTGCCGGAAACACGGACTCGGTCTCGGATTCTATTACTCGCAGTATGTTGACTGGCACGAGAAGGACGCGGTCGGCAACGACTGGGACTTCAGCGGATCCCGCGACTTTGAGCACTATATGCGCACAAAGGCCTTGCCGCAGATCACTGAACTTCTGACCAACTACGGACCGGTCTCCTTGGTGTGGTTCGACACGCCGGGAGCAATCACGCGCGAAGCCTCCCAGTCCCTCTACGACTTGATACGCCGACTCCAGCCGAAATGCCTGGTCAACAGCCGCATTGGAAATGGCCTGGGCGACTACTCAAGCCTCGGCGATCAGGAAGTGCCTCTGGTTGTGCCGGATGGTCTGTGGGAGACGATTGACACCCACAATGACACATGGGCGTACAGCAGACACGACCACCACTGGAAGAGTCCCGCTGAGATCATCAGTCGACTGGTCCGCGTGGCAAGCCTTGGCGGCACCTACATGCTCAATGTCGGGCCTACGGGAAAAGGAGTGATTCCCGCGGAGTCCGCAACCATTTTACGCCTTGCGGGGAAATGGATTAAAAAACATGGCAAGGCGATATATGGCTGTCAGCGCTCGCCCATACCTCCTCAGCCCTGGGGCGTCGCCACCGTGCAGCCGCAGGCATTGTACCTGCACGTGCTGGAATGGCCGAGGAATGGAAAGCTGCTTGTCCCCGGCATCAAGGTGCGATCACCGCAGGCGACCGTCCTCGGGACAGACGAGAATTTGTCGGTGCGTCAAGAGAAAGGAATGCTTTCAATAACAGTTCCTCCGATCCCGCCTGTGACCCCGGTGACCGTCATTTGCCTGAAGTTCCGAGGTGCGTTGTCCGCCACCGAGACACAAAGGATTCTGCATCCGGGCATGCCTAATTTCTTCGAGGCGCCATTCGCCGGAACTTCGGCTTGTCGCAGGGGGAAGCGGCAATGGATGGAGAAGTTTGGCGACTGGCATCACGCGGATGTCATCGAACATATTTCCACCGGCAGCGCGATCGCCTGGCAGTTCAACGCGACGGCACGCGAACTCCGCACGGTTGTTTTGGAATATGACTGCCTGCCCGCGGCCGACGGATCGGAGCTTGAGTTCTCGCTGGGGAACACACGCTGGTTTTTCCCGGTGCAGGCAACCGGAAATGGCCACGCCAAACGCGTACGCATGCGCCGTGAGACCTTGGGCGTGGTTCAGATTCCAAAGGCGGGGAACTACTCTCTGTCAATAAAAGGAACCGACATCAAAGGCAACAATGAACTCGTCATCAGGAGAGCCATATTGGAGCCTGTGCTCATTGAGGCGAAATGAGCTTCCTGCGGAGCTTGACGACGATGGCCTTTTGTTTTTTGTGGTCTGTCAGACGACTTAGTTAAAAGAAAGAACATGAGCGATAGTATGAATCCACGCATCGGCAGCATGCTTTTCATCAACCGCGGCGACACGGCGGAGGATATCCGACGATGGGTCGGCCAGATGGCTCGGGCGCGGCTGCAGCTTCTCCGCTTGTTTGTGTTCTGGGATCAAGTGGAGCCCCGAGAAGGAGACTGGGACTGGAGCCGTTTCGATGTCGTATTTGACGAAGCCGCCCGCTACCGCAGAGGAGTGATTCCCACGCTGTTCGCGCAGTCGCCACCGGGGTGGATGAGGAAAACCGGCGGGTGCCAGTCGGTGGGGGATCTGGATGACGCCGAATATTGGGAGCGGGCCATGGACTATACCCGCCGACTCGTCACTCGCTGGCGGGAGCATCCGGCGCTTGACTCCTATATTCCCTGGAACGAGGCGTCCATGGAGGTCCCCGTCAATGAGCGCACCCTTGGGCTCTTTCGGGAGTTTCTGCGGAGCAAATATCACGGCGATATCCGGTTGCTCAATCACAACTATTACATGCAGTTCAACTCCTTCGAGGAAGTGGGTCTGTGCGACGAGCCCGGTGTTGTCGGCGTGATCATTCCGGACCGCGCGTCGTTGATCGACTGGAAACAATTCGCCGTGGAGTACCTCGTGGCTAAACTCGCGGCGATCACGCGGGAAGTCCGGCTTCTGGATCCGCGACATCCCATTCATGTCAACCCCCACCAGATGCTCAAGACGATGTCCGTCTCCTCGCAATCCATCTGGCGTGAGGCGGATGGAATGGACTTCATGGGGAACTCGGCGCATCCCGCCTCGCATATGACGCGTTTCGCCGCCGAGCGGTTTCCGCAGGCGCTCGCGATGATCAATAGTCTGACGCGGAGCGCCACCCGGCATCCGGAAAAGCTCTTTTGGGTCAGCGAGTTGCAAGGCGGTCCCGCAGTCTTCAGCGGCAACCACCATTTCACCCCGCAGCCGGCAGACATCCGCGCCTGGTTGTGGGAGTGCATCGGCTCCGGCGCCAAGGGCATCATGTTCTGGTGCTTCAATAGCCGGGACAGCGGTGGAGAAGGCGGGGAATGGGGACTCTTGAATCAAGTGGGTGCTCCCTCGGGAAGACTGGACGCCGTCACCCACGTCATCCTGGAGGCTCAGGCCTACCACGACCTTTTGGGCAGGGCGCGCCCCCCCAAAACCCGGATTAAAATCCTCTCCTCGGAAGCGTCCCATCTTTTGAGCAACATCGAAGCTTCCGGAGATCTCAGCCTGCAAAACCCCCGCAACCGCGAGAAGTCAGCCGACGCCTTGTGCGGAGCCTACTGCATGCTCGACGACATGGGATTCGAGGCCGACTTCATCGACGAGCGTATGCTCAGCGCGGGCGGCGAGTGGGAAAAGGAGACGGAAGTTCTGGTGGTGGCCGGATGTGTCGCGCTCGAAGCCGAGTCCCCCAAAGCACTGCTCGATTTTGTCCGCCGGGGTGGAACGGTGATCGCCGACGGCTTGTGCGGATGGAAAGATCCAGACGCTCACATCGTCAGCAAGAATCGTCGTGTGCTGGAAGAGCTTTTCGGGGCCGCCGTTGAGGACATCGAATCCATCCGGGGTTCGTTCGCCTTCACCGTGGACAAAACATCCTCTCATTCGGCGTGGTTCACACGGGTGAGCTTTCTCCCCCAAGCCGCGGATACGGAAACCGTCGGAACGTGGGACAACGGTACTGTCGCGGTGACGAAGCATCGATGCGGAACGGGCGCGGCGACGCGGATCGGGACGGAATTCTTCCAGCGCTACCACGTGGATCACGACCCCGCTGATCTCTCTTTGCTGAGAAAACTTATTCCGTCACAAATCAAACCCCTCATGCGTTTCGCCACTCAGGATTGTCGAGCGCGCATGCGCAAGCTCGATCTCGACGGCGATGCGCTTGTTTTTGTGTTTAGCACTGGTCTGGAAGTCAGCACAACTCTCGTCTTCGGAGAAGCTGGTTCTCTTTCCACCCCGGGAGGGGAACCGAGAAAGGTGGTTCAGGAAGTTCCGATCCATCTCGACCCTGGAGAAATGAAGGTCTTTATTTTCCGGCGGGAGGAAGAGCCGTCGCAAGCTTCCCCGTAATTCCTCCTTCCATAACAACAAACATATTCTAATCAACAGGACTCGTGAAGATGAGATTTGGTAAACTCGTAATGTCATCATGGCTACTTATGTTGGGAGCCTGCCTCACGGCGGGGGACGTCGTGATCAAAGAGGGCGACGCCATCGCCTTCATGGGCGACTCGCTCACCTATTTGGGAAACATCCAGAAGCCGAACGGCTACGTCAATCTGGTCATCGAGGGGTTGAAGCAGGCCGGCGTGAACGCGGTTCCGATTCCCGTCGGGATCGGCGGGAACACGTCCAGGGACATGCTCGCCAGGCTTGACAAGGATGTCATCGCCAAGAAGCCGACGTGGATGACGCTGAACTGCGGCATCAACGATTCCCCCAAACTCAGCGTCGATGAGTTCAGAGATGCCATCACAACAATAGTAGACAAGGCGACAGCGGGGGGAGTCAAAGTCATCCTCATGAACACGACCATTGGCGCCGGTGAAAACCTGGACTGTCCCGAAAGCCTCAAACGCCTGGCGTTCTGCGAGGGGTTCAAGAAGCTCGCAAAGGAGCGGAATCTGCTGCTCGTCGACTTGAACAGCATGATGGCGAAAGAGTTGATGGAACGTAAAAATGATGGTGTGAAAGGGCTCAAACTCACGTACGACGGAACACACCTGAACGGGTTGGGCAACCAGCTCATGGCCGCGGAGATACTGCGGACGCTGGGGGTCTCCGAGGCGGACGTCGCGGCTTTGCGGAAACGGTGGGACGACTATCCGTTCGCCGTGGGAATGCCGGAAGTGTCCGTCAACGAGTATGTGAAGCTCAAGGCCGCCGCCGACAAGAACGGCAAAACCGTCGACGAGCAGGTGTCGGAATTCTTGACCGAGAGCATGAAGACCGGGGCGGCTGTATCCAGCGTCCCGTCGAAAGCCACCACCGTGCCCGCGCCGACATCCGAGATTGTGGTCAAGGACGGCGACAAGCTGGCGATCCTTACCGGACAGAGTTTCGAATGCTGGAGCTGGAGTCCCTCCGGCTACATGCGGCTTTTGACGGACACGCTGGCCGCGGCCGGCGTCAAGCAGTCCCCCTGGCTGTACCTTGAGAACCAGAAAACAGAACAGCTGTTGGCCAAGCTCGACAGCGAGGTGATCGCGAAGAAACCAGTCTACGCCCTGGTCGTCCCCGGCACGGCCGACTACAATCCCTGGACTGAGAAGTCCGTGTCCGAGGTATTCACGAAAAATCTCGTCGGAATCATCACCAAGCTCAAGGCGGCGAACATCAAAACGGTCATCATGACAAGCTACGCGGTGAACAGCAATCTGCCACTATCCCTCAACCAGAATGTCGCCGACCACAATGAGGCCATCCGCGCGTTGGCCAAAGAAAATGGTGTGCCGTTGATCGATTTCGTCAAGGTTATGGACGACGAGGCGAAGAAGAACGCCGCTCCCTTTGACGGAAGCCTCGTGGCGAAGAGTCTGGTCAATCAACTATTCGCCGCCGAAGTTTTGCGTTCGGTGGGGTATGCCGACACGGACGTCTCCGCATGTCGCGCGGCGTGGATGGACACGCCGGGAGCCATACAATTCATGCCGTCAGTCTCGGTCACCACCTATGAGAAACTGAAGGCCGCCGCCAAAGCCTCCGGGAAGGACGTGGGAATCCACATGACCGAACTATTGCGCGGCAACATGCGATAGACCGCTGGAATGGACACGGGAGTCAGAGTCCAGTACCAGCGCCCACTCAACGATTAAGGATACCCCGATGAACAATGTGAAAACTTTCTCGCACCGCGCCGGCAGGCTGGCCAGGCTGGTGGCGGCGGTGGTGTGCTGCGCCGCCGCGGTGACGTCCGGAGCCGCGGACAAGCGGGACGCCGCGTCCACGACGATCAAGATGTCCGGCTACTACAACCCGAACTCGCCAGAAAACCCCACGACCAAACAACTGATTCAGTTGATGCGGGAAGACCCGTCGATCCGGATCGAGCAGTTCGGCGGCATCAGCATCCCCGGCGGCGGCAAGGCGCAGTTGATGATGTCCATCGCCGGCAACACCGCCCCGGACGTGGGGCAATCCTGGTTCCACATCATCCGCAGCGAGATCAACAACGGCTTCATGCACCCGCTCAACGAGTGGGTCGGCTACGACAAGAACGGCAACGGCCAGATCGACGACGAGGAGGCCACGTGGGAGCCGTGGAAGAGCATTCCGACTCTCTGGCGCCGGGTCGCCACCGTGGACGGCAAGGTCTACGGCATACCCGAGCCGATCAAGTCCACCCAGGGACTGATCTTCCGCACCGACCTGGTGGCGGCCGCCGGGCTCAATCCCAACAAGCCGCCCCAGACCTGGGACGAGCTCATCTACTGGTGCCAGAAGCTCACCGACCCCAACAAGGCCATCCCCGGCGCCCTCGTCCAGGAGGGGCAGAAGGGCATCGCCATCGCCACCTCCGGCTGGCAATGGCTCCCCTGGGTCCAGACCCAGGGCGGCGAGCCCATCGGCCAGGTCCGGAAAAGCCCGAAGACCGGCCAGACGCATGTCTTCGGCATGGACGCCGCCAGCTTCGTCACCCCGGACGGCGAGGATCTGTCGGGAGAGCCCTCGACCTGGCAGGCCAACTTCGCCTCGCCGGAGGGGCGCCGCGCCTGCGAACTGATCCACAAGATGCGCTGGATGAAATGGCTGGTCGATCCCCAGAGCGGCGAGCCGGTCAACCTGACCGAGCTTGACGCCGAGAACCATTTCGTGATGGCGGGCGAGCGCAAGCTGGAATTCGCCGACAAGGATGTGATCAAGGGCGTCGGCCGCCCCGGCGGCTCACGCCGCGGCGAGGGGGTCTTCGACCTGCTCGGCACCGGCGAGGTCGCCCTCTGCTACGCCTCGGTCAACGACCTCTCCACGGTCGGCAACAACGCCAACATCGACCCCTCGCTGCTGAGCTGGTTCCCCTACCCGGCCGGGCCGGGCGGCAACGGCAAACGCCGGGTTCAGATCCAGGACCACTACATCGTCATGTACGAAGGCGTCAAGAACCGCTCCAAGGAGGAGCGCGACAAGATATGGAAGGTGGTCACCTCCCTGGCCGACACCCAGACGCGCGACAACGTCATCCGCAACCAGGCGCTCTGCGGCCTCACGCGCTTCGCCAACCCCGTCGACCTCAAACGGCTCGGCTACGAGGAGTACATCAAAGACATCCCCCTGGCCATCCGCCAGAACTTCAAGGACATCGAGACCGGGGAGGTGGGGGTCGCCACCGAGCCCTGGATGGGCTTCTGGTTCACCATGGACATGGCTCTCACGAGGAAGGTTTTCACCATCATCACCGGCATGAACGGCGAGGACTTCGACTACATCGACGCGCTGAAGAAGGTCGAGACCGAGGCGAACTCCGGCGTGATGTTCGCCACGCCGAAGGAGACCATCGACCACGCCCGCCCCTACGCCCGTGCCATCTTCACCCTCGTCATCCTGTTGGTGGGGAGCTTCACCTTCATGATCATCCGCTCGCAGATCCGCCGCAACCGCGAGCGGAAGAGCGTGCGCAACGTCTACAACAGCTACCTCGCCTGGTCGCTGGTGCTGCCGGCGGTGCTGCTGATCGCCACCTGGAGCTACTACCCCCTGATCCGCGGCATGATCATGGCCTTCCAGGACTACAAGATCACCGGCGACGCCAAGTTCGTCGGCTTGGAGAACTTCATCGTCCTGTGCCTCGACAAGTCCTTCTGGAAGAGCCTGCTGACCACCTTCTACTTCGTCTTCCTCAACATGACCCTGGCCTTCTGCGCCCCCATCGTGCTGGCGATCCTGCTCTCCGAGGTGCCGCGCTGCAAGATCTTCTTCCGCACCTTGTTCTTCCTGCCCCAGATGACCAGCGGCATGGTCATCGCCCTGTTGTGGAAGCTGATGTACAACCCCACCCCGCAGGGCTTCTTCAACCAGCTGGTGGCCTACCTCAACTACATCCCCTTCGTCCATGTCGAGCCTCAGACCTGGCTGGAGAACCCCAGTCTCGCCATGCTCTGCTGCGTGATCCCGACCGTCTGGGCCAGCATGGGCATGGCCCGCCTGATCTACCTGGCGGCGCTGCACTCCATCCCCCGCGACCTCTACGAGGCCGCCGAGGTCGACGGCGCCGGCGTCCTCTCCAAGCTCAAGAGCATCACCCTCCCCTGCATCCTGCCACTGATCCTCATCAACTTCGTCGGCGCCTTCATCGGCACCTTCCAGAACATGGGCAACATCTTCCTCATGACCTTCGGCGGGCCAGGCGACGCCACCATGGTCATCAGCCTGAAAATCTGGATCGAGGCCTACAACAACCTGCGCTTCAGCATGGCCACCTCCATGGCCTGGGTGCTGGGCTCGCTGCTGATCGGCTTCACCTACGTCCAGATCCAGCTCCTCGGCAAGGTCGAGTACCGCAAGGCGCAGGAGTGAAAAAATCCGAAATCCGAATGTCGAAATCCGAAGTAAACCCGAAACTCAAATCCCAAATGAATGAAACAAAACAGTTCAACAGTTTTTTTTGCTGTTTCGGATTTCGTGCTTCGAGTTTCGGATTTTTTATCACCGCAGACATAGAACATTTTAGGTAACAAAGGAGTTTTCATAATATGTCACTGATACCACAAGTAGGGACGAAAGCCTGGTCGGTCAGGAGTTTCATCATCTTCGTCTACGTCATGCTGATCTGCCTGGGAGCCACCATGGTCGTCCCCTTTATGATCACCATCTCCGGCAGCGCCTCCAACGACTACGACTACAACCGCTTCCGTCCCATCCCGCGCTATTTCTATTCGCAGAAAGACCGCTTCATGAAAACCCTGGTCGGGTTCTTCAACAACTACCGCGACTGGTCGCGCGTCATGCGCTGCTACGTCCCGGGCATGGTGGAGAACGCCTGGTCCAGCTGGGAGATGATCGGCCGCGACATCCCCCACACCGACCAGATCGCCACGACCTACCTCGCCGCCCCGCCCGAGGCGCGGAGCCGGTGGGCGGCCATCGCCGCCGACTACTCCGTGTTCTGCGACGGCTACCCGCTGGAGGACTCCATGGCCACCCTCAAGGACATGGAGGTCACCGAGATGCTGTACGAGCGCTACGCCGGAATCCTCCAGTCCAAGGATCCCGCCGCGTTCGCCACCATGTCCCGCGGGCAGAAGCGCGACGCCGCGCTGAAGCTGCTTGGCGAGGTATGGGGTATCCCCTTCAGCACCTTCTACGACGTGAACTTCAAGGAGACCGAGCAGAACTACCCCATGGGCTTCCAGACATGGTTCCCGCCGGAAGACAGCCCCAAGTACCAGGACTATGTCCGCATCAAGGAGGCCTACAAGCTCCACATCCTCACCCCCGGCGTGAGGGGGGCGTGGCTCCAGTTCCTCCGCGCCAGGAACCATCGTTACCGCGACGCCGAGGAGGTCTTCCCCGTCAGGGCGGGAAAAGCCAGCCCCGAGCTGCTCGCCCTGTGGGGAGAGTTCAAAGCGGCGCAAGCCCCGGCCTCACCGGTCGTCCCCTTCCCCGTCCGCACCAGTTGGATCAAGTATCTGCAAGGCGAGGAGGTCGCCGCCCACCTCAAGCTGTCCGACACCGCCAAGTTCGACACCGTCCTCTACAACAAGCTCGCCGGCACGGACTACCAGGTTCTCGAGGAGACACCGATGCCCGTCCCCGACAGTTTCCCCCCGGTGATGCGCGAGCTCTGGCGCTCCTTCGTGGAGAGCTCCTTCCCGCTCCGCCTCACCACCTTGAAGGTCACTCCGGAGCTGCAGCGGCAGTTTCAAGACTCGCTCAAGAACAACGTCAAGAACCTCAAGGTCGCCAACGAGCTGCTCGGTCAAAACTGCTCCGACTGGAGCCAGTTCAAGCTCGATCCCACACCGCCTCTTGAGACCACCGTCCAGGCCACCAACTGGCGCAACGTCTGGAAGGACTTCGCCGCCAAGACCAAGAAGGAGGACCGTTCCATCAGCAGTTCCGAGATCGCCTTCCAGCAATTCCTTATTAAGAAATACCACAGCCTTGAAGGCGTCAATCAGGCTTACGGCTGGAAGCTCAGGCACATCGAGGAGGCCTTCCCCCCCTTCATCCAGGCCTACGCCCTGACCTTCGAACGCTTCGAGACCAGCTTCTCGTACGTCCCGGTCCTCTCCAACTACCGGATCATCGCCGAGTATCTGCTGCTCAACGCCCAAGCCGTCCCGGTGACCTTGCTGCTGATCACCCTGTCCATCCTCTGCACCCTGACCATCAATCCCATCGCCGCCTACTCTCTGTCGCGCTTCAATCTCAAGGGACAGGACAAGGTGATCCTGTTCATGCTGGCCACCATGGCCTTCCCGGCGATGGTCAGCGCCATCCCCGCCTACCTGCTGATGCGCGACCTGGGGCTGCTCAACACCTTCCTCGCCCTGGTGCTGCCCTACGCCGCCAACGGCATGGCCATCTTCATCCTCAAGGGCTTCTTCGACAGTCTTCCCCAGGAGCTTTTCGAGGCCGCCACCATCGACGGCGCCAGCGAGTTCCAGATCTTCCGCATCGTCGCCATGCCGCTGGTCAAACCCATCCTGGCCATCAATTGCCTCACCGCCTTCATCGGCGCCTACAACGGCTGGGAGTGGGCGTTGATCATCTGCCAGGAGAAGAAGATGTGGACGATCGCCGTCTGGCTCTACCAGGCCTCGACCTGGTGGAACGCGACCCCCTGGATCGTCAGCGCCGGCTTCGTCGTCGCCTCGATCCCCACCTTCCTGGTCTTCGTGTCCTGCCAGAAAATGATCCTGCGCGGCATCGTCATTCCGACCATGAAATAACGGGTATCCCGGGAAATGAAGGCGTGCGTCCAATGAGAATACAATCACGACACCTTGTCCCGATCCTGCTCGGCGCGTTGGCACTGGCCAGCCACGGAGAGACGTTGAACAACGACTTCGACACCCCGCTGTCCGGCTGGACGACCACGGGCGGCGAGATCCTCGCTGAACCACTCGGCAACAAGTATCTCCACCTGGCCTCCGGTCCAGACAACATGCCGGGGTGTAGGACGACACAGGGACTGCCGCTCGTCGCCGGCGGCGAACTGGTCATTGAGTGCCGCTATCGCAGCGACATCGAAAGCTCGGGGATGCATCGCGGCTCCTGGGTGTTTCTGCAGTTCTTCGACGTCGCCGGCGCGGCCGTCAAGGCCGACAGCGACGGTCTCGCCATCCCGAAGTCCGGGGCATGGAGCCAGTTCAAGGGCACGATGAAAGTCCCGCCCGGCGCCACAGTGGGCCAGGCGCACATCCGCGTCCAACAAACTCCCGGCAAATTTCTGGACATCGACGACCTGAAGATCAGTTGCTCAGCCGCCGCGGCTGTGGCATCCGCCGATCCGCTCCACAACCCGGAGCTGGTGGCGGTCGTCTCCTTCATTCTGCAACCCGACGCCAGCCTCAAGAGCAGCGACGGCGAGACGCTGAAGAACTTGTCAGCCCCCGGTGCTGCGCCCAGCTTCCAATTGCCGGAAACGTTCTGCGAGCATTCCGAATACAGTTATGGCATCACCGCCTCGTTCACCGCTGACGTGGACAAGTTCGGCTCCGAAAGTTTCCCCGCCATCTTCTCCCTCGGGTCGGTGTTCTCCGGGTCGGACGCCAACTCGATGGAGGCCGCCTTTGTCGGCAAAGGCGTGATGTTCCGCGTCAGGTGCGCCAAGAACAGCGGCGGTATGCAGTGGTCCTTCCCCGTCGACTGCGCCCAGGGAAAAAGCGCGATGGCCGCCGCCCTCCTCGGACGCAACGAACTGCAGGCCTCCACCGGCCTCCAGTGGAAACGGGTCGCCAGCACCACGCCGTTCACATGGGAGAAGGGGCGGACATTCCGCCTCGGCAGCCCCGGCGGAGCGGTCAAAGTCCAAAGCTTCACGCTGACCGTGTTCAAGCCCGGCGTCATGGCGGCATTGGCGGAAGCGAAAGGCGCCGGACTCTTCCACGGCGTTGGCCCGCACCAGTGGGGAGTCACCTTTCCCGAAGGCGGCGGACAACGGGCGAAGCTGGACTTCGCCATCACCGACTGTTTCGGAAAAACCTGTGCCTCCCCGGCGTCCGTCGAGCCCTCGGACAACGCCGTCACGTTCACGCTGCCGAAACTTCCCTATGGCTGGTATGAGCTGAAAATCAGAATTGAGTTGGACGGCCACCTCCGGACAATCGGACGGGCGTTCGCCGTGACACCGGAGCTCGACCTGACCGTCTCCGCCGACGAGTCGCCCCTCGGGATCACCCAGGAGTTCAAGTTGAAGAAGGAGAGTTTCGACGCAACATACACCGAGCAGTTGTTCCGCGCCTGCGCCGCGGCGGGCAACCGCTGGTTCCGGCTCTGGACCGAGTGGGACGACGTCGAGCGGGAACCGGGCGCGCGCGACTGGTCGCGGATGGATCAGGTCGTCGAGCTGGCGCGGCAGAACGGTCTCGAGCTGTACATCAACCTGGCCGGCGGCAACCTGCCGTGGCAGACCAGTCACGAGCCCGGCACTCCCAAACCCACCAACTCGTACAGCCAGTACGTGCCCCGCGACCTGGGGCAGTGGTCGGACTTCGTGACGGAGTTCGCCAGCCGCTACCGCGGCAAGGTCGGCTATTTCCAAGTCGGCAACGAAAGCGACACCAAGGAGTTTTTCCAGCCCTTCTCGGCGGAGTCGTACCTGCGATTCCTCAAGGCTGGATATGAGGCGGTGAAGAAAGGGAATCCCGACGCCAAGGTCGGCCTCTGCGGCTTCGCCGCCGCGTTCGGCATGCTCGACGCCCCCAAGATGGCGCCCGGCGCGCGCATCTTCGGTGCCAAGGAGTTCTGGGATCTGAAACCGGAGCCCTACTATGACATCGTCGACTGCCATTTCTACACACTGGGGACGCCCAATTTCTACTGGGACGCCCACACCAAAACGGTGCCCAAGTTGCTTGACTTCCTCAAAGCGCGCGGCGAGGGAGGCAAGCCGTTGTGGAACAGCGAGACCGGCTTCCAGTCCGGCGTCAAAGGCGAGCGTGGCGGCTACGATCCCAGCCCGATGATCTCGGACTACGAGCAGGCCTGCCGCCTCGTCGAATGGCACGTCCAGTCGCAGTCGGTGAACGTCGCGCGATCCTTCAACTATCTGGTCACTGGGACGTCGGGGTTGTTTCAAGGTGACTTCACGCCGAAACCATCCTACGCCGCCAGCGTCAACTTGTCCCGGATGCTGCCGGGGATGAAGTTCGAGCGGGAGCTGCCGCTGCCCAACGGCCTGTTCGGCTACTCCTTCACGGGCAGGAAAGCGGAGAGGCGCATGGCTGTCCTTTGGTGCCGGGGCGGCGGCTTCCCGGTGGCAGTCAGCGCCGCCCCGGGCGCGCCGGTTACCAAGATCGACCTCTTCGGCAACGCCGCGGAGCTTCCAGTGGTCAACGGCGTGTCGCTGGTCACGGTGGACGAGTCGCCGTTATACCTCGTGTCCAGCCAGCCTTTCGAGGTGGCCAGCTTCATCTCCTCAAAGTCTGAGCTAAGCTCCGGGCCGGGCAAGGCGAAGCTGCGGATCGGCCTGCTCAATCCGGCCCAGGCCACCATGCGCGCCACCGTCGGAGCCGGCTTCCCCGGCGCCGCCCCGGCCCGTGAGGAACTCACTCTGGCCTCCGGCGAGAAGCGTGAGATCACGCTGACGCCCCAGAAAGGCGGTGGCAGCCCGATCGTGGACGTGAGGATCACCTGGGAGACCAACGCCACGTTCTCGATGGTGGTGCCCTACACCCCGCGGCAACTGGTGACGCTGCCCTCCGGCGGGCAAGCCGAGCTTCGCGTCGACCAGCCGACCCAGGTGAAGGTCGGCGGCGAGACGCTGGACAACCAGAACCATGTCCTCTCCCCCTGCAAATGGCGCGGGAAAGCGGATGTCAGCGCCGTGGCAAAACTGACCAGGGACGGGAACAAACTCAGCTTCGAGATCCAGGTCACCGACGACCAGGTGGCCACTGTCCCAGACAGAAGTCCCTGGTGCCAGGATTGCGTGGAGCTCTTCTACGCGCTACTCGACGACGCCGACGCGGTCGCCGAGCGCGGACAGCTCGGATTGCGCGCCGACGGCAAAGTGTTTCCCGTCGGCAAGGCGGCGCTGCCGGATTTCCAGGTGAAGAGCGCGAAAACCGTGGACGGCTATCTGCTCTCCGGCTCGTTCAGCCTGCCTGAGGCGGCGCTGAAACGGCACTGCATGCTGTTCGACTTCAGCGTCGACGACGCCGACACGGACGACGCCGAACGACGCACGCAGATGGTCTGGTCCGGGACGGAGAACAACCACCAGAACGCGGACGCCTACGGCGTGCTTGTTCTGCCATGAGGAGGAGGCACTGGCAAGACGCCCGTGCTGGGAATGGACAAAGTTGCTTTATTATAAGGGACGTGTAGATGTTGCCGCAGAGCGGCAGTCGAAGGTAGCCGGGCGTTTCAACGCCCGGTTCGGTCGAACAAACGATTTCCGCCGCGGAGCGGCGGTTGAACCTCAATAACGATTTAATATTTCAAGAAGAATATATTGCGCTGCTTAAACGGCACGGAATTGATTACGATGAACGATATCTGTGGGATTGAGTTCAACCGCCGCTACGCGGCGGATTTGATTGGGGCACCCGCTACCGTGGGTTGAAACCCACGGCTACCATCAAACTGCCGCTCTGCGGCAAAAATCAGAGACGCCAATAAAGATTGTCCAAACTCCAGACAGGGGCAGATGCCCGTGCCATGCGTGGACAAGAATAATTTTCTAAGAAATAGGGAACGAGTGGAAAATAACAAGTGCAACAACAGCAGAGGCGGTGATCGAATGAGCGCACAGGGTTCTGAATGGTTCGCGGAAGCGAAAGTCGGGATGTTCTACCACTTCGGGCTGTACACCCTGCTCGGCGAGAACGAGAACAAGATCCGAGGCGTCACCAGCAAAGAGGAGTATCGCAAGCTCCTCGGCCAATTCAAAGCGGAACGCTTCGACGCCGACGCCTGGGTCGACTGCGCGGTCTCCATGGGGGCGCGGTATATCATGCCCACCTCCCGGCACGCCGAGGGGTTCTGCCTCTGGGACAGCGCGTTCACCAGATACAAGTCGACCTGCGCGCCCTGCAAACGCGACCTCATCGCGGAGCTCGCGAAGTCCTGCGCCAGGAAGGACGTGAAACTGTGCGTCTATTTCAACTTCGAGACATGGCTGAATGAGGGTGTGAACAACGATGTGTGGAACGAGAAGGGCATGAGCTATCCCGAGTACATAGAGGGGCAACTGACTGAACTGTTGACGAACTACGGCCCGCTCGGGATTGTCTGGTTCGACCACGGGCACAAGGAATTACCCCCCGAGCGTATGGTCCACGTCGTCGACCACATCAAGAAGCTGCAGCCCGACTGCCTGGTCAACAACCGCAGCAACATCGATATGACGCTGGGGAAATTCGACTACATCTCGGCGGAGCGCACCTTGCCTCCCCGCCATCCTGAAAATAAAAACATGCTCATCGAGTGCTGCGACGCGATGGGCGTCAAGTCCTGGGGCTACCACAAGGATGAAGCTTTCTGGTCGACGTGCGAACTGGCGAAGCGCGTCAGTCTGTGCGCGTCACGGGGGTACAAGTACCTGCTGAATGTCGAGCCCGCTCCGGACGGGGCGATCCGCCCGGAATGCGTGACCCGCGCCAAAAGACTCGGCGCGTGGATTGCGGAAAACCGCCCGGCGATCGACGCCGGCCCCTGCGAGCTCATCCCCACTGACCCCAATCAGGAGCATGAGCCGGCGATGGGAGTCGCCACCCAATCAGGCAACACGCTGCATCTCCACCTGCATGACTGGCCGGTGGCGGATGAACTGCTGGTGAGAGCGAGCGGCACTCCGCGGAAGGTCGGAATAGCGGGATCCCGCGATGGCGCGGTCACCGCGGCCGCAACGGAGCGCGGCATCCTGGTGCGCGGTCTTCCGGACGTTCCTCCTGTCGGGCACGCGCCATGGATCGTTTCCATTGAATGCGAGGCCCCGCCGGCCGCTCTTGCGGGAACGTCGGGCTTCCGTGTGCAGAACCCCGTGGCAGGAGAGCCGATCTTCCTGTCACCGCTCGACGCCGAGTTGAGCGGACCCTCCATCGTTGGCGTGGTGTCTCCCCATATCAATCGCTTCGCCAATGGCAATGTGTCCATTGGACTTCTGCACAGGAACGGCGAGACCCTCTCGTGGCGCGTCAATTCGCCCGAGACGCGGGAATTCGAGGTCTACGCCAGTTTCGGAACCGTCAGCGATCAGGAGAAAGGCGAGTTCGAACTGTCCTGCGGCGCGTCCGTCATCAAGGGCGGCACCTGGCTCACCGAACATTATGGGCTGCCCACCAGCAGACGAATCGGCCGGCTGCGGCTGGCGGAGGGCGAAAACCGGATCGTCTTCCGGGTCACCAAGGCGAATTTCTCGGACGTGCATGGTCTCCGCCTAGTTCCGGGCTAAGGCACGAGGAGAAAGATGCAATCACGTATTCCTCCGCCATTGAAAGCTTGACAACCGCCCCCTTCTGTGATATGATTAATTTTATATCACAGAAGAGGAATCAAGGGCATGCCGGTGAAAGATAGAAAGACGCCTCCGCACCTCTACGCGCGGGAGCGACTCCTCCGAGCGATCGCCAAACTGACCGCCTCTGGCGAGAGAAGCCTGCCACCGGAACGCGCGCTGTGCGCCGAGATCGGCGTGAGCCTTGGAACGGTGAAGAAGGCCCTCAAGGGGCTGGCGGCGGAGGGACGCGTGCTGTGCGCGCCCCGCAAAGGATACGTCATCAGCTCGTCCGCGCCAGCTCCGAACATCGGGATCGTCATCGGCGACGGCGCCGCGGTGACATTCCTGCGCTCGCATGAGGTCATGCGGAGCATACTGGAGGTTCTCGAAGGCTATCGATGCATCGTCCGTCTTATACAATTGAGGAGACCGGAACAGGCGCCGCAGCTCTTCAAACACTACCGGATCGACGCCTGCATCTGGTACATGCCGGAACAATCGCTCTTCACCAAGATATCCCATGTGATGGACTCATCCGCCATCCCCATCGCCGTGAATATCCTCACGTACGAGAAAAGCGATGAGCCCAACTTGCCCAAGAACTGCTTTTATCTTGACTTCAAAGAAATCGGAAGGATCAGGACGGCCTATCTGCTCACGGCCGGGCATACGAACATAGTCTTTTGCGGCGAACGCGGATCCCGCTCGTATGAGGGGCATTGCCTCGCCTTGGCCAATGCCGGAGTTGAGCAAAACACGAAATGGATCCTCCCAAAAATCAAGGATATTCCGGAACGGCTTCAAAAGCTGCTCGACGCCAACGAGGTGACGGCGATCGTCTCGCATGGAGGCGCCAACCGTCTGGAGACACTTTTCAGAACAATCGAGAAGCATCCACGCGGAGGCAAGGTCAAGTTGCTCGTCGACGACGTTGGCCACGCGCTGAAGGATTTGATGGCAAGCTATCCGAAAGTCAAGATCGCCGGCGTAAGTCATACCATGGACAAGGAGACAGGGCGGGCCGCCGCGCAAGCAATTGTGAGAGCCTTGCAGCACGGAACGCCGATGCGTTCCGAAACCTTCACATCGAGAATAGTACCGCCGAAATGAAATATTCATTTCCGTACCTAACCTGCGGATACAACGTTGTTTGCAGCGTTAATTTTCTAAACGATGTAACGATAGAACACGCAACGGAAATGAATAGGGTGACAACATGAGATTCAGACGCGCCGTCTCCGCACTGGCCATCGCCATGATCTTTCTCCCGTCAGCTGGCGTGAAAGGTGATCTACCCGACGTCCCGCCGCCGTTTCAAGCGAAGGAAGGCAGGCGTACCGCTCCAGAGCTGAAGATCATGAGTCTCGGCGGCGTGGAGCAGCCATCCCTTTGGATTGGCAACAAACGCATCGGCTTTCGGGAAGGTGGCGCGCTCAGCCACGACCAGCAGGCGTCGATCATGGTCGACAACAAGGAGATCATGAGTTTTCATTTCTGGGGCTCCGCCCCTCCGAAGGAAAATTTCGGCTACCCGTTCAAAACCAAGGATGGCACAACGCCCAAAATAACCTGCGACAAGGCGGCGAACGCCATCACCTACGCCAAGGAGTATCTGCAGGCGAACGGCGCGACCGCGACGTTCTCGTACACCGTGAAAGCCGTCGGCGACAGCATGGTCGAGGTCGCGTGGGACATCGGCGTCCCGCAGGATTCACTCGACGCCAGCCCAAAAGACTACGCGGGAGTTTCGCCATGGTTCATGTCCTCCGACGCCTACAGGAAAGAGCAGGTAAGGATAAACGGGAAGATCGTCGCGTTTAACGACAAAAACGCGCTTGTCAAAGGCAAGGAGACGCCGGTCACAGGAGGAACGGACGGTTTCGAACTGTCCTACGCCCCAGACAAACCTTTGCAGAGCTTCTCCATAAAATTCCCCAACCACTACGAGTATGGAATCAGCGAGGGAATCGCGGGAGCCGATTCCTGCACTATCTGCATCCGCGTGGGGACGAAAAAAAGTCTCGCGTCGGACAAATTCATTGTCGACTTCGGCGATGTCGTCGGAAAGGTGGCCGATGCTCCGCCGCCAGTCGCCGGGATAGACTTCTGGGGGCATGACCGCTTCTGCGTCCCGGCTCCCACGACCAAAAACCTCATGCCCAATCCCAGCTTCGAACAGGGGCTCCGCTTCTGGACCTGGTGGGGCGGCGGCGGCACCTACAATCCGTCCGATATACCGGCGTACTCCGTCAGCCCCGACGCCACGTTCGGCAAAAGCGCCCTGTGGATACGTCCCGGCAAGGGCACCCAACCCATGACCAGCTTCCTGATCCCTGTCGTCAAGGGCAAGGTGTACACGGTAAGCTTTGACGCCAAAGCGGAAAAACCTATGAGCTTCTCGCTGGGCGTCCAAGGCGTCAGAGGCAGCAAGTTCGAGTGGATGCAAGCTTTCCAAATCACGCATAAGCTGGCCACGACGGACTGGGAGCGCAAGTCCTTCACCTTCACCGCGGACTGCGCCGGCGTCAGCCTGCTGATGTCAGCCGGACAGAACCTCCTCATCGATGGACTCCAAATCGAGGAAGGCGACAAGGCCACGGACTTCGTCGCGCCCTCGGTCGAGGGCTTCCTCGCGACGTCCGACCCTGACAACAACCTCTGCTTGGGCAAACCGATCAACGCCTCCTTCACGCTGTGCGGCAAGCCGGACGGCACAGGGGAAGTCCATCTGCAGCTTTTCAATTACTACCGTGAAAAACTCTATGATCTCAACCTGACGTATTCTCTGGACGCCAAAGGCTCGGCCACGCATGCGCTGCCTTTCACAGGCGAACGTCTCGGGACGGGCGTCTTTGTCGTGCAGGCCGACTTCCAGCCGAAGAACGGCCCCCCCATCCGCGACTACTACCGCCTGTCCATCATGGACTTCCTCGAGAACACGCACGCCGACAAGGATGTCTTCGGCACCCTGTGCCACGCACCGCGCCTCTCACGCGGCGACGACCTCATGCGCAACTACATGCGCTGGGGCTTTGGCTCGACGACCTATGGCTGGCACACGCAGGCCGAGTTCGACCTCTTCAGCAAATACCGCGTCTCCAACTTCCTGCTGCTTGTCTGCGACCTTGCCGACAAGGAGGACCGCGAGTTCGCCCACAACACCAAGAATTGGACGGCGATAACTCCCGAGATCGAGACGCGCGTCGAGGAGATCTCCTACAAGGTGGTGAAGAGCCATCCGTGGGGAACCTCCTGGGCCTGGTCGACCGAGTCCGAAGGCAGCACGATCATCAGCTCCGGCAGATTCGACGAATGGGCCAAGGTGCAGCTCGCTGCCTGGCGCGGCATCAAGAAGGCCAACCCCAACGCCATCGTACTGCCCGACGGTGGCACCTCCGGCTTCAGCCGTCTCCGCGGCTACCGCGAGATGGATGGCTACCTCAAAGCGACACAAGGGAAGGTCAAATGGGACGCCATGGCCGTCCATCCCTATGGCGCCGTCGACGGCATCGACGAATGCACCGACATGCTCAACGAGATCATGTCGAAATACGGCTACGACACCTCCACGCCAATAGACTACACCGAAGGCTTCAACGTCACCCACACCAAAATCCCGGAATGGGGCGACGACGGCTGCTATGACAATTATCAAGGCGGCAAGCCAAGCTACGACTTCGGCTGGCGGGAGTATCTCCATGCCGCCAACGCGGCGCGCATCTATCTCGCCTGCCTGAAAAGCTGGCCCCAGGTGCGCTCCTTCAACATCTGGGTCTCCATGCCATTCATGGATCAGTATCTGACCCCGCTCGCCCTCTGCAAAGTACCCAACACGCTTGGACATCTCCTGCCCAAGCCGGTCTTCAAGGCGGATGTGCTGCCGGCGGGCGGCGTCAAGGGCTACGTGTTCGAGGACGAGCAGGGCTGCGGCGTCGCCGCGGTCTGGTGCAACACGGCGAAGGTTCAGGAAGGGCTTGAGAAAGGCCCTGACATGTCCGTCAACTTCGGAGCCGATGTCCCCGAGTTCATCGATTTGATGGGCAACGTCAGACCTGTCGCCGCCAAAAACGGCCTCGTCGATATCCCGCTCACGCCAGCACCACTCCTCATGAGAAGCGCGAAGGGCGGAGCGGGCAAGCTGGCGGCGGCGCTGAACGCGGCGGACGTCTCTGGCGCCGGAAGCTCCTTGAAGGTCGCCGTCCAGCCCGCGCTTGACGGCTCCATCGAAGCGGTGGCCACCAACCTGACCGGCAAGGAGTTGAAGGGCACGCTGCGCGTCGGCGCCAACGAAGTCCCCTTCGACATCAAGGCCAAAGGCGCGTGCACCGCGAAGCTGAAGGAGAAGGTCGCCCCCACCCCCGGCAAGCTATACGATTGGAAGGGCGACATCGCCGCCGAGTTCCCCAACGGCCGCACAGACAAGTCGCTCTGGGACATGCAATTCTTGTTCGTGTCGCATGCCGCGAAGCCGCTCCCGCTTGACCCAACGTCGCCGGAGTGGGACAAGATCCCGGCGGTCAAGATGACAAACTTCTTTGGAAAGTCGGAGCCGGGCAAGGAGACCGTGAAGTCCAGCGGTGCGGGCGACCTCGACGCAACGTTCCAACTTGCCTGGGACAAGGACAACCTCTATCTGCGCGCGAACTGCGTCGACGACACCTTCGTCGTCACCGAGCCCGCGCGCTACAAGGAGTCCGTCGAGAGGACGGCGAAGACGCTCTACATGCATGACGGCTGCCTCGAATTGTATCTCGACACCGGTGCGAACGGCCGCGGCAATCCCTTCAAGGACTACGACCAGGACGACTACCGCTACGACTTCAGCCCCGGCAACGACAAAGCCGAGGACGGCGCCGGCGTGGTCTACCGGCTGTACGAGCCGTACCATCAGTTGGCGGGCGGCTTGGAGATGCCAAAGAAGGATGAGGCGGCCAAAGGGGTGAAATGCCAGTTCCACCGCTCTGCCAACAGCTATTCCTATGTCATCATCCTGCCGCAGCGCTTCATCGAGCCGCTGAAGCTTGAGAAGGGCTGGCTTGCCGGCTTCGGGCTCTACATTCACGACAAGGACAAGCTTGAGGAGCAGTGGCCGCCGAAAGGCATGTCGCTGGCGGCAACCCCAGGCGCGCACTGCGATCATCGCCCAGACCTCTGGCCGATCATGATCCTGTGCGAATAAGTGATGGTGAGGGGATTGTTGTTTTTATGACTGGCTGTCTTTGGGGTAAGATCCCCACGGCCTTGTGCCGTGGGTGAATGAAGTCAGTCGGCTACATACGGGTACAAAAAACTCCCCGTCCCCGCGGCGCGTTGCGCCGCGGGGACGGGGAGAGGGGTTGTGGTTTGCGGGTAGCTTGTGATCTTGCTCACCCACGGCACAAGGCCGTGGGGGTCGAACATGGAGCCCAAGTCACACGTAGCCGGTTACGCGTGCAGGTCTTGTCGTCCTCTACCATGTGACATCGACGGGTTTGCCGTCGGGAAGCACGTCAACGAGGATAGCGCCTTGGGCGATCTTGGTGGACAGCGGTTTGCCATCTCCCTTGCTGACCGCCTTGACCTCCTTGGCGTCCGGGGCGGGAATGACAATCGTCAGAGGGAAGTGGTACCGTTTGTCGAGTGTTGTCGAGAGCGTGAGCCGTACGCCTCCCGGTACCTTCTCGGTCGAGAGCTTCGCGTTGTCGCGCTCGGCGACGTATTGGGCGATGTTGGCGAAGGTGTCGACGACGACGCGGTCGGACTGCGCCGCCAGGAAGTCGAGGTGTTTTTCAAAGACACTGGGATCGCCGAAGGCGTCATAGCCCTCCTTGATGCCATGAATCATCACGACCATCCAGTCGCGTTTCGCGATCGCCTGTTCGACCATGCCGTTCGCCTTCTCGAGGGTGAACTCCTTGCCGCCGTAGCCGACGAGGCGGGTGCGTCCGGCGATGTGCTGTCGGGCAACGTAGCGGTCGACGCGCTCGTCGTGGCCGTTTCCCGGGAAGCAGAAGGTGAGAGGGGGGTGGCCTATTTTCTCCTCGATCTTCTGGTAGCCGCCGTCGATCTCTTTCGCCAAGTCCTCGTCGGACAGTTTCGTGAGTTGTTTATGGGTCATTGAGTGATTGCCGATCTCTTGGCCCTTCTCCGCGAGTTCTTTCCAGACGGTCCACGGGATTTTGCCGTAGGCGTGGGCGTTGGGCTTTGCGACGTCCTCGGCAGTGTTGGGGATGGTTCCGGTCACGAGAAAAAACGTGCCGTGCATGCCATGCTTCTCAAGCGCGGGGACGACGATGGAAAGGTGATCAGGCAAACCATCGTCGAAGGTGAGCGACACCGCCGCGGCGCGGTCGCCGGGGAAGCGGGCGATGTGAGGTTCGTCGGCTCCGCGCAGCGGGGAGGGGGTCGTGGCGAAGAGGACAATCGAGGCGTTGACGAGTGCCAGAGTGCCGAATGATGTTTTTCGCGGAATGGTGTTCATGGATGACTCCTTGTGCTATTTCCTATAATGTTCTACGTTTGTCGTGTTTGATATAATAGTTGCTACGGGTGTGGTGGCGGAAATAGCAGAGAAAACAATTTTGAGGACAAAATTGTTTTCGGAGTTGGTTGATTCTCATACGTTGGGTAGCGGGGGGGTTACGGCGTGCATTGGAGTTGTAATATAGGATAGGCTCCCGAGTTTTTCTCTCCGTAAATGCCTGGGGAGAGTTCGAGCCAGCCGTCGAACTTGCCGCTGTCGTTGTCGGTCATGGCGCACGACCAGGTGATGAGGCTGTCGGATGTCGGGCGCGCGATTCCCGTCTCACTCCATGGGATCGCCGCCTCGTAGATGACACGGGTTCCCTCACGCTTGATACTGACCCGCGCGGCGTCGACTTTCTTTTTCGTCGAGTAGTTATAGACGGAAGGGGCGTTCGGCGTCAAGGCGACCCCGAAGTCGATTTCCTTGCCGTCGACGCCGGCGTTGACGTTGATGCCGTCGTGGAACGAGAGCTGGAAGCAGTCGCCTTTCCAGATGTCGCCCTCCGACCAGTTCTGGACGAAGGTGTTGTCTGTCACGTCGGCGGCGAAATAGAAGAAGGAGTCATCCCAAGCGATCCAGATCTTGGCTAAGGCGTCGTCCGGGCCGGAATAGTCTTTCTTTTTCACGGACGCCGTGTTGTCGCCGCCTAAGTTGATCGGGGCGATGTCCTTCCAGTTTGCCAGTGTGCCGTCGATGGCGAGTGGTGTCGCCGTGCGGCGGCAGGCGACGGCGTCCCGCGGTTTGAGCACTTCGACTGCGATTGTTTTCTGTTGGGGCGGGAGGGGTGAGTCGTCGAGTTTGAATGACAGGATGAATTCGGAGCTGGTATTTCCCACGAAGGGAATGGTCATGGAAAGAGGGACTTCCTTTTCCTCGCCGGCGGCGAGGGGCAAGGGGATGGAGAGGGGCGATCTCATGAGCCATGTGGCTGGCGTGGTGGCGGTGATTACGCCAGCGAGTGGTCTTTGCAGATTATTGCGGATGCGCGGCGCGATTTTCTGGAGGATGCCGCTTTGCAGTTTGACGTTCGAGTCGCAGCAGATTTCGACGGGATTGGCGATCAGCGTCTCGACGGGAAATGAGACGGACGTCCTCGCTCCTTCCGATCCGGTAATCTCCATTGCCACGGTGTAACTCCTGAGCTTTCCCGCCGCCGCATCGCCTCCGGGAAAATCGAAGTCGTGGGCGAGCGTCTC
>CAYTFM010000060.1:5155-32975 GCA_964436735.1 uncultured Victivallales bacterium | reverse complement strand
TTCGTCCACCAGAGGTGGGGTCTGGCGCATGAGGTAGATCTGCTCGATGCGGTAAAGGCCGATGCCTACGGCGCCGTTGTCCATGGCATCCACCGTATCCTCACGGCATCCGATATTGGCGAGTACCATGATGGAGACACCGTCGCATGTCACGGCATGCTCACGGGACTGTTCTCGGGCCTTGGAGCCTGTTTCACGGTGGATGGACAGTTTACGTTGAAAATTAGTTGCCTGCTCGTCGGAGGGGCTGATGATCACCTCGCCGCAATCCGCGTCGACGAGAGCCATGGCCCCGGAGGGGATCAGATCTGTCACGTTCTGGATGCCCGTCACGCAGGGCAGCCCGATTTCGCGCGCGAACAAAGCCGCGTGGGAGCTGGGCCCCCCCGACTCCAGGATCGCCGCGGCGGCAGCGCGTCGACCAAGGAAGAGGGTGTCGGACGGCAGCAGTCGTTTCGCCACCAACACGCTGCCCGGTGGCAGTTTCTCCAGCGCATGGGCGCCGATACCCGCAAGCGAAGACAACAATCGGCGGCCGAGATCGGCGACATCGTCACCCGTTTTCCGCGCAATCTCCTGCTCCATAGCCCGAAACCGCCGCTCCCAGCGCCGGAAGACCGTCTTCACCGCGCTGCCGGCGCTGACCAATTCACTTCTGATCTCTTTGCGCACCTCCTCCTTTAGCGTTGCGTCGTTCAACATCATCCGATGCGCTTCGAAGATGCTGGCGAGTTTCGCGTCCATCTCCTTTTCCACCCTGGACGTGAGAGTCGTCAGATCGGCGGTTATCCGCTTTATGGCATTTTCCAGGCGCTCCAACTCGCCTTCAACATCGCTTGCTTCGATATCGTAGTGTTCACCCGGAAGAGACAGGACATCTCGATGAACAAACGTGATTCCTTGCGCCAGACCGGGGGACAAACCACTGCCCGTGAGACATTGGTTGTGGGGTTGTGCTGCCATATGCGTCGCTCCTTGTTGTTGACCCGCACGTGCCACGGTTGCGTTTCTGATGCTGGAGTGTCGTGGTTCATATCCGCTTAGGAGTTCCTTTCGCGCTCTCCACCTCTCTGCATTCAAAGTGGCACTTCAGGCCCCGTCGTGCCGGACTTGATCACGTTCCCGCCATCGTTGTGCCGCAAAACGACCTCAGCTCGTAAGGAATGCCAGCAGGTCGGTGTTGAGTTGGTCTTTGTGCGTGACCACAAGGCCATGGGGTGCGCCCGCGTAGATCTTCAGGGTAACGTTTTTGACCAGCTCCGCTGAGCGGAGCGCCGCGGCGGCGATTGGTACGATCTGGTCGTCGTCACCGTGAACGATCAGCGTCGGCACGTCGAACTTTTTGAGGTCTTCGGTGAAGTCCGTCTCGGAGAACGCCTTGATGCAGTCGAAGGTGTTCTTGTGCCCAGCCTGCATCCCCTGGAGCCAGAACCAATCGATCATGCCCTGCGAGACCTTGGCGCCGGGCCTGTTGGCTCCGAAGAACGGGCCGCTGGCGAGATCCTTGTAGAGCTGCGAACGGTCAGCGATGGAACTGCGACGGATCCCGTCGAACACATCGATCGGCAAGCCGCCGGGATTGCCCGCCGTTTTCAGCATCAGCGGCGGGACGGCGGAGATAAGCGCGGCCTTTGCCACGCGTTTCGCACCATGGCGACCGATATAGCGGGCGACTTCGCCGCCGCCCGTGGAAAAGCCGATCACGACGGCATCCTTTAGGTCGAGCGACTCGATGAGTTCGGAGAGGTCGTCGGCATAGGTGTCCATCTCGTTGCCATTCCAGGGTTGGCTCGACCGCCCATGGCCGCGGCGGTCATGGGCGATGCAGCGATAGCCTTTGGAGGCCATGAACAACATCTGAGCCTCCCAGCTATCAGCGCTGAGGGGCCAGCCGTGGCTGAACACGACAGGCTGCCCCGCTCCCCAGTCTTTGTAGTAGATCTCTGTGCCGTCTTTGGTGGTGATCGTACTCATGGTCGGATTCCTCCTTTGTTTGAGTTTCATGCGTGGTATCTTCTCTGTCGAATTACATCTGCTTCTTTGCGGTTTATCCCTCAGCGGTCGGTGAATCGTTGTAGAACAATGAGGAGTCCGGTGAGGAGAGTGGCGAAACCGGCAACAAACACCCCTTGCGGCACATGCAACAGATCGGGGAGTAGCACTTTGCCGAAGTCGCCCCATGTCTCGACCGTCCGTTTTGTCCATCCCGAAAGCTCGGCGAAAATCCATGATCCAGCAATAAGCCCGGCTATGCCGAAAAGAGCATCCCAGCTTCCCTGTCCCACTGCGACTGCGGCGGTGCCGGGGCAATAGCCCATCAGCGCAAAACCCACGCCGAAAAGGAGGCCGCCGATGATGTTTGCCCCGACTCTCGTAGGCTTAATGTGCAGGTTCACCTTGGCGAAATGGTTCAACGTGAATACGCCAATCATGCCGACGACAATTGCGGTGAGCATGATCTTCGCCACGGTCCAGTTCTGAAGGAGAAGTTGTCCGATGAGAACTTGAAATTTCCCCGCACCGCCCTTCTGCAGGAGGAAGCCAAACGCCAAACCGAAAATAGTGCCTGCAATCAGTTGCGGAGCCGCGGCCACGTGTGGTGCGGGCTTTCCCGCCGCTTGCTTAACAGCTTTGCCATGATCGATCATAGTGTCCTCACAGTTTAAAGATAAGCTTAGCCATAGCGATACCGCCTATGAAAAAGCAAATCACGGAGATCCATGAGCCCACGCTGAGCTGAAGTGTTCCGCTGATGCCATGCCCGCTGGTGCAGCCTCCCGCAAGGCGCGCGCCAAAGGACATTAGGATGCCGCCTCCAAATGCGGTTGCCGCGCGCAGCGCAATGCTGTCGCCGAAGCGCGCAATCCACATGGGGGGGAGCCATTCGTTGGCGAACTCGCCACCTGTGACGGCGGCAATAGCGCCTCCGAAGATGATTGCGACGACGAAGACAAATTCCCAGCCCACGCGCGGCGGATTGTCTTTGAAGTAGGCGAGTGACGCAGTGTGGCGCGGCGCTATGAGTTTGCCAAAATAACCTGAGACCTGCGCGTAAAACGATGAGGCTCCGATGGGGTTGTCGGAAACATAAAATGTCAACCAGGAAAGCACCCCAATGGCCGCGCCTACAAGATATGGCGACCAGGCAGGTCCTGGATAATAGCGCGCGTCCACGCTTGGCGCCGTTGCGGCCGCGGCGCATATGGGAAGAAGGGCAAGACTGCCAATGAGACAAGACGTACGCGTTGAGATCAATCCGCCAAGAATAAGTTTCGCGCGGGAGATCATGTCTTCTCCTTCTTCTTGATCTCTTTTTCGACGGGGAATCCAGCTTTCCTCCATGCTTGCCAGCTTCCGGGGACGTTGTAGACGCGGCCGAACCCCTCCTGTTTCAAAATGCTCGCCGCGATGCTCGCCCGATAGCCGCTGTCGCAATACACCGCAGTCGGCTTCGTCTTGTCAAGTTTGCCGAGGTGCTCGCGCAGTTCGCCTAGTAAGATATGGCGGGCATTGGAGAGTTCGTCGCCTTCCCATTCTTCCGGTGAGCGCTCGTCGAGAAGCTGCAGTTTTTTTCCCGTGCGTTTGATCTCATGCACAGTCATTTGCCCGACCTCATCCAACGGCAGGTCGGCGTTATTCCAAGCCGTCATGCCACCGACGAGGTATCCGGCGAACTTCGTGTAACCGGTGCGGAGAAAGAGGCGGACAATTTCATCAAGCTTGTCGTTGGACTCCAAGACCAGAAGGATGGGCTTGGCGGGGTCAAGCAGCCAGCCAGCCCAAATGGAGAGCATGGGTGCGGCACCGATGTTGAGCGCGCCTTTGATATGGCCTCCGCCGAAGGCCAGCATCATGCGGGTATCGATGAGGACGTTGTCATCGTCCTCGAGTGCCTCCAGGAAGGATTTTGGAGGAAGCCCGCGAGCGATCGGCAGGTTGCCAAGCACCTCGGGGCCTTTGACGTTCAACTTCTTCATCCGCGGATAATAAGCAGGCTCGGGCGGAGTGGTGGAAAGAGCGTAAGCGGTGAAGCTCTTCACATCTTGAAATTGGAGGAATGCATTGAAGCGCCGCTCATAACCAATCGTGCTGCTGAGCCGGTCGCCAATGTCGGCTCCGCACGGCGAGCCGTTACCGTGCGCTGGGTAAATAGTCACGCCATCGGCAAGCTTCAGGTAGAAATCGCGCAGTGTGTGGAATTGTTGCGCGGCCTGCTTCTTCTCCTGACCGCTGCCGAGGAGGTCGGGCCGCCCGGCGGAATTGACGAAAAGCGAGTCCCCGGTAAGCACCCCCCATGGCGCGTCCGGGTGATCCTTCTCCGCCATAAGATAAGCGACGTGCTCCGGCGTGTGGCCGGGCGTGTGCCGAACTGTAATTAAGACGGAGCCGAACTTGAAGCGGTCTCCGTCTTTGATCTCCTCATGGTCGAAGCCGTATCGCGCACACCCTTCGTGACTGAGGAAGATTCTAGCTGACTCGGCACGCGCGCAAAGTTCACTAGTGCCACTGACGAAATCGGCATGGATGTGTGTTTCAAAAATGTGCGTGATCGACACCTGTTTCTCACTGGCGAGTTGTATATAGCAATCCACGTCCTGGCGTGGAGCAAGCACCGCGGCCACTCCTTCGGAAACATCGCCGACCAGATAGGAAAGCTCGGCGATGCCGTCGGTTTGAATGCGTTCAAAAATAAGTGACATAAGGATTCCTTTATTATTGAACTATTCCTGCCGCCGAAGGTTGTGTCCAGCGACTTAAGGTTGCGGGCGTTTTGTAGCGCCTTCGGATCCAGCCGTGGTCGTCGCAAAATCCAGCAAGAGGCGACCGACCGTTCATCCTCCGGACGGTTCATGATTAAAGCGGCGCAGAGTGTTTGCTTTTTGAGCCACCAGACGCTGAGTTGCTTTTGCCTCATATTGCCGCGGTACACGACCTGATCGTGCCCATCCGCGTCGACCCACATCTCATAGGAGAGGTCAAATACAGCAGAGAAGAAATGTGGAACGTGGATATACGGCTGGACGTGACCGAGCATGTTTCGCATTGCCATCCGCGCCTGTGCCACGGCGTTATCCCAGTGCTCCACTCGCATGCGCCGACGGAACATTTGATCGGGGTAGTTGGCGACATCACCAGCAGCCCATATCTCTGGCACACTGGTCTCAAGAAATTCATTGACCTTGATATTGTGATTGTCTATCTGTTATTGGTTGTTGATTGACCCCCGATCGAGTGATTCCTGTCACCGTCTGAGTGGTTCCATGAGTTGATTGGTGGCATCTTAATGGTTGTACCTCCTTTTTTTGATTTCTGTTTTAGAGTCTATTCTTCGCATCCGTGTCTCTGTTTGCCGAACTGTCAAAAGGTTTACTGATGGAGCTCCAATGCCTCCGGCTTGGTGCGGCCGAGGATTTCTTTGGCCTGGGTCGTGTCATCCATTGATCCGTGGGCAATCAGGACGAATTTGCCGGTCTTGAGCGCCGTCTCGTAGCGCAATACGCTGTCTTTGGGGATGCCCAGGCTGTATAGCCCGGCCCCGATTACGCTCAGACCGCCCACCACGACGGCGCTTTCCAGCGCCCCGACGATCCAGCTGACCAACGGTCCCGCCACCATCAGCGGCCCCAAGCCGGGAATCCAAAAAAAGGCGAAACCGAACAAGAGCCCTCCCAGCCCGCCCCAGAAGGCGCCTGTCTTGCCCCACACTTTCATACGATCCCCGACGTTGTAGTAGCCGACCACATTCTCATTTGTGCAATGGTCGCTCCCGACAATCGACAGTTTCTTCATGTCGAACCCGGCTTGGTGAAGTTCCTTGATCGCCGCTTCGGCGGCCGAGTGTGACTGGTAAATCGCCACGATTGAATTGTTCTCGCTCATACTCTCCCCCTTTCGCTTGTGTGTTGATAATGCGAAGATAGTTTAAGTGAGGACGCACGATGGCGTATCGCACTACCGCGCGGCCTATCCCCCCATCGGCGTGCTCCACATTGGATGGCTTTGACTGACGGACAGCCTTGCGAAGGTGTGTGAATGCCCTTGAAGATCCGTGTCTGGACCGGCAAACAGCACGCTGTTTGTCGTACCGAATGGATTTGGCACATGCTCCACACAATCTGGGCTGTTGCGCCATTCTCCATTCACGATGAATTTGTATTCGTGTCTGCCGACCGGAAGAAGGATCGCGGTGGAATATGTCCCTTTGTTGTCACCGCCAAGCCTGATGTCCGAGGGATTCCAGTTGTTGAAGGTGCCAGCGAGGAATACTTTCGATTTTGGAGGGGCGTGAAACTTGAACGTGACCCACACCTTGACTTCCGGCTTCCGCAAATGGCAGCGCAGTTTCTCTTCGTAATCGAGACTGATGGGTTTCGACGGGTTGAAGGCGGGACTACTCTTGACGGCATCCCGTGAGATGTCCACGAAAACCTTATTCTCGTCCCAGCTCACACTCTGTATCCACTGGGGTGACACAAGGACGCGCCTGCTTGGCAGCCAATTCCGCATGTCCACCACGATATAGCTGATGCTCCACGACTCGTCATCTACAATGAAGTCTTCCACATGTCTATTCCGCCGTCAAGAGCTTCGATGTGATAGCCGGCCACCTTGGCCGTGCTGCGCAGGTTGGGGTCACCCTTTGGGATTTCCTCCTCGGATGGGGCTTCCGCTTCCTTGTCGGCTGCCGGGATTGCATAGGGTGACAAAATAGGTGGCACGCCGAACGAGTTGACATACGTGCTCATGCCCCAGTAGGGCCACCCATAATATCCATGCAAAACGGTCTCATGCTGTCGTGAGACAGGCTTGGCGGTGTCGATGTCGGGACTGCCGCGCACCTGTTCGCGCGTGAGATTCACGGGAAGCACTTTCAACCCCGGCTCAGGTCTGCCCAGGGCCATAGGGGAAATAAGCACCTTGCGGTTGATGAGCCAACTTCCTGTTTCCACAACCATGTACCGCACAGTCCAAGTCAGGTCGTCGAAATAGAACTCCTGAACCGTGCCGATGTCGCCATCAGTGGCGCGCACCACACAGCCGACCAATTTCTTCACGCTTCGTTTCATACTGCCTCCTATTGAGGGCGCTCCATCCTGATACGCCTAACGCCATTGTCTCACTTCTCGGCAAGCCACTCCCGCGCCTCGTCGGTTTTGGCGTGATCGAAGTAGCGGACTTTCGCCGTGGTGAATGGCGTGCAGAACGCCGCCATCCCCTTTTCCCATTTAGTCTCACCGACAATTGTCAGCCGCTCGATGTCATTGAAGTGCTTCACGTCGAATTTGATGTCCTCCCACAACGCACCGGCCGTCCAGCCGTGGAAGTCATGCGTTTCCACAAGCATGCGGATCTTGCCGTGCTGTTTGACCAGCCGTTCCACCGCGGGCAAGAACGTCTCATAGTCCTTCTTGACAAGCTTTCCGGTCAGGTGGACTTCGAGCAGACGGCCGTTGTCGAGTTCTTTGAGTTCCACTGCCATCGCATCCCCCTCTTGTTTTGGTTTTCAGTAGCGGGAAACAACTTATTACACCAGCTGAAGACCATAGAGCTATACTATGCTGCCGCAAGGGTATTGGCAATGGGGTATACACCTACCCTGCAATGGGGAAGCACCCTGCAAGGGGGCGACGAGACAAGATCACACAAGACAAGAGGTTGAGGTCGTCCACCTGATTCACGCAGTGCGCATTATCCTTCAATTCGCATGCCGATCTTCGCCCCCATCGTCCCCCTCGCCGAAAAGTTCGGCGTCGACCCCGTTCATCTCGGCATCATTGTCATCGTCAATCTGGGCATTGGCTACGTGACACTGCCTCTCGGATTGAACCTCTTCATCGCCAACATGCTCTTCCGCGAGCCCGTCATCAAGCTTTACAAGGCGGCTCTCCCATTCATCATCCTGCTGCTGCTCGTGTTGCTCGCCGCCACCTTCATACCATGGCTCAGCCTGCTCTTTCTGAAAAGGCCGTGAGTTGAAGTTGGACTTCGAAGATAAAGCCTGTTACGTTATCAGCCCGCCGTCTCCAATGGATGTGTTACTTTATAGAGAAAGGGCGCGCATATGGCTGAAGCTGAATTCGCCGAACTGATCATCAAAGGCAAGTCGTACAAGCTCCCGATCATCGTGGGCTCCGAAGGCGAGATGGCCATTGACATCACCTCCCTGCGGAAAGACACAGGTCACATCACCCTCGATCCTGGCTTTGCCAACACAGGCTCGTGCACCAGCGAGATCACGTTCATCGACGGCGAGAAGGGAATACTCCGTTACCGCGGCATTCCGATCGAGGAACTCGCCGGCAAGGTGACGTTCATCCAGACCGCCTACCTCCTGCTTCACGGGCAGTTGCCCAACGAGGAGCAACTGAAGAAGTTCTCCAAACTCCTCAACCACAACTCGCTGATCCACGAGGACATGCGGCACTTCTTCGATGGCTTCCCCCGTGGCGTGCATCCGATGCACATCCTTTCGACCATGATCAACGCCCTCTCGACCTTTTACCCGAACGTGGATCTTCTTTCGCTACAGGAGGACATCGACACGACGGCCGCGCGGCTGATATCCATCGTGCGGACGCTCGCCGCTTTCGCCTACAAGAAGTCGGTTGGCGAACCGTTCGTCTACCCCCGCAACGACCTGTCCTATTGCGGCAACTTCCTCAACATGCTGTTCGACTCGCCGGTGAGTCCATACCAGATTGATATTGAGATCGTAAAGCTTTTGAACTTGATGTTCACGCTCCACGCCGACCACGAGCAGAACTGCTCGACGTCGGCGGTGCGTGTCATCGGCAGTGCGCAGGTCAACCTCTACGCCACCATCTCCGCTGGCATTAGCGCCCTTTCCGGCCCGCTGCACGGCGGTGCCAACCAGGCGGTGATGGAGATGCTGCGCCAGATACAACGGGTGGGCGGTCCCGACAAGTTCATCGAGAAATCGAAGGACAAGAACTCGAACTTCAAGCTCATGGGCTTCGGTCACCGCGTCTACAAGAACTTCGATCCCCGCGGTAAGATCATCAAGGAGGCCTGTGACAAGATTCTCGCTCGACTGGACGTCAAAGACCCGCTGCTCGACATCGCCAAGCACCTTGAGGAACGCGCGTTGAATGACAAATACTTCATCGAGAAGAAACTCTACCCGAACGTCGACTTCTACAGCGGTATCATCTACCGGGCCATCGGCATTCCGGAGAACATGTTCACCGTGATGTTCGCCCTTGGCCGTTTGCCCGGATGGATCGCCCATTGGAAGGAGATGGTCGAGGCGAAGAACCGCAAGATCGCCCGCCCCCGCCAAATCTACGTCGGCAGACCTTTGACGCACTTCAACGCCGACGAGCACCTGATGAACAACTATCTCACCTATCCGCATCTGTACCAATAAGGCCTTGTCCACCGCAAGCGCGCCGGGCTGTGGAAAAAGGGTATGTGCCCTTTTGCCGTGGCTCGGACAAGCCTCGCCCTGCACCTTGGATGATTAGTCAATAGACGCCTGTTCGGCGATGCGGATGGCGTCATACAGCTCTGACGGGGTAGTGGCTTCATGGAGGCGATCCTCAAAAAACTCGCTGTCCAGCATTTCCGCGAAGCGGGCGATGAATATCTGGTGGAGCCGAGGAGTGTCCGATGGCGTCAAGAGGATGAACAGCATTTTCACGCTTTCGCCGCTTAGTGGCGCGGGAATCGGATTCCGCATGCGCGCGATCGCCACGAAGGGTTTCTCCAAATCCTTGAAGCGGGCATGCGGCATGGCAAGATTGCGCCCGACATAGCTGCTGACGATTTTCTCACGCTCCTCGATTCCCGCGAGGATCTTGGGCAAGGAGAGAGGCAGCGCGGTAGTGGCGAGGTGCGCGAACGCGCATTTGACGGCCTCGACAATACTGTCGCCCTCCACGTCGAGGATGATGCGCTCGGGGCTCAAATAGTCGGATAAATATACTGGGGTCTCAATGGGGAACTCCTCTTCTATGGTCCCCGTCAACTCCTCGATGACGTCCTCAAGGGTGATGAACCCCGACCACTGGTTCGCCGCGTTGTAGACGAGGGCTATATGGTTTCCTCGCCGCTGCATCATTGCCAGCAAGGGGTAAAGCGGATCAGAATCTTTCACGGCCAGGCAGGGACGGACAAGGGAGCGCAGGTTGCACGAGGCGGTGGGGGAGCATCCTGCGAGAAGCAGATCCTTGACGTGAACATACCCGAGGGGTTTGTCGGGGTCGTCGCCGATGAGCGGATACCGTGAATAGCGCACTGACTTGATGATGCCATGCGTGGCCTCCCAGGAGGCCGACGCGGAAAGGCAGCACACTGATTTGCGCGGGCGCATGGCGTTGCGCACGGTCAGCACTCCCATGTCCAGAACGTTCTCTATGAAAAGCAACTGCCGGAATGACATCGCACCACCGCTTTGCGATTGGTCGAGAATGATCCGGATCTCGTCGTCTGAGATTTTCGGCTCCTGCCCCCGAGGCGGGATATGAGCCGCTCGCAGGGCGAGGTTGACCGACGAGTTCAGAACCCAAAGCGGCACAATGAAAATATAATAGAAGACGCGCAATGGATAGGCGGTGAACAGGGCCGACGGCTCCGTCCTGCGTATGGCCAGTGATTTCGGGATCAGTTCGCCAATGACGATATGCAGGAAGGAAACAAGCACATAGGCGATGATGACCGCGATGCTGTGGGCCGCCACGTCGGTGGTCGCGCCGGCGCCAAGCCACTGCACCGCGGGCTTTATGAGCTGGGCGAACGCCGGCTCTCCGACAAACCCCAGACCGATGCTGGCAAGGGTAATGCCAATTTGGCAGACCGACAAGAACTCGTCCAGGTGCGCTTGGACGTGTTGCATGGTTTTCGCGCGCCGGTTCCCCTTGGAGGCCAAGGCCTCCATCTGCGTGGGGCGGGCTTTGACGGCGGCGAACTCGGCGAGAACGAAGAACGCGTTCAACAGTATCAAAAAAGCGGCCAGCAGTAAATAAAATACGATCTCCATGCATTCCCCAAATAACTGTTTTTATGTAGCACCAGTCTGGATATATTCAAGTCTTTCGTGGGCTATTTCATTGCCGCGGGGAAGCGCTGGTGGGCGCGTTGGTCGCCTTGCGTGGGCGACATCTGTGGCTTCGGGCTTATCGTGAAAAGCAAAAGGGCACGTGCGCCAGTCGGCTGCCAAAGATAGGCGATGCCTATGGCGCGAATGCCCTTGTATGACCTGACGGGATGTAGGGGGGTTATTTCTTGAGCTCCTTCGGCGCTTCCGCCTTTTTCTCCGCATCCTTCTTCACTGCGTCAGTGGCTTTGCCTGCATCCTTGACGGCGGCATCTGCTGTCTTTCCCGCGTCCTTGACAAGGGGGTCGACAGCCTTGACGGCGTCCTTCGCCGCGCCCTCAACGGCCTTTCCCGCATCCTTGGCCGCGTCAGTGACCTTGCCTGCGTCCGCAGGCGGCTGGCTAGCCTTTGCGCCTTCCTTTTCGGCTGGCGCTTTCTTCTCTCCACATCCCGCAAGAACTAACGTAAGCCCTGTCACCGTCACTGCCATGAGACAAATCAGTTTCTTCATTGCCTGTTCCTCTTTTGTTGGTTTCATCCATTGAACGATAGACACCCTTGAGAGACCTAAAGAATATCGCAGCGTCTTTCACGCCATACCTCCATATAGCTCGCTCCGGCTATGACATTTTCCTTTCTGGATTGGAGTTATAATCCTGCCGATGATAGTGCTTTATTAAAGTTGTTTGTGCGGAGACTTGTCGGATGCGGCGCGTGAAGCTTCTCGACCAGTTTTGCCATCGAGTGTTTCAAATGTCTTTCATTTGACCAAATAGATGGAGCATGTCACCTCGTAGGTGTCATCCGGAACCGCTCCCGTCACCAGCATTTTCGATTCATTGCCAAAGATCGGGAATTCGGTGAGCACGGAGATGAGTGTGGTGCTTTTGGAATACACCTTCTTGCTTTCGATCTCCACAGAGCCTCCAGGAAGTTCATGGCACCATGAGAGTTCCACGAAATTGTTGCCGGTTAATTTCCCCTCATTGTCGCGCGAATTCTTGGGGGTGAGTTGGTAGAATACGCGGGCGGACTTGTAGCCTTCCGTCTTGACGCCTTTATAGTCGGAGAGACGGACTTCTCTTAACCGTCCATCATCCTTGTCTTTGCCGACAACTAATAAAGCTTTCTGGTTGTCAAGGACTAAAAAATCGGTGTCTCTGGCCATCAGCGTGGATACTGCCGCGCAGGCGAGAAATACTGTCAATAGCGTCCTCATATCATGCCTCCTTCTTGTGTCTCATTGTGTTGGCAAGCTATTTACCCGCACCTGCGTCGTGTCTCTGGAGCGGCGGACCTCGCTGCAACCTCTCGCCACATTTCACATATCACATCTGGCAACCAATAGCAAAGCGGGGGCGTGAACCTTACAGGAAATTCAGGGTTTCTTAAGTTGTTTTTCCCCTTTGTGGAGATGAGATTGTGTACATGCGCATACTCATTGTGGAAGACGAGAAGAAGGTCGCCAAAGCCTTGAAAACGGGGCTTGAGGACGAGCAGTTCGAGGTCGTGCTTTCGGAAACCGGGGAGGATGGCTACTTCCTCGCCAGTTCTGGATCGTTCGACCTCATCGTGCTTGACATCATGCTGCCGGGGCGTTCCGGCCTGGAGATTCTTTCCGCCCTTCGCAAGCAGCAGATAGGAACTCCCGTCCTGCTCTTGACCGCCCGCGGCACTGTCGAAGATCGAGTGCGTGGGCTGGATGGGGGGGCGGATGATTATCTGACCAAGCCGTTTGCGTTCGCGGAGCTGCTGGCGCGCATCCGCATGCTGCTGCGGCGCGGGCGGCCGAACGAGATCTTGCGATTCAAGTGCGATGGCCTGGAGATGGATCTGGTTACGCGGAAGGTTGTCCGTGATGGCGTACGGATCGAACTGACGCCCCGCGAGTTCGAGCTTTTGGAGTTTCTGCTTCGTCAACAGGGACAAATCGTTTCACGAGAGATGTTGGCGTGTGACGTCTGGCGTGAGCCACATCGAGTTGTCACTCTTGACAACGTCATCGACGTCCACATCGCTCGTTTGCGGCAGAAGGTCGATCAGCCAGGCCAGCTCAAGCTTATCCATACCGTGCGTGGGGCGGGGTTCGTTCTCGGGGAGACCGAGCCATGATGCGAAAGAGCATCCGCTGGCGCTTGACGCTGTGGTATGCGCTGTCGCTGGCATGCATCCTTTTCCCCTACCGCGGTTGCGTGTACGCGCAGATTGTCCCTTCGCTTTCCCGCCACCGGCCCCCGCTATCCCGAGCACACACATGCGCTACAAGACGATTTCCCGCTCGTTCGATGGCAACAAGGTGTCGATTCGCTTAGGCATATCAGAGGTCCAGATGTAGGAATTCCTGTCCCATCTGCTGTTGCTGATGGGGTTCGGGATACCGCTGACGGTGCTGCTTTCGGTGTTCGGCGGCTGGTGGTTGGCGGGACGGGCCTTGTCGCCGATCGGGCAGATGGCCAACCAAGCCACGCGCATCTCCGCGGAGAATCTTTCCGAACGGCTGCCGGTTGCGGAGCCTCGAGACGAGTTGAGCCGGCTTGCCATGGTTTTCAACGACGCCTTCTCCCGACTGGAGCGCTCATTCGATCAATTGCGCCACTTCGCTGTTGACGCCTCCCACGAGTTGCGGACGCGGCTGTCCGCATTCTGGCCGAGCCGGCGCTGTTGCGGCAGGCGTTGTGCAACTTGCTGGACAACGCAATAAAGCACAGTCCCCTAGGCGGTGAAATTCGCATGACGGTGGCGAACAAGGGGGGGAAGCCATTCTGGACGTCACTGATGCCGGACGCGGCATTTCTGCGGAGCACCAACCCCATGTGTTCGAACGGTTCTACAGGGTCGACACATCACGCTCCCGGGAGATGGGCGGGGGCGGCCTTGGACTGGCAATCACTCGATGGATTGTCGAAGCGCACTCCGGCCGCATCGAGCTTGAAAGCTCCGAGGGCAAGGGGTGCACGTTCCGGATCGTTCTGTCAGCCTACAACCCGAATTGATCGGAAGTTTGGGGAGGGGGTTACAGCCAGTTGCGTTTGTTGGTGATGTAGGTGGCGACGAAATCCTCGTCGGTTTTGGCGAGGTAGATGATTCCCTCGATAAGTCCGATACCACCCGTGATGGGAATGAGGCATCCGCAGGTGAGCAGGGAGGCGCACAGAAGGATGGTGCCCTCGGGGATATAGCCGAGGATAAACTTATGGATGCCGAGCCATCCAAAGAGGATCCCACAGATTCCCGCATCGATCTTCTTTTCCGCGCCGGGTGGTGACGTCATGCCCTACTCTGTGAATATGCTAAAACTTCAATCCGTTCTCAGTCCGCGGGATCCTTCGTCAGTCTCCTGATATCCTCGACCCCGACCTCGAATATTTCCGCGAGGGGTTTCTCCAGGATCGACCACCGCCTGCGCTCCTTGCGGATGACCTCGATGCAGTTCCAGATGAACACATTGTCCCACTCGATGGCTGGTATATCCTCTATCCCCTTTATGATCGGATTGAACGGCTGGTCGCTTGACTCATGCTTGAAGACCCCGGCCCTGAATATGGAATAAAGCAGTTTGAAGACTGGCTCCGCCTGCCTCCCGTCCGCCCGCGCAAGCTCCTCCACGTCATGGCTCAACTCGAAAAGCTCCACGGCCCCCTGCGTCCTCAACCGCTCGTCGAGCCTGTCCGCGGCGTTTTCGAATATCAGTTTCCTGTCCGCAATGCGGGGAAGGGGGCATTTCAGCTTGCTCTCGAGGAACCCGAGATACATCGCCTTGGCCTTGCCCTCGTCGCCGACTCCGATGAGACGATCCTCCCGCGCGGTCTCCAGTATCCGTCCCGAGTCGCTGGTGGGGAAGATCAGAATGTCGCTTCCATGAGCCTCGATCCTCACGACCCCGGCCTTCTCGGCCGCCGCCGCCACGTCTCTGAAGGATCCCGCTCCGGCGAGCCGGGGATCGAAGTCGGGCCTCATCTGCCGCAGAATCGGCACGATCTTCGCTCCGAACGGCCTGCCGCCCCGCCGGACGACAACGTCCGCCGCCTGGCACAGAAGCTTGATGTAGTCGTCCATGATCGAGGGATCGCCCTGCCGCGACGGCGTCTCCTGCGAGGCGTCGTCCTCGAACATGGTCGAGTAGTAGAGGAAAATGTCGCAGCTCCTGACGTACAACTGGTTCGTCGTGTCGGGGGACGTGCCGATGCCGATGACGGTCTTGCCCAGTTCCCGGAGTTTGGAGGTGAGGGGGGCGTAGTCGCGGTCCGAGGCCACAATGGCGAAGTGGGTGATGTCGGGGTGGGTGAACCCCGTCGAGAGGGCGTTGACCGTCAGGGCCATGTCCGCCGTGTTCTTGTGCTTGGTCATGTAGGGGATGTCCTCGAACGAGCAGAGGCTCTCCTGGAACATCCTCCTGATCTGATTGCGGAGCTTCCAGTCGTTCTTGCAGGCGGCGTCGAGGTCGCCAAACGCCCTTCGCACCGTGATGCGGCCTATCTCGAGGAGTTTCTCGATGATGGGCGCGAGATCCACGGGCAGCCCGACGTCCATCGCCGTGTTGATGAGATTCTCGGCGTCCACGAAAAGGGCTATGCTTGGCGGGCGGGGTCTTCCGTTGTCTTGATCAGAGGACATTCGTCATTCTCCTTCCTTAAGTCGTATCAGACTCCGCGCTATGGATCGCGCGGAAATCCGGGTTATGCCATAACCTTTACTGTTCTATGTCTGTGGCGTTTGATAAATCCGAAACTCGAAGCACGAAATCCGAAACAGCGGGAAACGCTGTTGAACTGTTTTGTTTCATTCATTCGGGATTTGAATTTCGAATTTATTTCGGATTTCGGATTTGCGGGCAACCCCGCCATATATCATTCCACTGCCGTGCGGACACTTTGCGGCGGCGGAGCGGCGTTGTTGGCGAACACAAGCAGATGCCGAGGGCAGGGGACATCCACTCCTTTACTATCGAGGGCGGCCCTGAGGCGCTTGCGGTATTCATTGCCCACATCCCACTGCTGCATCGGTTTTGTCTTGAAGCGCGCTTTTATGACGATGGCGCTGTCCGTGATCGACTCGACGCCGAACACCTCGAGCGGCGCGTTTATCCTGACGGAGAAGGCTGGCTCCGCGCGCATCTCCTCGGCGACAGCCTTCATTATGCCGATGACGTTTTCGACATCCTCCTTGTGCCCGATGCTGACGTCGACAACAACCGCGGACCAGTCCTTGGTCATGTTTGCCAGCGTGTTGATCTTGCCGTTCTGGAAGACGTGGACTGTGCCATTGACGTCGCGCAGGACGATGGTCCGCAAGTCAACCCGTTCGACAAGGCCGCTCACGCCGTTGACGGTGACCATGTCCCCCGCGCGGACCTGATTCTCGAAAATCATGAAGAAACCGGAGATGACGTCGCGCACAAGCTCCTGGGCGCCAAAGCCGAACGCCAAACCCGCGATTCCCGCGCCGGCCAGCAGCGGCGCGATGTCGACGCCCAGCCTCCGCAGAAGAACCATGACGACGACCGCCCACACGGCGACCCGGGCCAAGGAGTGCAGGATGCCGACAAGCGTCTCCACCCTCTTCTCAAGTTCGGCGGTGTCAAGTGTGCCGCCTCTGCGCAAATGGGATAGCATCAGCGCTTTCAGGCGTCCTGTGGCGAAATCGAGCACCCGTAGCGCCACATAGGCCAGCAACGCGATCAGAATGACCGCCGGAATTGTGGACACAAGCCATTCGACCGACTGGCGCGCGATCATCCCCCAGAAATCCGACGAGAACCACTTGTCGTCCGTCATGTTCATCAAAAGGCTTCCACAGGCACAACCATACAACGTCCACAAAACACATCGGAAGGCAGAGGGACGATAGGACGATAGGAGGTGAAAAAATAGGCTGCCCGCCTCGATCAGCCCTGCGTAAACTACCAACTCATACTATACCATGGTTGCCATTCTGAGCAAAACATATCAGACAATTCAAACTTTTCACCACTCCGTATGATGTTAGTGCGGAGCTGTGTTTTTTCGGGGTCGTCGGACGTTCCCCGGGTTGACAGAATAAGTGTTGAGCGTATAATTAATAATATAGAATTATATGCCTGCCGCGCAATTCTCCAATAGTCTTGGTACAAATTCATCAAGGAGTTGAACGTTGAAAAAGCCATCCCTCCAAGAGCGCCTCACCCCCCGCGTCGCATCCCGGAACACCGCCTATGTCGTCTTTGCCAACCACTTCGACCTGGTGTGGCGGCGCTGCTGGGATCGCTCCTATGAGTATGAGGGGGGGCGCTACGCGAGCTATAGCGAGGTGGAGACTGTCATTATGGATGAGGCGCTGGCCCTGGCCGAGGCGGGACATGGCGCGTATCAGGTCGAACAGGCGCTGACCGTCCGCATGTACCTGCAGCGGCGGCCGGACGCGCTCCCGCGTCTGGGGCGGCCCTACCAGCAGGGATTGTTTGAGGTGTTCGGCGCCGGCGAGGCGATAACAGATGTGAACATGTGTTCTTTCGAGACGATGGCGCGCAATCTGGCGTCGGGCACCCGTTTCTGCCATGACGTGCTGGGCATGAACCCCGTGCTCGCCACGCATTGCGATGGATTCGGATCGTCCGCGCAGTTCCCGCAGGTCATCCGCGGGTGCGGCTACCGCGGCGTACAGGGATTATCCTACAGCGTGCCGGATAACGACTTCTGGCGCGGCGTGGATGGCAGCACGGTGTATGTGTGGAAAAGCTGGCCCGGGAAAAGCCACTTCTACGACCATTGCTACCACGACCCATGTCCGTCCTGCAAAGGGCACGCCACCGCCGTCACGTGCTCGGCTTGCAACGGAACTGGCTTCGACCTGCCGCAGAACTTCTATCCGACATTTCAGCCGTTGCAGGAGGCGGACTTCAAGGATGGGCTCGCCCAGTATGCCGTGACCTCTGAGGAGATGCTGCCCCCCGCGTATATGGATGACGTGATCCGCGAGTGGGGCACGCGGCAGCCGGAGACGTGCTACAAATGGGGTACCCAGCGCCACCTCGCGCCCCTGCTTGCCGACGGGTTATCCCTTGTCGATAAACCACCGGCTGGCCGGCTCTCGTCCCGTGTGGAAAACAATGCGGCCCAAACGGGCTGCCTCGTGAGCCGTGTCCGCGTCAAACAAGGCGCGGCGCGCAGCGAGGCGCTCTTCTACTCCACCGAAGCCGCCGTGTCCGCCGCGCTGTTTGCGGGAACTGCCGCCCCGGAGATGTCGGCCGCGTGGCATGAACTGTTCCTGGAGCTTCCGTTGTATTTCTTCCATGATGCCGTGACTGGTTCGCACCAGGACGACGCCGCGCGTGAGTTGCTGGAGCGGATGGCGGCGCATGAGAGACGTGTCGCGGAGTTGGGCTGCGCCATCGTCGCCGGCCGCGGCAAATCGGCCAGCGCCGTCGCGGTGGCTCCCGAGCGCCGGGTGAGTGTTTTCAATCCGCGCGCTGAAGCAGACGCCCCCCTACGGATTCCGCTGCCGGTCGCGGACTGGCGCAAGACCGGATCGCTTGTCGCTGAAACAGCGGATGGAACGCGTTTCCCCGTGACCATGCCATGGCACCATGTCAGCCCGCCGGTGCCGCTTGGCCAAAATCGTCTGATCAACGCCGTTGGCAGTGGCACGCGGGCGCGCCCCGTCACGGGAGAGGCATTCATCGAGGCTCAAGGGCTGGCGCCGCTGGCGTGGACTCAGTTGACGCTGAAACGCGCGGCGTCGCCGAAGGCGCTGACCTCGCGCGTGCTTCGCAATGATCGCTTCCGCATACAGCTCGGCGACAACGGTATTGGCGAAATAACCGATCTGCGAACCGGTGTCGTCATTAAGGGTGAGCCGGAGTTTCCGATTGGCGCGCTGCGTCTTGACGAAGATGAGGGCGATCCCTGGAACACGCGGCAGCTCTCAGGCTTCAAGAAATCTCTTGCGACGTACACCCGTCTGTTGGGCGCCGCGAAGTTCGACGGCTATTCCGAAGCCTGGTACGGCGGGGTATATGAGCCGAACTTGCCCTTTGGCCGCGAACAGGATCCGATGATCTTCGCCTTGGAATGGCAGGTGACGGTGCGGTTGCTGGATGGTGCGGGCTGGATAGACTTCCACTACGAGCTGTTCTGGAAGACAACCAACCGCCGCGTGCGGGCGGTCTTTCCCGTGCAGGCTTCGTCGGATGCCGGTTGGTATTCGATTCCCGGCGGCTGGCTGCGGCGTGAACGCTATGATCAGACGGACACCGCCCTGTGGGCTCCGAACGGCGACTGGCCCGCGCAGGATTTTATGGCAGCCGAAGGTGCTGGCACAGCCGAACATGGCTGGGCGGTGACGAATTGCGGCACGCCGGCAAATCGTATCGAGGATGGGCGCATCCTTGTCTCGCTGGTGCGCTCGCCTGGCTTTGGGCACTGCCTTGAGCGGTATGCCCAACCGTATCCCATGCCCACGAGTGGCATGCGTGACCCAGGTTGGCATCATTTCACGCTGTCGCTGCTGCCGCACGCGGGGCGGCGGGACATGCCGCGACTCACGCGCGTTGTCGCGGCGATCAAGTCGCGTCCCATGGTGGTGGCTCCTCTGGCGACTGATAGACTGCCCGACGCGGCGTGGCCGCTGCTGGTCAGCGACGTGGTTGATCTTGTCGCCTGCAAGCCGGTGTTTCTGCCCGCCCCGGATGGCGTTCCCGGCAACGCCGTGGTGATGAGGATGCTTAATCATTCCGACGGCAAGGCCGATGCGGTACTCACGGCGCAGGCAACCACCGCCGTCCGGATTCAGGAGTGTGATCTTCTGGAGCGTCCCTTGGGCAAAGTCAGCGGACTGGCGGGGGGAGCAATGAAAAAAATCAGCTTTACGCCATTTCAATGCCGCTCCTTCCTGGTGTGGAACGACCCGGCGAAACAGGGAGTGAAATAGAATGTCGACAAAAATAGAGGCAACGGAAAAGTGTCTCGTGGTGTCCTTGGAGAACGGCGTGGACATTGACTTCGCCCTCAGTGCGGGAGAGTACAACGGACTTGCCGCCGCGCGTCTGGACGGAACGACCTTTCTCGTGGCGGGACGTGGCTCCAAGCCCTATTTCACCACGCCTGAGGGGGTGATCTACCACACCTTCTTCTTCCGCGGCACTCGCAGGCAAGGCGGGCAGATCATCATAGAAACAGAAGCCGTTGGCGTCTGTCCTCCCGTTCAGCAGAACATGGACATGTTCCTTTTTCCTTGTGTGTCCGGATCGTCGGGCAGCGCGCGTGACGCCTTGGAAATCATTCTGGAGTCTCGGGAGCTGGTACTGAATGATGAGGCATATCGTGGATTCAGTCTGTCGTACAAGTTCGGCAGCGCGTCCCGGTCCATTCACTGTCTGCTGGAGTCAGTCGCGATCGCTCCGGGAGGCATCCTCGACCAGGCGTCCCTGATGGAGCAGCACATGACCTCGAACCTCTGCCGTCTTGAGGAGGAGGTGACACGGGATTCCTCCTACAGCAACGAGGAGAATTATGGTTCAACCTGCATCCAGGCTCCCTGTCGCGGCGGTGGTTCGCAACTGTATGATCTGGTCCAGGGAAGCGGAGTGGCGGCGGTCACCTTCTTCGAAGCGCCTGGCGCGTTGAAGAAGGTCGTGACGACTCAGCCGGGAGAGGATTACGTGACCGTCGCGGACTTTCACTTCCAGACGCTGTCGAAGGAATTCACCACGCAGCCCAGGATGGTGCTGGCGACCCTTGCGCGCGCTCCTGATTCACGGGCGCGGCGGCTCAACCGTTGGACAGCCTGGTACGACTACACGACCGCCTTGTGGCAGAAGGCTCTGGGACTGCGTCGCACAGAGACAGTGCCGGTGGTGGCCTTCGACGGAACCGGCGGCGCCGGGGTTGATCCCGGATGCACCTACCCCGAACTGCTCACGGTCTGGGCTGAACGCATGGGATGGCTTCGCGGTCAGGGAATCCGCGGCATTATCCTGCATACGCCGGAGTGGCTCAGCGCGGCCAATCAGCCCACGCTCGTCTTTGGCGGCAACAACTGCACCCCCTTCCGCTACCAGCTCTCAGACCATCTTGGCGGCGACGAGGGATTGCGGAAATTCTGTGACGTCGCTCATGCCAACGGGGTGAAAGTCTATGTGTGGATCTCGGGGCATCTCTCGATTGAGGCGCCGGTTTGGAAGGAGCAACCCGAGTGGATTGTGCGCAACCAGGGGCAGCTCATCTGGGACGGTCACTACCACACGATACATGCGATGTCCTTCATCCACGGCGCGCGCGAGTGGCTCGCCGCCGACCTGAGGCATGTGCGCGAGGCCACCGGCGTGGACGGGGTATGGTTTGACTCCTTCACCAATCTCGCCTTGCAGGCGATCAACTACCAATCGCCGGGACGGGAGCCCAACGCCTTGGGCGTGATGGGGTTCCTGGGAGATCTGAGCGGCATGGGGTATGAGATCATGATCGAGTGCATGTCGCAGCTTGGCGTCTCTTCCTGGGGGAATCTGGCCCCCGATGCGCTGCAAGGGCAGGAGGAGTTGCTGTATATTTCGAGTTTGCGGACCTAGCTGGACGACTGGCTGAAAAATCCCGCCTACTCATCCGGCTACTATTTCCGGACGCTTGCCGCGCGCTCGCCGCTCGGCCTGTGGATCCGGGAATACATGGGCAAGCCGTCCGTCTTTCCGCTGCCGCTGCCGGAATGGCTGGCGCCACTGAATCGAGCCTATGCCCAGGTTGAGCCGCGCATGCGTCGCCGCGAGGTGCTGGAGGAGGGCAGGGGCGTTTTGTGGCGTGATGAATGCCGCGCGCCGTCAGCCCTGTTCCCCTTCCGTGACGACACGTTCCACTTCGAGGGTGGCGCGGTGGATCTGATGACTGGCGAGCGGAAAGACGGGCTTGCGCCTGTCGTGACAGGGCATATCTATGCCTATGACGCGCCTACCACCACAAACTGACGCTCAATGAGCAGTTGCGCTACAACCCAAAGGAAGCAAGACGATATGAAAACCCGCTCGACAATTACGGCGACAAGAACATCCAACATGAGTTTGAATGAGCTCGAATTCGATCATGACATCCCCTGGGTCAAAAAGGGGCTCACCCTTGATCAGGTCTGGTTCAGCGGAGGAAGGACCGCCGCGACCATCCTCAGGCATGGAGGGATCGGGCAGATCTTGTATTTTGGTCGGCAGGCGATGCCGTTCCACAACTTCTTTCAGTCAACGTTTCCCCAGTCGTCATGGGAAAAGCTTTTCAGGCTGTGCGTGGTGATTGATGGTGTCTCCTACTATCCTGAGTTCAACAACACCCACATCTACCCTTTTGGCTATACGAGCGAATGTACGCTTGCCAAGGTGAAAATCCGTCACGAGTTCACTGTGCTGAACGACGCCGTCGTGCAGAGGATCAAGGTGCTTTCCAATCCGGCGGGGAGGAAGCTCTCTTTGAAGTTGGTGTTTCATGGATTCAACGGGGTGAAGTCTCGCAATCGAACCTGGGGATCATGGGAGATGGACGAGGCTATGGGAGGTATGCGCGCGTCGGCGACGGATTCGTATTCGGAAGAAGAGTGCCGTCAACAGGTGGAGAGCAAGGCGAAAGATGTGCGGGAGAATTTCAAGGTCTCCGATGTGCCGCATGCCGAAACCCACATTGGGCTCGCCTCCAACCTGAAGTCCACGATGACGAAAACGCATCATGGCTTCAAATATTACCTGAGCACGGGAAACCTCAAGAACGAGGCGGCCTTCTTCCTCGTGTTCAACCCTGGCGTAGACGGTTTGAAAGACCGTGTGCGCGACCTCAAAAGGAAGGTTTTCAAAGAATGCGACCAAGCCGCTGCGGCATATCGTGAAAGGCTTTCAATCTCGCCGAAGATCAGCATCCCGAACCACGAGGTGGTGCAGTCGTGCCTGGTGAACCTTCCTCCAGTCGTCGATTCCCTGGAGGCGAAGGACATCCCCGGCGGTTTCCGGGCCGCCGCGCATGGCTATTGGATATGGATGGACCTGTTCTTTAATTCAAGCGCGTTCACCTACTCCAACGACACGGCGTCTCTTCGTGACATGCTGTTGTTGTTTCAAACATTCGCCGACAGCAAGCTGGGAATCCCGGGATTGGTGACTACAGAGTTGAAGCCGTATCTGGGGGCGACATTCCATACCCAGTGCATGTATATCACCGCCCTCTATCACTATTACTGTACTACAGGTGACAGGGAGACGTTGCGCGAATGCTTTCCCTTCGTCGTGTGGTTGATGGGGAAAAGCATGGAGAAGGAAGTGGCTGGGACGGGGTTGATCGAAGGAGCCGGATTGCCCGACTTCCCCGCTGATCAGGATGGGCATGACATATGCAGCAGCGGGAACAGCATACTGTATCAAGCGCTCAAGGCGATGGAGGCGCTTGCGCTGGAGATGCATGAGGACTCCCGCACGAAGAAATACCACAGGCTTGCCGTCACGTATGGGGAGTTGTCCAAGAAGTGCCGTGAGAGTTTTCTGCACTACTTCTATGACCGGGAAAAAGGCTATTTCGTGGATTCGCTGTCGAGTCGGGACTTTTCCCGAAGGCCTCATTATCCGGTGTTCGCCATACTGTGGATCACCCATTTCGCGGCGGATCTGCTGGGTGACCACACCACGGAGATCGCCGAATTCCTGTCCACGAACTTCACCCGTCCCCATGGCATTGGGGGGATGATTCCGACGTGGGACGCCGCCTATCCAGGGGATGGCAACCAGTTGCTGGCCTACTATCCGAGTTGGTCGGAGTCATTCTACCGGAATGCGATGAAACTGGCCGGACGTGAGAGGGAATTGCGCAAGTGGTTTGAGGACGTCGCCTGGTTCTGGCAGCAGAACACCATTCCCGAAGGGTTCACGTTTGACGCCGAGAATGAGGGGTTCACCGTGGACAACCCGGGCTCGAAGCAGGCTTTCGGCGGTCAGTCATGGTATTGCGTGTTCTTTAGATCCATCATCGGGTTGGAAGTTGATGAGAAGGGACTCATCCTCTCGCCTTCGCCTGTGCGCGGGAGCGTCTCCGTCAAAGGTCTTGTCGTGCGCGGCAAGACGATCGATATCACGTTGAACCGAAAAGGAAAGAGTTCGGTGATCACCTTCAATGGCGCAAAGCTGAAAGGCTCGAGCGTCAAAATCCCCTTCGCTGATTTAGCGAAGAAGAATGTCATTGTGATAAGCTGAGCGTTGTTGCCTCACTGGGCAGGCACGACGCAAAGGCAGGATGAGCAATGGTCGTTCGGGAAAGAAAATGACACTCTCCTGACGCACGCAACGCGTTGTCGGTTTGGCGTGCGGTCAGGTGCATTTGAGTTGCTGGTTTCTGGCGGCCCCCCCTGTGAAGGGCGGTGTTCGATTGCGCTCGCCGCTCCGCCAAGTTTTTAAAAGCGTGGACTCGGGCTATCCCTTGCCGAAAAGGCGGCCAATGTCTCTTTTGACTGGAGTGGCCGTGGCGCGCGGGGGAGGCTGTTTGGCCTTCACTGTTTGAGCTCCGCCGCGCGGGGGGGGCGTTGCCGCCGGCGGCCGCGCTACCTCGATGGCGTTGACCCTCACTACGCCGATCAGCGCTTTGGTGATGGTCGAAGTTCCGCATATCCCTCTGATGTCGAGGAAGTTGCCGTCATCCCTCAGCTTCGAGAGATGGCGGTCCAGCATGACGTCCTTGTCGTCGAGAGGCATCCGGCTGAACAGCATCGCCTTGTCTATGGACACATGGCTGCTGTCTGACCACTGTATCTGCCCCACGGTGAAGCATCTGGCCATGGCCTCCTCGTCGATCGTGGGCGGGCCGCCCGTCAGCCGCATGCCAAGTCCGCATATGACAGCCGAGACATCCGTGTGGCGCGGCGTGGCGTCGACTGTGAACCATTGTTCGACATTCGAAGGCGAGAGGATGCCATAGCCGTCGTGCGGGGCTTTTTCCGTAATCGGCGAGCGGCGGAGGGCGACCCCGTAGAACGCCGGGACCTGCGCCCTCATCACAAATCCGAGCATGCCGTTGAAGCCGTCGCCGCGTTTCGCGTAGAGCTCGAACAGGGAGCTGTAGAGCTCATTGAGCGTGGCCCCCTCGGTCTTCTCGGCGTCGAAGAGCAGGTAGTCGTCGAAGCCGCCCGCGAAGGTTATGGAGAAGGCGGTCCGTATCATCACGGAACCGGCGTCGTTCCTGCGCGCGAGGAAGTCGGGGGTCTCATTGCCGTCGGTGGGGAGCCAGGCCAACGAGGATCCGACCGAAAGGAACTCCCCCATGATGTTGCGGCATTCCTCGTTGTCGGCGCCGAGCCCGCCGACTCCTATGGTGAACTCGCCAGGGACGAGGGGCTTCTCGGACATGTCGGCCAGCGTGATGCCGGCGCGCAGGATGCTGCGGACATCGCCATTGACGACGACCGTGCCGCCCGCCGAGTCACCTTTGAAGAACCTGACCCGTCCGCAGGCGAGAAACGCCTGCTCCATGCAGTCCCAGTCTTCGACGTTTTTCTTTCCCCTGACGATCTTGTCGCAGAATCCCAGCGCCTCCGCGGTGGTGGGGAAGATGTGGAAGGCGCTGGTGAAGCCGGTCATCTCCAGCACTTGGCGGCAATAGGGTTGAAGGCCGCAGATCGCAAGCTCGCCGCCGGCGGCGTGGAGACGTTTGTAGATGGTGAGAAGCACGCGCAGCCCCGAGCTGCTCACGTATGAGATGGACTCCATGTCCACTACGACGCAGAGCGTGGAGGCGGTGACATTGGCGTCGAACCCCTCCTGCAGCCCATTGGCCCCATGAGCGTCGAGCCGTCCTTTTGGGGCGACTACGAGAACGGTGTCGTCGGCGTTGTTGATGCTCATAACCATCCTTCGGAACAGGGAGGGATTGACGTAACTCGTCCGCGCGTTTCCGTCCCGCGCCGCGGCTAATGTATTGTCAACTCGTCCGTGTGGCAAGCGGAGCTGCTTCTTCCCGCTACGGTCGGCGAGGAATATGCGTGGCAGGACTCAGTTTGATGCCGTCGAGCTGAGCTATCCCCGCTTTTACCGGCTTGCCCATCCACTTGCGCGTTTTCCGGACCGTCTGCATGGCGATGAGCTTCACCAGAAAGAAGGGTATTGTCAGCGCCGCCCCGGCCAGCATGCGCCACCGCAGTATCCGCAGCAGCTTGATCACTACGGTGGCCACATGCGGCGGACTGTGGAAGCGAAGGTCGATCCGTTTGCGCAAGTTGGCGATGTGCTCGGACGAATAGCGGTCGCTGTAGACGAAACCGTTGGCGTCGACGTGGTAGTCGGGCAATTCTTTGACCAGCTCGTTCAGGGGCGAATACGGCTCGATCCGCAGTCGGGAGACATGGATTAGATCCACGCCAAGCGAGCGGGCGAAGGGGGCCGTGGACAGCATTTGCTCCTCGGTCTCGCCGATATTTCCCACGATGAAATACGCGTTGAGGATCATCTTCGTCTTGCGGAGGACGTCGAAGCTCTGGCGGGCCTGCTCGATGGTGAAGCCTTTGCCCATCGACTTCAGCGTCGCGTCCTGTGTCGACTCCACGCCGATCAGCAGGGAGAGAAACCCGCATAGTTCCATTTTGCGGAGGATGTCGGGACGAGCGGCGATCTCCAGCCTGGCGTTGGCGATGTAATGCATCCGGATCCCTTTCTTGATCAGCAGGTCGCAGATCTCCCCCACCCGGTCCGGTTTGAATGTGAATATGTCGTCGATGAAGAGGATCAGATCGGCGTCGATCCGCTCAATCTCGTTGACGACCGATTCGACCGACCGCGGTGTCCAGATCCGCTTCACTCCCCAAGGGTTGATTGAAAAGTTGCAGAACTTGCAGTTGAACGGACATCCCCGCGATCCGGTGACCAAGTCAATCTTGATCCCCGTGCTGACCCCCTTGCTGGTCAAGTAGTATGGCTGGCGGCGCAAGTTGCGGGCGGGCATGAGGACGTCACTCAGCGGCACGTTGGCGCGTGGCGGATTATGCGCCAGTTGGCCATCCGCGCCGCGGTAGGCGAGTCCTGCGATCTCCGTCCATGGGCGCCCCTCGGCGATTTCAGCGATCGCCTTCTCCCCATCGCCGCAGACCACGGCGTTCACGCGCGGGCACGCCTCCATCCAGTAGTGGGGGTTTTCAGTCGCCGTGCAGCCGCCCAGGATCGTCGTCAAGCCCGGCGGCAAGGCGTTGATGTCGTCGCGGATCAGGTCAAGATCCGTCCGCCAGTTGATCGAGTAGCAGACCAGATCCGTCTCCGGCCTGAGATGTGGTTGCGTGCTGGGTGTCTGCTCATGACGGAAGTTGATTAGCTCAATGCGCTCGGCGTACGGACGCAGCGCGGCGGCGATATACTCCAACCCCAGCGGGGGAAAGGAGGTCGTCGAGCTTTGCGTGCGTCGATACGGGAACACGCACAAGACGTGCCTATACATGGACGTAACCTGCGATTATGTTGTTCTTGCATCCAGGGGGGTGCTTACGCACGTGGCGGCGGGCACTCAAAGATGGTGAGGCGCGACGGGGCGTTCTGCGAATACGCGAGTTGCGGGATAGGCGCCTAAGGCCTGATCAACCCACTTCCACAATAGTGCGGGGCGTCGGTATATCAAGGGATGGCCGATGATGCTCCGCCTTATAGTTGACGAACATTCGAAAAAGGCCGCCCCTCAAGGTACCGCCGCCGCATGCGAGCTTATTTCTTAACAGCCACTTAGGGTGTTTTTGTCTTGTCCACGTACCTCGCCTTCAACTGCTCGATCGTGGGACGATCCTGATAGAACTCTCCTTGGGGGCCGA
>CAYTFM010000060.1:4190-5145 GCA_964436735.1 uncultured Victivallales bacterium | reverse complement strand
TTCTCGGTCTTCATGAGCTTCACCAAAGTGAAACTGCCATTGTCGTTTGGTATGTGTATTTCAAACGTGCTGCTCTGCGGAGTCGAGGGCGCGGGAGCTGGCGCGGCCGGCGGCGCGCTTGGAGGGGGAGGCGTCTGATATGCGGCTGGCGCGGGGGCCTGCTGGACTTGCGGGGCCGCTTGTGGCGCCACGTACTCCACCGGCTGCTGGACCACAACCGGTTGCTGCTGCACGACGACCGGCTGCTGTTGCACCACCACTGGGGCGGATTGCACGACGACAGGCGGCGGGGCCACGACCACGTATCCTCCAGGAGCGGGGCTGTAGTACGTGCCACTATAGTAGTAGTAGGGAGCCCCGCCGTAGTAGACGACAGTCCGCTCAGGTGGAAGGGCTGCCACGACCGAGCCCAACACCAGGGCTCCGGCCGTCAGGCCGAAACCCGTCCAGAACCATGCGGATCCCCCAGGTCCATGTCCCCATCCACCCCCATGGTATCCGCCACCGCCATGATAACCACCACCTCCGTGGCCACCACTGCCTTGGCCACCATCACCACGCTGGGCGGAGGCGGGTAGCGCGTGCGCCAGCAGGGTGAGGATCGAAATCGCAATTGTCAGTCTTTTCAACATACGTGCATCTCCTGGTAGAGGAAGTTTATCTTATTTTCATCTAATATTGAACAGAAGCGTGAACGGGATCGGGCTGTCCTCTATGACGTTCACCAGGCCGAACTGGACCCCCTCCTTCTTGCTGTAGTTCACCAGGCCGAACTGGAATCCTTGGAGGCGTTCCGAGGCCACGTTCACCAGCCCGGCCTGTATGCCGACGACCTCTCTCGCGATAGTGGCGCCGCCAGCGGCCTGGATGCCGTCAATCTGGTCGGCCACGGATGCCGCCGCCGCCGCCTGCACCCCTTTCATATCGAATGCGCCGCTGCAGAGGCTGGACGCCT
>CAYTFM010000060.1:0-4180 GCA_964436735.1 uncultured Victivallales bacterium | reverse complement strand
TGGACGCCTCGAGTCCATAGGTGCGTCCCGCGCCCTCGATCGTCGGCAGTCCCAGCCGCACGCCGTAGACATTGGTGAACCGCGTGTAAAATGGCACTCCCGGGAAAAAGCCAATCTGGAAGATCCACGTGTCGGCCGGCGGTGGCGGCACCATGACTATCATGCCAGGGACGGGTTGCGCCGGAACGGCGACGAGGGCGGGGGGCCGAGGCTGAACTTGAGCCGGAGCCCGAGGTGGCGGCGGCGGAGGGGGGGCGGCGGGCGGAGCCTGGACTTGGGCGGGAGGCGGCGGCGGAGCGGCCGCGAAGGGATTGGCCACCATAAACACGCCTTTCGGAGCCGCCACGTAATAGGTGTCCTTGAAATAGAAGTAGTTCTTCCCGTTCACCGCGACTGTCGTGTGCCCGGACGGAAGCCAGGGAACGACAGCTCCCACCGGAGCTGGCGTGGGGGCGTAGCCCTTATCTGAACGCTTGAAAAACGCGCCTTCACTGTAAAAGAATTCCGCGCCATCGACTGATAGTGCCACATAGGAGTCCGGCTGGCGATCGGCACCAGCGCTCTTGGCGGGGCCTTGGGACTGATTCCCGTCTGCCGCTGACGCCTGTCCCGCCACCATGGCGGCGGCGAGGAGTGCGGTGGCCAGAAGTTCTCGTCTTATTCTCATCGTGTCTCCTTCTCCAAATGTTATGCCAATTAGTCGGAGATGCGGAGGAGATTATATGACAAGGAGTGCGGGGGAATAAGAAAATCTTTAAAGATGCGGCAGGTTTTCTAAAAGGCAAGGATTGTCAATGACGCCCCTATATATTGAAACAGCTCCGCAACGCCGCCTCCAGCCGAGCGATCTGCGTCTCCAGCTTTGGCAGGCAGGCCGCCGCCCCCGCTCCATCGCCATTCCGCGCGGCTTTCTCCATCTCGTCGGCCGCTTCGCTTGTCGACTCGCCTCCGACATACGCGGAGGTCCCTTTGATGCTGTGCGCGCGGCGCTCGACGCCTTTGAGGTCGCCCCCTGCAAGACAGCGCTTCAATTTTTCGACGTTGGTAGGGGTGTCCAGCAGGAACGTCTCGGCTGTCGAAAGCGCCATCTTCTCGCTGCCCAGTATCTCCAGCATGCGGTTTTTGTTGAACACCGGCGCGGCATCGCTTCCCTCAAGAAAGGAAACGGGAATTTGATGGTGGGTGTTCCCCCTCATTTCCGTTCTCCCACGCAGTAGAGGTTCCGCTTGCCGCGGATGTAGATACGGCCATCGACGAAGGCGGGACAGCAGGTGCTCTCCTCGCCAATATTGGCCGTGCCGATGTCATTCATGCTGGCGTTCGCCTCGAACATGAACATCACACCCTTCTTGTCCAGTAGATAGATGGTGTCGCCAACCAGCGTCGGCGAGGAATTGAACTCGGCCTTGAATTCTTTTTCTCCCTCCATCTTCCCCGTCTTGGCGTCGAAGCAGGTCACGCGGCCGTAGGTCTGCGCGAGGAACACGCGCGTTCCAGTCGCCAACGGACTGGAGATATCGGGCAGTCCCTCCTCAGCCTTCCAGGCGATGTGGGTGCTCGTCACGTCGTCTTGACCGTCAATGCGGATGGCGGAGAGCGTGTGCCCCTCCTGACAGGCGAACACAAGACCGTCGGCGTAGACGGGGGAGGGCGCGACGTCGCCGCCGAGGCACTCGGCGCGCCACAGTTCCGCACCGTCGTCGGCTTTGTACCCGATCACCCACGGGTTCGCCGTAGTGATGATCTGGGAACCACCTGTCGCGTTGACGACGATTGGCGTGGACCACGAATTCCCCACCGGCCGAGAATTCTCCCACTTTGTGGAGCCGTCCCGGATGTTGAGGGCGATGAGTTTCGAGGTGCCGTCGTCAGCCGCTCCTTGGTCGAGTTGAATCACCACCGCGTCGCCATGAATGGCGAGAGACGACGCATAGCCGTAGGAGTTGACGAGAGGGCCGAATTTCTTGGCCCACAGTTGTGTGCCTTGAAAGTCGACGCAGATGACGTCGCCGCTTGCGAAGATGGCGCAGACCCGTTGACCATCAGTCACTGCCGTGGGTGAGGCGTAGCCGGTGTCGTCCAGCACCTCCGGAGGTTTCCTCGGTGGCGCGGATGCGGCTTCCACGGTCGTCTCCCACACGATGTTACCGCTGTCGGCGTCGAAGCAGAATACCACGGACTTCTCCTTGGTGGCCCCGGTCAGGAACACGCGGTTGCCCCACACCACGGGCGAGCTGTGCCCCGGCAGCGGCACCGCGGTTTTCCACAGGATGCCTGCGAGCTTCGCCCCGTCCCAGCTCGTGGGGATGTTTTTAAAGGCGGAGACGCCAATCCCCGCTGGTCCGCGGAACCGCGGCCAGTTCGTCTCCGGCGTCTGCGAGGTTGGCGGAGGTGTGGCCTTCGGAGGCTCCACCACGACGGCGGCGGTGGAGGTCGTCACGCCAGAATTGACGGGCATGTCGATTGGAGGCGACGTTTCGCGGTGCTTTAAAGAGAAGGTGATGGCGATGGAGGCTACCGCCATGGCCAAAATTGTGACTGCCCAACGTGACATCGTGTCGACGAGGCGGCTGTCTTCCACGCCCTTGGATCTCGCGCCGGACCGCCTCTTCTTGGGGGTGGAAAGGAAACTCAGACTCAAAAGGAAAACCGCCACCCCGCCAGCAAGCAGCCAGGAACCTGTGACCATGAGACGCTCCGCCTGAAAATGCTGAATTCTCAATTGTTGGTCAAGCGTGCGGATGCGCCCTTTCAGCTCCGCGTCCGTAGGACGCTTTTCCAGTTCTGCCGTGAGAGCGGCCAGTTGCGGCGCGTCGAGTGGATCGGAGACGCGGAACGTCAGATAGTTGAAGAGCAGCATGGCCGCCACGGTCACGGAAAAAACTCCCGCCACGATGGCGCAGCGCATGGCCAGCGCGGAAGAGCCGCGCCCTACTTGGCCAGCATCAGCCTTCCCACTATGGAGCAGGTTTTTGAGGCGCAGTTGCTCTCTCGGGCACGAGGCGTAGCACCTGCCGCATGCGAAACATGAGCCGCGGTCGGCCTCATAGTCCTTCCGTCTCCGCCTGATGGAAAGACTGATCAGTTTGATCCCGAACACCAGTCCCACCCATCCTCCAAGAATCAAGCCGCCTTTGCTGAAGTCAGCCCGTATCACCGCCGCCTGGCGGTACACTTCCTCTTCAGAACAGCCGGTCCGTCGAAATGCCACCAGTTCGGCGGAGGGCTCGCCCGTCGCGCTCTTCGTCTCCAGCCTGACCAGCTCGGCGAGCCGGACCGATGGATTGGTCCAAGCCAGACCGACGCCGGAGAGATGCCCCAGCCAGGACATGCCCGCCACCAGCACAGGCAATAGAAGAGCCAGCAACACCAGTCTCGTCTTCCCCTCGGCACCCTCGTCGGCGCCCTCTGGCGTCGGTGGGCGGATCGCGCCAAACGGACAGGCGTCTTCGCACTGACGGCATTTGACGCATTTGTCGGGGGTGATGGTGACCCGTCGCCAGGAGAGCATCGACGCGAGACGCAGAAGCGCCGAATACGGACAAGAAAAACGGCAGTACGATCGGCCGATGAACATCGACATTCCCAATGAGATCACCCCGGCGGCGATGGCGATGCCCGGGCCGTTAAAGCGGAAGAACGCGACGAACGGGTCGTGTTGGCAGATGATGAACGCGGCGCCATTGGCCGCCAGCAGCACCGCGGCGCCAAGATAGATGAAGGGGAGGAGACCGAGGGCTTGCTCAAGCCAGAGCGGCACCTTCAACGGACGGAGCAAGACGATATCCTGGGCGGCGCCCAAGGGGCAGACCGACGCGCAGAACACGCGCCCCGCGAGCAGCGCGGCAAGCAAGGGCAGGATGAAAAAGCACAGCACCGTCACCGGCACCGCGTAGGCGTGATTGAAGAGCGCCAGCGCGACATCTTGGACGGAGCCGACCGCGCACACGCACCCCTTACGCCAGAAGCCGAAATACAGAAGCGAGAGAACCATCAGCGCGAAGACGCCGCGCCGCGAGCGCTTCTTCAGCGACAGCCATGCCGCCAGGCACAACGCCAGCGCCAGCGCCAGCGTGTCGACATATCCGAGAATCTGAGCCGACGGCAGCGGCGTGGAGGTCGTGGGGATTTGATATCCCTGCGTGAACTCCGGAGGCGGGAAACGCTCAAGCGCGAATGC
>CAYTFM010000059.1:23153-33242 GCA_964436735.1 uncultured Victivallales bacterium | reverse complement strand
GGACGCTTGGCGGTCGTCAGCCCCAGCCCCGTCCCGCCATGCCCATGGGCGCGGGTTCCCTGATCCTGTACGAACGGCTCGAATATCTGACTTCTCATATCGGCCCTGATGCCAATGCCCGTGTCCCTGACGATGAAATTGAGCACGACGTCATCCACGTCCACCTCGTCGCTCTGGACGACGCCCGCCACCACAACTACCTCTCCTCGCTCCGTGAACTTGACCGCATTCCCAACCAGGTTCACCAGCACCTGACGCAGACGGCGGGCGTCTCCGTAAACCTTGGCAGGCGTGTCGCTGGAGGTGTCGATGGACAGCCGAAGTCCCTTCCGCTCGGCGGCCGGCGTGAACATCGCGAGCACCTCCCTTAGCATGCTCTCCGGCGAGAACCCCTCCTGATCCAGCGTCAACCGCTCGGCCTCGATCTTGGACAGATCCAGGATGTCGTTGATGAGCGTCAACAGGTCGTGGCCGCATGAGCGCACGATCCCCAGGTATTTGCGCTGGCTATCCGTGAGTTGGGTGTCCAGCGTCAAATCGATAAATCCAATGATGGCGTTCATCGGAGTGCGTATGTCGTGGCTCATGTTGGCGAGGAAGAAGCTCTTGGCCCGATTGGCGGCCTCAGCCGCGTCCTTGGCGCGCAGCAGCGCCCTCTCCGCCTCCAGGCGCGCGCTGACATCCCTCACCGTGGCGATGCGCATCCTGAGCCCGCGCCAGTTAAACAGCTTTTCGGTGATCTCGGCCGGGAAGACGGAGCCATCACGCCTGAGCTGCCGCCGGATCGGAATAGCGGATGCTGATCGTGCCCCGCCATCTTCAGTGTCGACATCAAGGTCGGCGTCGCATTTCGTCAACAGTTCGCTCCTGTCGTAGCCATACAGGACATATGCGGCGCTATTCGCTTCGATAACTCTCCCCGTATCGGCGTCGAAGACCAGTATGGAATCTGACTCCATGTTGAACAACACCCTATACCGTTCCTCACTTTCCTGGAGGTCATCCTCCGCCTTCTTGCGTTCCGTGATGTCGCGGATGATGTCTTGGTGGTAGGTTACTCCTTTGATATCAACCACGTGGGAACTGACCTCAACGGGGAACACGGAGCCGTTCTTCCTCTGATGGGTGGTCTCGATGACGCCATCCCCCGTTTCCCCCCGCTCCGCCACCGACTCCTGCGGAAGGAGGCTCCCCGTCTGCAGATCTTTTACGCTCATATGCCGCAGTTCGTCGGAGGAGTAGCCATAGGAGCTGATGGCCTGGCTGCTCGCCTCCACGATCCTCCGGCTCTGGTCGGACAATAGCACGATGTCTTTTGAGTGTTCGTTGAGGCTGCGCAGCATCTGCTCAAGCTCCTGGTTCTTCCGTTCGGCGCAGAGCAGTCTTTGAAGATAGTCGGAATCCATACCGCAAATGAGCCTGTTGATTCGAGTCGCGCACAACGCGACAAGCGACAGAAGAACGCAAACCGCCGCCACTTCGGTTGTCAGTCCAGCTAAGCCGTGTGACTCAACACGCGGCATTCCAGCGGCATGAACTCCGATAAGTGCCAAGTTTGCCGCGGCGACACCGACGAAAAACAGCAGAAGCGCCCTCTTGGCTTTCCTGCCCCACGAGCGGGAAGACGGGGCTTCGAGGGGGTGGCTTGCCTGTCCCCCTTGAGAAGTTGTGGCGGGGCGGTCCTCTGATCCGTTCATGGTTATCATTTCCTTAGCCATATACTAATTTAGATATATTCCAGGATCACGGAGACCGCATAAACTAGAACGACGACACGCACAATGACCCAAAGCGTACACAGTGTTTTCATGGCGCACCCCCTTTCCTGAATGGCACTTCACTGACCTCTAATCATTTCCCTCAGCTTTACGAACAACATTAGCAAAAGGAATGCCAAAAAATCGGCGTGTGACGTGCTGCAATAAGACATAAGATAATAGTAATGTGTAATATATACATTAACAAGATGCGTTTAATACACATGATTTTTGATAGATGTTAGTGTGCGCGTATTTTGGTATGTGTCATATTTACTCATGTATGGAACCACATCCCATGCGATAGATTGAGAATAGATTGACGCTTATTAATGCATATAATAATTAATGATCTGAACTATCGACTCGCCTTTCTTTGTATGGATAGTGTGAATGTGTAATAATGGCCATCCGCCTGTGACTCTTGTGTGTCATCATGACACAGATCAGAAAGAGTATGCGGTGGCTAATTATATTGTTATAAAACATTATACACGAGTGCGATGCGAATATTAGTAATACTTTGGCATTTGTTTTGCTGAGCATGCCGCGGAGATCGTGATTCAATCAAACAACGAAAGGAGGTGTTGGTTATGTTGTGGTCAAACAGCGCGCAAAATCTGAACCCGTTTGTGGAGATGCGAAGGATGCAGGGGGAGTTGAACCGTCTTTTAAACGGCTATGCCTATGGGGAGGAATCCTTCCCGGCGGTCGATGTCAGAGTAGACGCTGATAAGGTGCTGGTCTCCGCCGACATTCCCGGCGTGGATCCAAAAACCGTCAACATCTCGGTCAAGGACAACGTCGTCGCGATCGAGGGCGAAAAGACAGGGGAACAACTCGGAGAAGGCGTCACCTTCCACCGGCGGGAACGTTCCACGGGCAGGTTCGCCAAATCGCTGCAATTGCCGTTCGCGGTCGACGCGGACAAAGTCTCCGCCACGTGCAAGGATGGCGTTCTCGCCATCACGCTGCCACGGCATGAGGCGAGCAAACCCAAGAAAATTCAAATCAACTAAGCATTTGAGAAGGAGGTGACAGTTATGGCGCAAGAAAAAATGGAGGTCAAGACACCGGAGCGGCAAGCCGCCACCCAGGCGGAGCAAACGCGGGATCTGCCAGTATTCAGTCCGCTGGTGGACATCTACGAAACGCAGTCGGAGGTCGTGGTGTTTGCCGAGATGCCGGGGGTCGAACAGAAAAACATCAATGTGACATTCGAGAACGATGTGCTGCTGATCGCCGGGACACCGTCGGGCGGGACAGATGGTGGACATGAACTGCTCCACCGTGGCCGCCGGATCGGTTCCTATTACAGGGAGTTCAGGATACTGGTCGACATCGATTCCGAAAAAATCAGCGCCAAAACATCGAACGGAGTCCTAAAGATCGTCTTGCCAAAGGCGGAGAAGGCGAAACCCAGAAAGATCGAGGTTCTATCGGCATGAAGAAAACCAGGTTGACACGATTGTGAGTGAGGAAAATCGAGATCACATAAGTTGAGCCTACCGGAGGAGGTGATTCACATGCTAAGCAACTTGCTGCCTTGGAGGAGGAATAAGGCACATGAGGTGGCCCGCGAGGATAGGACGGCCGCTGTGACAAGTTTGCAGCGGCGCATGAACGAGCTTTTCGACAATATCTTTAACGACTTCAACAACCAGTTGTTTCCGTCAAATAGGTGGATCGGAGAACTTGACGGCATTGCGCCGAAGCTCGATGTGGCGGTGAATAAGGACACTCTTCAGGTCACGGCCGAATTGCCCGGAATGGATGAGAAGGACATTGAGGTGCTTATCGACGACAACAACCTCCTGACCATCAAAGGCGAGAAGAAGGCCGAGATTGAAGGGAGGGGAAATAGTTATTATCTGGCAGAGCGCCGCTATGGCTCGTTCAGTCGTTCATTATCCATTCCCGCGGGATTCGACAGAGAGAAGGTGAAAGCCGTTTTCAAGAAAGGAGTGCTTTCTCTGACCTTGCCTAAAGCGGATGAGGCGAAGTCGCCGCAAAAGAAAATTGAGATAAAAACCGAATGAGGACAACTATCCTTTCGGTCTCCCCAAAGACGCTCAACGCCCTCCACAACCGCGCCATCGCCACGCGGGTGATGGACACGATCTGAAGGTCATCGCGGCCAAACTCGTGACCAAGGCGCGCAAGAGCGTGACTATCGACTGGACCCTCAGCGACAGCGCCCGGGCCAGGATCAAGGAACGTCTCGATCATATTGAGGTGAAAAGCTCAAATGTTCCGCACAAATAACGGGTTTTTCCGCAAGTATAAAAGCATCAAACGGTACCGGAAGGTTATCGGAGTCCTGCTCAAGCACGGCTTCGACGACTTCGTCGAACACAGCAATTTGGTCAAGAACCTGCCTTTCCTCGGACGTCGTTTAATTGAGGCGGAGGTGAGGCGGCATGCCGGGCGGCCAGTGCGCCACTCCCGGTGGGTGCGGGTGCGCATGGTGCTTGAGGAGTTGGGGCCCGCTTTCGTCAAACTGGGACAGTTTCTCAGTCATCGCCAGGATCTGCTACCCCGGGAACTGTGCGGCGAGCTTGCGGGGTTGCTTGACGACGTGACCCCTTTCGACAGCGATGAGGCGCGGCGGTTAGTCGAGCGGGAGTTGAACACGTCCGTCGAAGAGATTTTCAGCACCTTCTCACCCGGGCCGGTCTCCTCCGCTTCGATCGCGCAGGTGCACTACGCCATACTGCGTTCCGGGGAAAAGGTTGCCGTGAAAGTTCAACGACCGGGGGTGCGCAAGGCGATCGAGTCGGATATCGAGGTCATGCGACAGATCGCCGCTTTGATGTCGCGCTTTGTCATGGAGACGCGTGCGTTGGATCCCGTCGGGATCATTGAGGAGTTCGCATGCGGCATCAGGAGCGAGTTAGACTTCACGAACGAAGCCAGCAACATCGAGAAGTTCGGCGCGCTTTTCCTGGGTGACGGTCGCCTCCATGTGCCGAAGGTTCACCGCTCCTATTTGACCCAGCGTGTGTTGGTGATGGAATACATTGAGGGTGTGAAGCTTTCCGCCATTATGGCCGATCCGTTGAAGATAAGTGGCGGAGAGAGTGGGATTCGAACCCACGGATGAGTAAACTCATCAACGGTTTTCAAGATGGTTGAACACCAATCACTTATAGCTAAACGTTCCAAGTCGTTCCAAGTGCCTCCAGAGGGAACCAAGTCATGCTCATTAGCATTTCGTTAGCACCTCTTCACGGTTTCTGAATCCCATCATTTGGCAGAAAAGATTCAGCCAGTTTGAATACTCTCTGCCGCGCATCACTATCGATTTGGCACAGGGTCTTGATGAGTTTACGGAATTCCGCCGGAAGTTCCCGAACCCTGGCCAGTTCACTAAACTCTACAGGAACCTCGGCTTTCTTAACCATTTTGCATAGGCTGTCAATTGACGGGGGATTTAAAATCATCTCTGGTGTCAAGCCGAGAGCTTTTGCTATATTGGCGATCTCACGGGGGTTCGGACTGCGCTTTTCTTGTTCTATCATCAACAACGTGCGCTGGTGAACGCCCGAAAGGGCTGCAAGTTCGATTTGACTTATGGAAAGTCGGTCCCTTACTTCAGGGAGAAAACCCAGGGATATCTTTCCTCTGAACCTGTATCGGCGGTCAAGAGCCTGTAGGATCGCCGGATCAATCTTTGGCTCGTCAGCAACCTTTACGCGGCTAAGATCAATATTTGGTTTGATCTTCAACCAAGATTTCAGGGAGAGTTTGGTGACTTCCCCCTTCAGAATTCTGCCAATCGAACACTTGTCAACGCCGACCTTATTGGCGAAAGCAGCATTCGAGCCTTCCGCTTTTACAGAATGCTGAATGGCCGATTTGATTTCTTTCGTGATCTTCATGACTACTCCCGAGTAAAGAATGTAGCGTTTAATAAAAAATTATCAAAAATCTACTTTCATAAGTTGCATATTGCAACAGCACGGATTCTATTTGATGCCATGTAAATCCAGTTGCGCGGAGGTAAGGCCATGGAATGTCGTATTGAGACTGTGTTGACACTTCGCGAGCTTTCGCAGATGACGAAGTTAAGTGAGAAAAAACTACGGGGGATGATCAAGAGTGGTGATCTTCCGGTTATGCGAGGGTGCCGCGATTACAGGATTCTACTGTCCGATGTCACAAAGCTTTTTCAGCCGGTCAAGTAAATAATCGACCTGTCGTTGAACATGCAATGCACTATTTCATGTGGACTGATCAACAGACAGAAAGAAGGAACTATGAGTCAGAAAAAACCTGAGGAGAAATATGATAAGCAGTGAAAGTGTTGATAGTGGCCCCCGCCTGGCTCGCGACCAGGCGGAAGCCGAGATGAACATCAACTACATAAATATACCTCCGCCCCACGCCAGAAGCAATTCTGTTCACACGGTTGAGGACAATACCGTCCGCAATGCTGATCCTCGCTCGGTTCATGTTCATAACGCTCAGCATGCGGGAAACAATACGGACACGCACAAACGTCCTCTCTCGATGCCCAGTGATGTTTATCATCTTCATCGGTATTTTGATTTTATGGTCAAGGACATTGACCGTTCGGGAATCCCCATCCAAACGGCTCTCGATCTTGGTTGGTTTCCCGTCGACCAGGAGGAGGCCGAAAAGGCCATCGGCTTCTCGCTTCCCCCCTATGCTGGCGGCGGATATGGAATCGTTTTCGAGGATCCCAGAACAGGCAAGCGGATGCGTAGTCCCGACGGTGACGATGTCATTAAGGTCAGGTTTCAAAAGCCGGTCGAATTCGGGAACGACGGCAAGCCCGCCAAATACCTGTTTACAAAAAATGCGGGCATGCGTTGCTTCATCCTGCGCGATGTCCACCGCAGGCTCGTCGAAGATCCCAATCTCCCGCTGGGCCTGACGGAGGGGGAGAAGAAGGTTGTTCCCGCATCGCTGAAAGGTGTGCCGCTCATCGCCCTGCCAGGCATTTGGGGCTGGATGCGGGGAAAGCACGACAAAAGGATCAATCGCGACCTTCTGCCTTACCTGCGCCCGGGGCGCGAGGCATGGCTCATCTTCGACTCCGACGCCGTCGAGCCCGGCAAGGCCGAGGACTTCGACAGGTGTTCGCGGGATCTGGCGACGGCACTTTTCGAGCACGGGATGCGGCTGCGCAGGCTCGATCTTCCGGAGGTTGGACTATGAAAACTGGCACCGACGACTTTTTCGTGGCAGGCCACACCGGCGAGGATCTGCGCAACCTCATTCGCGCGGTGCCGTTTGTCCAGCCTCGTCCGACTGCCGTGCTCCGTCCTGGCGGCCTCAACGAGACCGCCGCCGCCGTCGGCCGCTCCCTGAGCTATGGCGGCCATATTTTCCAGCACCGGGACCGCGTCGACGCCTTGAACGGGCAAACCGTCCATTTAGGCTCCGACGGGGTGCTGACGCCTGTCTCGGCCGCGCGCATGTGCTCCGAGATCGAACGCGCGGCGAGGCTGGTCAGGAAGGCTCCAAAAAAGAAAAAGAAGGATGAGGAGGTCGACGCCAAGCCCGAGTTCGCCGAGGTCGAGGTGGGCTGCTGCAAGGGCCTTGCTGAATTGATTATGGAATCACACGGTTTCGCCGAAAACATATCTTCTATCGTGATGGTGAGCAAAAGCCCGGTTCTTCGCCTGCGCAATGGTAAGCTTGAGGTGATCACCGGCTACGACCGCGAAAGCGGGATTCACGCCAAGGGCTGTCCGCCTCCGGAGATGACGCTCTCCGAGGCCGTCCAGACGCTGCTCGACCCCTTCACCGAGTTCGACTTCGCCACCCAGAGCGACAAGTCACGATCCATGGCGAACGTCCTCTCCCCCGCGTTCACTGCCGCCGGACTCATAAGCTGCCACGCTCCGGCATCCTACGTCGAGGCCGACGACTCGCAGGCCGGTAAAGGGTTTTTGCATAAATGCCTGGCGGCCGTCTACAACGACATCCCCCACACCGTCAACCAGCAGAATGGCGGTGTCGGCAGCCTGGAGGAGGCGTTCGACACGCTGCTCGTCGCGGGCCGGAGGTTCATCTCGTTCGACAATCTCGTCGCACAGGGGGGAGAATTCGACAGCCCGAAGCTCTGCTCCTTCCTCACGGAGGACAGCTACTCCGCGCGGGCGCCGTACAAGGCGGCCGTCGTCATCGATCCCAGGCGTCACGTTGTCATGGTGACCACAAACCGTTGCCGGTTGAAGATCGACATCGCCAACCGCGGGAACCCCGTTCGAATCAATAAAAGACACGGCTACGTTTTCCGGAGCTTTCCAGAAGGCGGTCTGATCGAGCATGTGAGGGCGAACCAGCCGCTGCTTCTCGGCGCTGTCTTCACCATCGCCAAAGCCTACCACGCCGCGGGGTGTCCCCTGTCAGGCATCGTCGTCGACACCGGCTTCAACATGTGGTGCCGCGCCATGGACTGGGTGGTGACCAACCTGATGGGACTCGCGCCTCTGATGGAGGGCGTCGGGAAATTCAAGACCCGGGCAGTCAGCCCGGATCTCTCCTGGCTCAGGGACGTCGCACTTGCCACTGAAAATATGGGGCGCCTCGAATGCGAGCTCTCGGCCTCGGACATCGTCGACGTGTGCTGCGCAGGCGGCGTCGCGGTCCCGGGGCTGGACGAGGCGGTCGGCGCGGACAGCGCCACCGCCGAGCAGCTGAAGGCCGCGTCCCTAGCCGTCGGGCAGAAGATGTCGCGCGCCTTCAAGCTCTTCGCGGACGGCGGAGATGTACTCGCGCTCGACAGCCATAGGATAGATAGGCGCAGAGTCCTGAAAATATACGAGCATCTGGGCAAGGCGCGGGAGCTGACTGTCTATAGGCTGAGCAGGACTGGTGACGCTCCCGGCGGAGATGGCGGCCGGGAACCAGTTGACGCGTCTTCGGAACCAGTCGGGGAACGAGTCGGGAACCAGTCGGAACCAATGGAATCAGTCACTTCTAAAGCTTTTATAGAGAGTGATAAAGATTGTTCTACAGATAATTTTAAGGGATCTACTGGTTCCATTGGTTCCGACTCCCCGTCGACTGGTTCCGGACCGGGATACTCACTGCCGGAGTTCCCCCTCTGCGCTCCGCGGTGTCTTTGCTGCGACAGCATCATCGACGTTGACACCGTGTGCTTCAAATGCGGTTACGTCGGCTCTCCAGAAACCGAGCAGGGAAAAAAGTGCGAGCACTTCGTCTGCGGGAAATGCGACTCGGTCCGCCTGCTTCCGATTGGGTATCTCCCCTCTCTTGTCTGCCAGGCTTGTGAACCTGCTGGAGTTGATCGATGACTACCATCGGAGGTTTCTATGTGATATCGAACCCAGGGGACCTACACAGGCCCCTCGGAGGCGCGCCCAGCCAGCAGCCCGCGCGCCTTCATGCGCCCCCCGCGCCGCGCCGTCGGGCACGGCCCTGCCGGGGACAATGCCAGGAAGCTGTTTCTTGGCGAACACATCCGCGGTCCTGCTTGGACGGGCGGAACTCAGGAGCCGCTCTTGTCGGCCTCCTCCATTACTGCGCCGCCCCGCGTTACGCGGGCGCGGACATGGGCACCCTTTACCTGGGGCAGCCCCGGAGCGCCTCGACTTTGTTCGATGGCATCAGGAGACGGCGACGGCTTCACAAGCCCGCGTCCGAGATCTCCCAATGGGAAAGGCTTCCTTTCGGCGGATCCCCATCTGGCGATCCCAACGTCAATGGAAGCGCTTTCCGCGCGGCGAAGAACAATCGGCGGACTCGAACAACGGGCCGAGTGCCCTGTCCGCCATCATCTCCCGGGCTGCGCGGAGCATGAGGGTGACCGAACAGAATCATCAACAATGAACGAAGGAGAACTACCAATGAGATTGGTTTTCCCATTGACCCATCGCGACATCATCAATGTCGACGCCCTGGCGCCCCTTGGGGCGTCCAGACTTTCACAGCAAAACAAAGTCAATAACAAGAGGTAAAGCACATGAGCTTTAATCGCTCAATAGAAAGAACGAGGGACGACGTTTCTGCGCGCGGCCTAGCCGTGGATCAAAAATCAAACTCGAACAGCCCTCAGATTTTCAAACGCCGGCCGGGCGTTGAGCGGGAGTTGCCCCCGTCCCTGTTCAGGGAATATATGAGACAGAAGTGGCGCTCCTCGGAGCCCAAGCGCTTTCAAGGCGGCGGCGGATTGTACGCCCTGCGAACGCCTACTGCCGAGATCGTCCTGTTCGACCGTGAATTCAAGAAGAACGCCCGCATCGAGGACGACCCGCTGGTCCTATCGCATCCTGAGGCGTCGATCCCGCTCGTCGCCAGCTACCGGTTCCTTCTGCAGTCCCGCGCCGTCGACGTG
>CAYTFM010000059.1:0-23143 GCA_964436735.1 uncultured Victivallales bacterium | reverse complement strand
GCTCTTCCGATCTGACAGGAGGTGTCTACAAATGCCTGAAGTGCCTCTGCCCGGACTTTGAGGGCGACGAATGCCTCATATCCGAACTCGAATCCCATTCGTTCCTCGGGGACGCCCCGGTCGATGTGGAGATCAGCGTCAGCACACTCCCGCATCTGCACTTGCTGCTGCTCGCGGAGTACGCCAAGTGGGAACTCGATATCGCCCCCATCTTCTCAGAGGAAGATAAATCGTTCAACATCGAATCGGAGCTGTTCACATGAAGAAAAACAACCGTACGGCAAAGTTCAACCTCGCCAGAGTCCTCAGGCTCGCTCCCGGCCCCCGCCTGGAGCTCCCAGCGGACAGATGGCTCGATTTCGACAGGGCCGTCGAGGAAATGAAGATGGAACCCCGGGACCGTTTCTGCTGTGACGACGGACGGGTGTTGAGCATCCACTCGCTATCCGATGGGCTCGCATGCGTCGACAAGACGTTCTTCGCGACGTACAACATGGCCGATCCGATCGCCTTCAGCTCCGCGTCCACCCGCATTCCGCCAGTGGTGCGCTACGGTCTTGAGGACGATAACGGACGGATGGTCGAGCTCTGGTGCCTATTAGAAGGCATTTTCACGGAGCTTGGCTATCTCTGCCGTGACGATGGCAGCCGCAAGGCCTTCCTCGCGGACTACCCCGATTTCCCATATGGGGATGGGGAATTCATACAACGTGATCGCGATGGCCACCATCCTGACCTCCATACCGTATTGATCGCCACCTACGCGGTCAGACGTCTCGGCGTGATATGCTAACTCCTCAAACCATTGCCCGGACATAATAGAGGGCGGTTCGAACCCGCCCTCTTTTTATCTCAAAGGAGAGAAAGCGATGAGAGAACTCATAAACCCGCCCTTCGCGCCTCCACCGCGCCACGCCTCGGCGGAGGAACGGTGGGATCAGCCCAATCCCTGGTCGGGTACCGCGCCAGGCAGAAACTGGCTGCGGATCGACGCCCTGTCAACGATCGTCGTCGAGGAGTTTGGGCTGGATTCCCGGCCGCTCACGCGGAAGATCGAGAAGATCATCCGCGAGATCCGGATCCGTGGCAGGCACTTCACGGCGCTGGAGACGGCGCTGGACCGGGGGCTGGGCACGATCACGGCGAGAAAAGACGCGGTCTTCGCCGCTGGGACGACGGCGTGGGGGTTCCTGTGGACGGGGAACGGCGCATGCCCCTCCGCCTATTTCCCCTTCAGCAGGAGGGTCTACTACTCCCTGCCGTTGCTGCGGCAGATGCCAAGGCGCCTTCTTGGCCACGCGGCCGCCCTTCCGATCCTCTGCGCCCTTACGGCCGGAGAGGATGATCTGGGAGAGGCGAGCCGAACGGTGTTCCACCGGAGGGTGTCGCAGCTGATGTCTGAGTTTGGATTCCCGCCCGAAGAGTACGACGCCGGATGCAAGTCGCTGGCGATGGTCGACTCTCAGGACTCGGTCGACGCCTGGATGGGGTTCGAAGGAACGCGCGGAAGAGCATTAGTGAACAAGTATCAGGTTGAAACAAAAGAAAAAGAAAGAGGTATACGATGAGAAGCGCAATCAAAGAAATCGCAGGCGAGAATCCTGTAGACGTGACAAGCAAAAGTGGAGAGGATGCGCTTCCCGGCGCAGCGCCAAACTCGGCGCCCGCCGTGACGGAGGATGATCCGCCCGCCACCATGTTCGGTCTGCTGCTCAGTGGCGACGTCGACAGGTTCGGCGCGCGCCCCCGCTCTGATCGCTACAGCGTGGCGCCTGTTCACAAACGCATTTATCTCGCCATCGAGAAAGACGCAGAGGGCGACAGACTCGCCGCGCAGCTTCGGGGTGACATATCGGCGATGAGCAAAGGGCAGAGTCCGGACGGTGAGGGATGGCTCGGCAGGCTGAACAGGGTGTTCGGTGTTCCAAGCTCCGACGGTTCGGCGACGCTGCCGCGCCCGGGGCTTTTCGCCGGAAACGCCGACTGCCCCTTCCTCAAGGCGCCCAATGGACGGATGCGCCCGTCGGCGTATTGCCATCTGCTCCGCATCTGCCTCTACCATCTGCCAACCATGGACGAGATGCCCGGCAGGGTCTTCCGGGCGGCGGCGATGCTGCCGCTTGTCGAGGCGCTTGCGCTGGCCGACAGACGCGTTCAGCGTGCGCACTTGTCCGGTAACGGCGACGGCAGGGATGCGGGAAGGTGGGTTGTCGAGGTTCTACGAAGGCTGAAGGTCGACCTCGACGCCTATATGTTGTACTGCGCGGAGAATGGCCTCGCGGATATCCGCGAATTGGACACCATGAGGTTCAAGCTCGCCAATTAATCGGGCGGTAGCAGGTGAAATGGGAGGCACTCCACGTGACGAGCAGTGGGCGCCTCCCTTTTCTTTTTAGGTCTTCGCACCACTGGTTCGCGCATCGCCTTCCGCTTCCTCCGCGAAACATCCGCCCATCTCCATGAGAACTTCCGCGAGGCAATCGTCAAGACTCGTGGTGATGCTCCGCCGGTTGCAGGACTTCAACCTTCGATAAGCCAGACGGCACGCCTCCAGCAACCCCCCAGGCGACCCCGCCATCGCGCGCCACTCCTCGTCGAGCAGGTTGAACCTGATGGACGCGGCCTCTAAGTCAAGGAACCTCGATTTCGACCTCCGGATCTTCCCCACGCCGTCCACCGAGTAGCCGCCTTGCTCCAACAGCGCCTGAAGCTCAACTCCGATGGATCGAGGCCTTCCCCGCGGCCTCCCGGTGGAACGCCTCGCTGATCCGGCCTGGTTTGATCCCGGCCGGCTCATGATCGCTTCCTTCCTCACCCTCCAGTTCAGTTCTTTGATCCTCCACGCGTCCTCCACGGCATGCCTCCTTCGCCCCTGATCACGACTCTGATTAAGTAACGACTCGGCACATCAATCAGCACCGCAGATTTTCCGCCCGCCGTCATCGCGGGACCGCGGAGCGGCCACCGCCACGCCGACGTCTTTGGCGAAAATGCTGACCGAGGGGGATGGCGAGCGTACGCGCCGGTCTGCCTCCAGCAGCTTGAGCAGCTGCTGGTCGATCATGATCTTCCGGCGCAGACTGCCCTCTCCCTTCTCTCCCACCCCCTCGACCGCCAGCTTCGCCGAGGCCATCATCGAGATCGCAGCGTACTCCGCGATCATCGCGCTCAATAGCGTCCCGATGGTCTCCGCCCGCGCCTTACCACCCGCCTCCAGCGCCAGCGCGAGCTCGTCAGAGCCGTTGCCCGTCACGGTCATATACTCGATCGCGGGCGAGTTCGGGTCGGGCCTCCTCTCGACCGCCTTGGCGCACAGCCGTGAGGGCTCGTCCAGAAGCTTCGTCCAAGACGGTCTCCTGGCTCTCGCCTCTGCGTGGCTTCTCAGCTCGTCGACGCGGATCAGCGCCTCTTCCGGATCCGCCGCGGTTCCCATCAGTAGCGTCTCATTCATAACTGCCTCGCTTTCTGTTGACAGAATATAAATCAGAACCACGCCGATTTCGCGTCAAGAAGGTAACGAACGTGAGTTATCACTGCCTCAAATAGATGGTTTATTTACTACCATAATGATCGCATCAATTTTCCGGTATACCGGAAAATGTTGTATCTAATATGTGGACTATATGAATCAGTATGTCCCTATTTAATATTACTTGTATGATAGAATCATTATTTGTCGGGCAACCTGCTCAATCGAGGGACGAAACTCACGCGCCGACCGCGGCAGGAAATGAGGGAGTGGTATGTCAGGGCTAAAAAAAAAGGGATGACACTTCGCCTTGTCAGTGATCCGCGGGAGGCGCTCGGGAGTTAAAAGAAAAGCCGCCACCTCTTTCGAAGTGACGGCTTTCCGTTAGTTGAATGTTCTACTTGCTCCCGCTCCCGGCCTTCGACTTGATAGTCAGCACCCCGGCGTAGTTCTTGGGGTTGCTGGCCGTCAGCGAGCTTTCCCCTGTCAGGGCGTCAAACTGGACGATGGCCTTCACGGCGTGCCTGCCCACGGAGACGACGGGCTTGAACCCGAAGTACTTCCCGGTGGCCGTCACGGTCGTTCCCACGGACGCCGTCTCGATCTCCGGAACGCGGACGTCGAAGCGATAGCGGGTCTTTCCCTTCTTGCTCGACATCACGTCGTAGACGCCGGCTTTGAGGGCCGGGACTATGACCTGCGCCTCGTAGACCGGGGTGCCGTCCTTCTGAGTGTATAGGGTCTTTCCTTTGACGCTTATCCGATCCTTCTTGTAGAAGCACGACGGCGAGCCATAGACGAACCCGGCGTCCAGCGTGACGGTCATGCCCTCGCACACGGTCAGAACCTTTACGTCGTATGAGATCCTCCGGCTGTGGCAGACGATTGAGAAATCGCCCGTCACCGTCAAAGATGTCTTCTGCCCCAGGGGGTCGGCCACGCTGGCGCCGCCGGTCACCTCCCAACAATCCAGTTCGTACCATGGATCGGCCGGGACGGCGTCGAGCTTGAGCTCAAGTCCTCTCATGGTGCCGCTCATCAGCACGAGCGGTTTCCAGCCTCCCGAGTAGCCGACCATGGGCTGAAGACCCTGGCCTGCCTTGGCGGCGACCGACACCTCCACGTCCTCGCCCCAGTAGACACGTCTGATGAAGGCCTTGTCGAGGGGGGAGACCAGATCGCCCCCAAGATAGTCTCCAAGCTCCGGGTGGGCGTTGATCGTCAAGTACGAGCTGCCGTACTGCATGATGGAGAGGATGTCGAAGGATCGCGTGTACTCAAGGCCCTCCCTCCATGGGGATTTCACTTTCGTCCAATCCGAGATGCTTGTCACGTAGTCATCCCGATCGGGACGCGCCCACTCATGGTCGAGGGACAGGCAATGCCCTATCTCGTGGGCCGCCACATGTCGGGTCATGGCGGCGCACAGGATCCTGTTCTCCCCGCGCTGCCAGCCCAGGCCGCTATAGCTGACGTCGCCGCCGATACGGACGAATAGCATCCAGCTGTCCTCCTCGCCCGTGCGGGGGATGAACACGAGGCCTGTATCCTGCGACCAGTCGTCCATAGCCTGACGGAACGTGCTATAGGAGCCTTCCGGGATGGAGTCGTCGTACATGTAGTAGATCCTCCCTCCCGGCCAGCACCGCGCCTCGGGGGGCTTGAATCCGGCCTGGACGGTCATCCCCACAAGGAGGATGAACAGGATTGCGATTGGGCGTCTCATTGTGCGTCCTCCTTGTTGATGGTTAATCGGACTTTGCCTATTATGACTCTTTTACGAACGAAGTTGACGATGGGCAATAAAGATCCGCTTCATCTCACCGGACCCACCCGCCACCGCCGTCCTTCTTCATCTCTTTATTGCGGATGACGAATCCGGCGATACCGCACCCGATCAAACCGAGCAGCGAGACGCTCCGGAACAACTCAACGCCTCTGACTCGGCCCGTCCACGACGCGCACTCCATTTTCAGGCTATTCGTCTCCCTGTCGTAATTGTTGACCTCGGTGAAAATCCCCTCCTTGGCGAACGCCCCCATGGTCAACCCATCGAAAAAGCTCTTCATGTACCGAGTGGAGTTCGAGGATGATAAAAGGCCTCTGTGCTCGCTGATCCTGTCCGCAAGAGCTTTTCCCTCCTCCTCCAGCCCGACCAGGCTCGCTACGCAGATTAGAAAAACGACACCGGACACTCCCGCGGCGATGAACCATTTCATTGACGCCTTCATTGGTCAACCCTCCTTTTTATTTTTCCCATTTGGGCTCAATCAGTGATCGCGCGCACCTGGCGAATGATATCGTACGCGTCCTTCACGTCGCGCAGCTTCCGTTCGGCGAATTTGACGAACTCGCCGGGTAGGTTCTTCGCGGCGATCGTATCGGGATGGTATTGCTTTATCAGCTCCCTGTACTTGCGCTTTATCTGCGCCTCGTCATCCTGGGGAGCGCACCCCAGCGTCTCGTACGCCCATTTTATCACTGACTTGATTTTCTCATCCACCCCATCCTGCGATCCGTCCCTCCGCGCCCGCCTCCTGTCATCCCCGCTCGGACTTTCCTCTTTTGACACGTCCTCCATGAATTTGTAGAAGCCTACGCATCCGGCGATCCAGAGGATGAACGTCGCCCACCAAGGGACACCCAAAAATCCCGCGACCATGAAGAACATGAAACCGGCGATGGCGGCGAGGAACAATCCATTGGGTTTCCGCTTCATCAGGTAGCAGGCGTACACTTGAAACGCGAAGGCACCCCAGACAAGCAGGATCGATATGTGCTGGACCGCCGTCATGACGAACAGCAGGGAGGCGGTGTACAGCCCAACTCCGATCCATGAGACCCAGAGGCTCACATTCCAGATGTACGCGCCTTTCTCCAGCCTGTCCAGATCGGAGTAGTCGAATTTCCGCGATTTTCCGTAATACTCGATGAGCATGGCGGGCGTGATGGGCTCAAGAACCTTCAACTTGAGAATCCACTCGTCGATCTTTGGATCCCCGGTCCCCATTTTCCCAAGATCGTCGATGAACGCGTGGATCATCCCCAGAGTGTCATGATTAGGCATGGCGTTCCGTCCTTTATTTTCTGGTGGCCGCTTTTCTTATCAACCTGTCAACGTTCTCGACTCTTATCTGACTAAGCTTCGTCGCGAAGAAATAGAATTCCGTGAACAAAGCCGGAAGCGTCATCCACCACGACACCCCGCGGAAAATGGCGATCGGGATGAAGGCGCAGCCTGCGACCACGAGCATGAGGAGATAATAGCTGATGTCGAATTTCCACAGATGGCAGGCGTGTATCTGGGCGAGATAGATCATCAACGTCAAGAGAAGCAGAATCTGGCAGACGACCGTCCAGTTGAAAATCAACGACACCAGCAGCGAAATGAATATCACGGTCCACACAGAGCACGCGGTGTCGTATATCAGTATCCCTCTCAGGACCCGCTTGAGGTCGAGGTAGTCGAATTTCCCTGTCCCAAGATAGTAGGCGACCACCATGTTGGGGCTTATCGGCTCTATGCCTTTCAACTTTTCCTCCCAACCGGACGGAAGCGATTCTCCGGGGCTCAGCCTGTCCAGCTCCGGAACAAAACTCTGGATGATCTGCAAGTGCGACATCTTTTCCATGTTCCACCTCTGGTTGATCAAGACATTGTTTTAAATGGATCAGGCGAAGAGGCGGGAGGCGTCGGATGGACGACGGCAATAAAAAAGGGAGTGACCGCCCACCCGTGCCGCTCTCCAGGGATTCCACGCCCTCTACAAGAAACACGAGACGGACAGCACTCCCAGAAGGGGAGTGCGTCCAAGACTCGACTCTTTCTTGTAGAGGGCTTTCTCGCTTGCGATGTGGAATTTCGGAGAGCGATCGCCCAAGCCTGAACGCTTAATTTCCCGCCATTGGCGGGGCTTATGTCAAAACATCAATCCTCCATGATGAGAAAAACACGACGTACTCTATGCGGTGGATACTCTATGCCGTCATAGGCGGTTGGGCAAGAAATCGCCCAATGGCAAACTCGGCTTAACCTTGTCCACTCGTTCGAAAAGCTAATGGAGTCGTCCGGAAAAGGCTTTCCCGGACGGCAGGCTTTGACCGTTCAATCACTCACCCTACAGTAAATACGGAACAATCTTGTCAATTCGGCGGACGTTTCACCTCTTTCACCATCCCTGAACAACTTCCCCGTCAAGTGAATTCATTTCTATCCGCCGAACCCTATGCCCAGCAGTCCGCCGTCCGACAGGATCTCGTAGACCATGAACACGACGGCACAGAGGAAGAGCAGGCTCTTGATCTTGCCGATGGCCATCCTCCTCGAAGGCGGATCGTCCGTCCTGATGGCGGCGAGCAGATCCTTGAACGCCGGGATCGTGCCCGCGAGCAACGCCGCGACCGGGATGGACGGCTTGACCCCGTACCGCCATAGCCCTGTCAGCGCCACAACAAGGACGCATGCCGCGTACAGCGCCTCCGCGAGGATCAAGTGCTTCTCCACTGTCAGATGGAGCATGTCGCCGAGTCTGCGCCGCGCGTATTCCGTGACCGTGGCGCCGTGAAGCGTCAACAGCGCGGCGATGATCGATCCGAGGATCAGGGTCGGCATCACCTTCTCTCTGGCGACGGACTTCGCCTGCCGGGCCGCCGACCGCACCTTGTCGATGGCGTCCCCGTAGCCCTTGGCGTACGCCTGGCGTACAACTGTCTGGGCGTCCGATCCGCCTCCGCCGCCAGAGTCGCCACAGGACGGCATGACGACAAGCAGCACCAGAACCGCTCCTGCCGTCAGCAACGCATTTCTTTTAGACGTGATCATCTCCGCCTCCAAAAGCTTGACGCTATGACAACGACCGCCGCCATGCCGATCCAGCTCCAAGGCGTCATCGACGCGGCGGCGCTCTTCCCCACGGACTCTGCGACATGGGGCAGATTGCCCGACACCGAGATCCCGATCAGTAGAATGGCCACCGCGAGGGCGGCCCATACAATGAATGGCATGAAAGCCTCCTTTCTAAAAAAAGAGGGCCGGTGATGTCCCGGCCCGTGGTCCTCGTCGACGCGTGGAATCCCTGGAGAGCGGCGCTTCGAGCCTGACCACAAATTCCTTGTCATCCGCGATTCACAACAGCCCCCGCTCCTTGAACGAACAGTAGCCGTCGCCGATTATCACGTGGTCGAGCAGCCTCATCTCCAGCATGACCGCCACGCTTTTGATGATCCCCGTAAGCCGGATGTCGTCGTCGGACGGTTCTGGGGAACCACTTGGGTGACTATGACAGCACACGAAGCCGTCCGCGCCCGCCACCAGCAGCCGTTTGAAGAGGATCTTCAGGTCGACTGACGTGGAGGTGACGCCGCCGAGGAACAGCATCTCCTTCAAAAGAACCTTGTTCTTGGCGTTCACCCCCAGCAGCCAGAACGACTCCTGGTCGGCCTTGCCGATCTCGCGGAATTCCGCGAAGACCAGCGCGGGCGTCGACACGGCGTTGTAGCTTTTGACACTCTCCTTGACGTGCATCCTCATGGTCGCCTCCTCAGGTGAGTCCGAACAACTTCGCCAGCGACCGGTGGCATTGATCCGCGCGCATCGGCGTGTACTTTTTGGTCGTCTCTGTGAAGGCGTTGTGCAGGCTCCACATGGTCGGATCCCGGAACTCCTTGTGTTGTGGCTCCCGGAACTCATCCAGAACAGGGATGATATCGCAGGACGGCACCGCTCCCATCTCGGCGGCCATCACGGTGACAACGCGCGCCTCGTCGATGGTGACCATCTTGAGCTTCAATCCTTCGATGGTCTCCTCAAGCCGGACGTATTGATAGTCCAGCTTGTCGAACGCGTGGGGTATCAGCTCCTCGATCTCGATGCCCGAGGTGTGCTTCCGGTGGATCGTCGTCTCGCCGCCGAACATCAGATTGTCGCAAACCGCGACCCGGCAGCCCACCGTCAACCCCAACGCCAGACTTTTGTCGTGGCTGTTCCTGAATCCCAGAGCCCGGGACATATCGGGTCTGCCCTGGGGATGGAACCGCAGCACGCCGAAGAGCTTGCTCCCGCTGTCGTTGAGGCCGTAGTCCTCGGCCATGATCTCGTAGCCCCTCGCCGCGGCCTCCCTTGTCACCAGCTCCGCAACCTGATGGTGGGGAACCGGTCTCCAGGTGGGCGTCGGTTCGGGAGTCGTCACGGCGCGGAGTTCGTCCCTCGTCACATGCGCGCCGCCGCAATGCAGAATAAGTTCGCTCATAATCGTTGATCCCTTTTATTTGTTGTTGATGTTGTCGATTGTTCGACCGGCTATGCCGCCATCTCAAGAGGCCACTTCTCCTCATGCCATGTCGAGCAGGCCTTGCCGTATGGGCAGTCCCCGCACGATTGGCCGGACGCGTCCGGATGGAAGGCGCCCGCGGCGACGATCCTGTCGGCGATCTCGATCCGCCTGCACAGGCGGTCGAAGTCGCTTTGCCTCCTGGCGGTCGGCAGGCTCTGGAATGATGGCGTTTTCGTCTTTGTCACGACATCGTACCGGAACAGGGCGTGATCGCCGTACCTGCCGCGGAGTCCGTACAGCATGCATGTGGCCTGCTGATCGTTGTCGGCGCGGCTTTCGGCCCATTTCCTCGCCGCCGTCTTCCAGTCGATGATGACGATTTGACCATCGCTCGTTTCAACGACTACGTCGGCCTCTCCCACGAGCGGTTTCTCGGCCACATACCCGTGCGAGTCGATGACGGGCACCTGGAACGGCACGGCCACATCAAGGACTTTCTCCGTCAGTGGCCATTCGGCAACGAGCGTGGCAATAAGAACATGGCCGGTCTCCTCAAGCGTTCCAGCGTCTTCGCCGACCTTGAAGGCGACCTCCGCCTCGGCGGATTCAAGCTCCAGCCGCCACCGCTTCGTGAAGACCTCGACCAGATCCGCAAGCCAGACCTTCTCCCCGGCCTTGCGCAGCCGGGCCAGATGGTCCGCCGCGGCGTGGAACGCCGAACCGAGCATCTTCGCCGCCGAGACCTTTTCCGGCTGCTCGCGTCTGACGTATTGGAACGCCCACTTGAGCGAGCATTTCGACAGCAGCAGATCAAGGCTTGAGTGCGACCAGTGCGGTCGTTTCCTGAACTCCATCAGCATTTCCGACATGACTGCCTCCGTTGTTGAATGTGTTCATGGGACTCTGTCCCAACACCCTGCCCAAGGGACCACTGGCCCCTTGGGAATCCCTATCTTATGCGGTACGCCACGCCAGAACTGGCTGGGCGAACCGCATAGGCCGGGGTGTCCAGAGGGCGCTTGCGTCCTTTGGCGGGGGATGATGGGGGCGGAGTCATCCATGGGGCTCTACGCGGCCTTTCTTTTCGTGCCGCCGGTGATGCCGTCGATCAGCGAGCTGCATTGAGCCTTCGTCAGATCGTAGACGCTGTTGACGTTGGCCTTGCGCAGCAGCGGCGCCGGATCGATGTTCCGCTCGCGCGTCAGATCCAGCAGGTATTTGATCTGCTTGTTGCTGGCGGGCTCGCCATCATCACGCCTTTGGGATTGGCCGTCGCCGCCTTTTGTGTTCTGGAACTTCCGGGTGGCGGGGTGCGGCTGCGGCTCCTGGCGATGTGCGGGCTCCGGCTCCTCACCATGCGTCCGCTCGGCTCTGTCCATGTCCAGCTCCGATTCGACGGACTGGCGGACGAGATCGAACGTCTCGTGGATCCTGCCCGAGAGCTGCTCCCCGGTCAGTCCGTCCGGCAGCTCGACCTCGACCGAGGCGTGGTAGCTCTTGGAGCTGTACTCCTCGTCGGCCGGCACCTTCTTCGAATACGACGCGTTCAACTTGAGCATATCGACCTCCTATGCCGCCTGCGGAGCCTCGAACTCCACGGCGTCGATTTTGTTCACCTCAATCAGCTTCGAGCGGGTGTCCGGGCCGTACTGTCCTTCGACCTCGCCCTCGGCGGCCAGCACCGCGTCGAACCGGCACCGCGCGGAGATCGGCACGCACACACGTCCGATCTCCGCGCCCCGCATGACCAGCGAGAAAATGACCTCGTAGAAGTTCATGTGTTCCGTCCTTCTCTGTGGATGTTGTCTCAACTGCCCCATCTCCCCGCCAAAGGGCGCGATGTGCCAAAGGAACGATGACCCTTTGGCGGGGATTGATGGGCATGGCGCTTACCGGATCAGAACCCCGAGGCCGTCTTAAGCCGCTCGATCAGCTCCTTGGTCGTCTTGAAGTCCCTCTCCTTCCCCTTGACCGCGCGCTGGGCCTCACGAACCTTGCGTGAAAGCTGGCTCGCCGTGTCGAGCGTGATGCGGGCGGACAGCCTGACCTCCTCGACGGCTTGGATCAGCTGATCGAAGGCGTCGGCGTCGGTGGTCTGCGTGACGGGTTGGCCGATCACCCTCAGCCCGTTGTTGGCGGTCTGGGAGGACGGTTCGATCTTGGTTGTCTCCTGCTCGCTGGTCGATGGTGCGGCCTGGACCTTCATCGGTTTCTCGTTCTCCTGTGACATGGTGGTCTCCTTGGTTTGGGTTGACGTTGATGGATTCTGGACATTGGCACTTGTCGGCATAGTCTTGCTTGGGCGCATCGGCATGAACACGAAGCGCACACCGGACTCCGGCGACGTGGCGAGCACTGGGGCGAACTCCTTGCCGGGGATCCTCAGCTCCCGAAGTCCCAGCGAGATGATCCGCTGGAACCTCTCGACCTGCAAAGCGACCATCCGGCCCTTGTCGCCGCCCTTGTACGTGGCCTTGGTCGGCACGACAGTGTTGTCGCCCTGCTCCGCGGACAGCAGCCGGACGCCGTTGTTGTCGGCGTCGATGATTACCACGCCACCGCCGCGCCCCTTGCCCTCAAAGGAGGCGAGCACTTTCGGCAGCGTCGCCATGTCCGCCTCGGAGAGCGTTACCGTCTCCGTCAGCGACTCCGGCGGTGGGATCACATGCGCATAGCTGGGGTAGTTCTCGTCGACGGCCTTCGTGACCAGCATCCATTGCCCTGAGCGGAAGTGGATGTGGGCTCCGCCGCCCGTCTTCGTGACGGCCATCGAACCGCCGACGCTGAACATGCCGTTGAGCAATGGCTTGCTGGTTGGCAGGATCACCTGCTCGGCGACGCCGGTGGGGATGTCCACTATGGCGATCTCGGTCCGGTTGGTCGCCAACACCTTGTCCGGCTCCAGCAGGACACCTCTGAGTGCGCGCGAGGCCACATCCTTCGAGGCCGACGGGGCGGCCTTCCTGATGGCGTCGAACAGCCGCGGCATCGCGGGAATCCACGCCTCGGGGGCTGGTGGCTGGCTCGGCCACTCGGATGGATCAAGCGTGGAGAGCGTCCTGTCGACGAGTCGTCCAGCCGCCATGATGGAGACTTTCGCTACGCCATCCTGAGTTTTCATGACGCCCACGACACTGTTCCTGACGACGGTCTTTACTATCTCGGCGAGTCCGGGCAGACTGACGAGCAACTCGAAGTCCCCGCCTTCGGGCGCCTGCGGACAGAGCCAGGTAAGCCACTGGTCGAGGTTCGTCGCCGTGACGGACGCGCCGCCGTCGGCCTTGGCGATCCTAACATGTGAGAGGGCTTTCAGTGTCGGGTTTCTCGGAGCCACGCCTGCGAGCACCTTGAGGGCCGTAGTGAGCTCCGCCGCTGGAATGCTCATGTTCATTGGTAGAATGCCTCCTTCCTTTGGTTGGTTGTTTTTTGGGGAGTAAATGTTGCTGGGGAGTTAATCATTGGCGTTCATGAAACGGCTTTCCCGTCTTTCGCGGAGGCAGCGCAGGTCGCGCTCCCAGGCGGACTCCCTGCCCATCTCGGCCAGGATATCGTCGCCCATGACCTTCTTGATCTCCGCAGCGATCTCGCTTTTCATCTGGGTGACGCGCGCCGGAGAGACGCCGAGCATCCGACCGATGTCGATCGACATGGTGCCCGCGGCCATCTCCTCGACGATCCTGCGCTGGCGTTTGTCCAGGCGCTCGAGCATCGTCCCCCAGTCGATCCTCCTCCCCGCCTCCTCGGACGGATCGGGCTTGCGGTCGCACAATGCGTCGCCCACGCACGGCCCGTCGGGATCGTCGAACTCGATCGGCTCGTCGAACGGGACGACGCCACCGCCGTTGTTGACCCGGCGCATCGTGGAGTAGACGTCCGATATTCCGCTGTCGAGCATCCTGCGGCCGGTCTTGAGGTGCTGCAGCGTGTAGTGGGCGACCGACCTCGGTAGAAGCGTCTTGCCGGAGCGCTCCATCGAGTCGATGGCCCTCGCGGCGTCGCAGAGGCCGTCCTGGATCAGCTCGTCGAAGCTCTCGGAGCCGATGGGGGTGACGACCCTCGGGACGACGGCCTTGAGGATCGGGCGGATCACGTCCATCAGGCATGCGCATGCTTCCGGACTCATTGGCGTGGCCTCCTTTTGGTTGGATGGCCACTGGCGGGATCACCGCCGCGGCCACCGTTGTTGATTGGTGGCCGCTTGGGGCGGCTTATGGAATAGCTATGGGCTAAACGACTGCGCTGTTTTTTTTAAGACGTTTTCCCTTCTGGGCTTGGTTGCTCTGGAGTGAAGATGGACGGGAGGGTTAACGAGTCCATCAGTCTATTATGACGCGGGAATGAGACTGAATTAAGCGGAAACGTCTTGGCGATGGATGACTCAGAGGGTGAGGACGCCTCCCCGTCTCCCAGTTCGCCCTCCCCGGTAGTATCTCGCTCCTTCCCTTGTGCAGACCGTAATGGAGGAGTCGTGATCGTGAACAGCTCCTCGGCGGCTTTAATCAGGTCTTGCTCCGCAAGCGGGAATTACAGAGCTCAGATTGGTGAACACTACTCATTGCAGCTACCCGGCTTTGTTGGAGGGCAATTCAGCCAGAAATCCCCGTAGACCTGCAGCGATGCCCAGGCGCACGGATTCGGATAATTAGCTTCGACATCGCGGGCGGCCATGAAGGCGGCAGCTCCAACCGGCAATCCTTTTGCAACCTGACCGAGGAAGGTTCGCAGCCAAATAGCGGCGACCTCCACCCGCAAGGGCCACACAGGCGCAATAATCGTCTGCACTCCCTTTTCCAGGAGCGCGGTGACAAGGCCACGAGTTTCGGAGGTGTGTGGCCGCTCATCACTGCGTCCGGCGCTGCATATCAGAAGCACAAGACATCCAACGTCTCTGAAATAGGCTGCAAACTCGTTCGGGGTGAACCGTCTCCTATCTGGAGCGACCGATACGAACTGTCCGAAGCGCCCAACTTGCCCATGAGCGGCGACGACGCCGAGCAGCGCATTCTCAAAGGCCGTCGGATGCGCTGTCTTCCGCACTTCAAAGCAGTTATCCGATAGAACCCCCTGTATCTTATCTGCAATCAAATCCAACGTGATATTTCTCTTGCCAGGCACTCCAAGCCAGGCGACCTTTCGGTTGCCAAAACTGATTTCTCCATCTCTGGAGCTGAGAAGCCAATGGATTGACGGGACGCATGCGTGCTTGCAGAGGCTGCCTGCGAAATGATCAGCCCAAGGCGACAAACTGAATGGGAACCCGAACAAAGTCGAGTCCGGCACAATAATGTTTGCCGTCCTGCACGACCAGCCGGAAATGCTCAGCCCTTCAACTGTCTCCCGTACTTCGTCAGTGGAAGGGGAATCTAACAGAAGCGGATCCGATGACGGTCCCCACTTCCCGTAACAATACGGATACTCCCTCCGCCACTCGCGATAGCGCTGCGGAGACCAAAGATCCTGACTCAGGAGAACAACCTCTCCAGCACCTTTCGCCATAATCTGAAGTTGGTACAAATTCCCGATGCTGTCATGCGAGAGGATAGTCACCTGCTCATCGTCACGAAGTCGCCTTTCGACAGACTTCAAGTCTACATCAAAGATTGACCGCAGCGAAGATCTTCTACCGTCGCCTACCGATTGGCGGTGACATGCCATATCGGCCAATTTCTGGGTATTGTGTTGTCCGTCATCCGCATACTTATACAACCATTCGTTGACCAAGTTCACCTCCGGCGCTTGCTCGCCAGCGTCATCCTGCGCCAATGTCAAAGCAAGTACTGGTTGGCAGAGAACGCTTGATGCCGTCAGAAACAGTTCAGTATTCCCCGTCTCATGTGCGTAAGCGGCTGCGCGTTCCGCCAGAATGCGCAACGGCCGTCCCTGATATGCGAGATCAACGTTGCTGATCGCATCGCCGGAGATGGCGGCTAATTGCCTGATATCAGACTCGGTGGGAGCCACGTTTATTTGCGAACGAAGAAGAGTGGCGATCTTTGATCCGAGATGCTGGACATAGGACTCGAAGGCTTGTTCGTATTTGAGGCACGAGTCTTTTTTGATTTGTTTAAGTTTTGAGATCAGAGCAGCCAATATAGAGAGCATTGGCGCAGTTTGATCATCATACCGCTTCGAGAGAAAAACGAGGCCTTCCTTGACCAAATCCTCAAGCTCGGTAACTGACCCCGTTTTCAAGCCGGCAAGGCTCTTAATGGAATGCTCCAGCTGCTTCAATTGATATTCCTTGTCCAACTCGATACCATGCTGTAGCATGATGCGGCGCTCGAAGTCGATGTACTTGATCGCAAGCGGGAAAAAGTGATTATCACGCGCTATTCTTACGCAGAAGCGGAGAAGCTCTATAATCCCCTTCATGCTAGGGACGCAGTCGGGGACTGCTACTAAAGCCAGGCACAACGTGCGCAATGATGCGGGTAGGTTGCCGCTTCTATGAAATGCCTCGGCTTGGCATATCCACCCCAGAGCTAGCCGCCACTTTCTGAACGAGGGCTGGGAGGCCGGGAGTGCCACCAGAGCCGTCTCCGCCATATCACGACCATCCTGGGGCTGGCCTGCGAGACAGAGGGCTGTCACGGCATGCCTGATTGCGAGGAAGTCGGTCGTAGGGTCGCCGAGATGGCGGGCGAGCAACATTATTGCGTTCAATAAGATCAAACTGGCATTCTTCCCTGTATCATCGCGCCACCAGTTCTCATGCTCATACAAGACCCCAAAATCATAGAGCGTCTTGTGGGTGGCGTCATTCTTAAGCTTTTCGGTAAGATCTCCCTCTCCGACAAGGGTGACGCAAGTATGCGTCCCAAACAAATCCTTGATGGTTTTATAAGACTGTTCCAGGGGAGCGGTTTGAATGCTGCGGTCTACAATCCACTGGCATTCGCAGATGGGGGATGTGCTAGTTGCCACCTGATGGCTGCGGGTGGCCTCACTATCTATGAGCTCAAATAGGAGAGTCCGTGCGGCATCGTCTTCTATGTCGTCCTCCAGCATCCTTTCAAGCGCAAACCTTGACGACATCTCTCCAGGATGTTCGGCGACGTATGCAATGATTGACCGCAAGTCGTCGACCAAAGAGACCTTGGTCTCAAGCCGGTCGATTATTCGTTTTGACAGCACGCGGCACTGTAGAGAGACAGTCTGGCTTGACGGAGAGCATCGCATCAGGAATCTCCATGCGGCACAGTACCGTCCTCTATGGTTTGCCTCTCGGGCCAAATCAAGATAAGCACGGCTCTCTTCCCCCAGCAATCTTGCGGATCTCACAAAAGACTTGAAGCTAATCTTGCTGCCCGAAATGACATCACAGAGTGCCATAAGATAATGGTCGCCGAGATCTTTGGATAAAGCCTTTGCGGCAGCGAAGTCCCGCGATTCCAATGCCTTCTGGAGAATCTTGGTTTTTACTGTGGGATGCGTGGGGAAGTGTTTGGCAAGCCGAAATAGAGCCTGCTCCGCCCTCGTCGAGTCACCGCTTTTCTTCAAAAGGGTGTGAAGGGTGAGGAGGTGCTCTAAATCCGAGGGGGCGCACCCCTCCGCCTTTCCCAACAGTTGAGCCAGCCTGTCTTCTTGGCCTGCCGCATAGGCCGCTTGCGCACAGAATAGTAGATGCGAAACTCTTCCTGAATTCAGGACTTCCTCATAGACAGCATCGACTGTCTCCCACGCCCGCCAGTGCAGGGATCGCGCGGACAGAACAGCGGCTACGCATATTGCGGTATCAAGTGCCGATGCACCACAATCTCCGAGTCGTGCCAGAGCGTAATCAACTGTCATGTCTCCAATATGGTCCAGGCAATGGCGGAGTTCCCTGCGTAGTTTGGTTTGGGATTCGCTCACGCAGAGGTTGACAACTGCGAACTCATTCTGGTCTGCCAACATGTCAGGAAGCGCGTCATCGGCAAATCCGGCAGTTTCTAACGAAAGGACGACAAGCGACTGCCTCTCCTTAGCGATTCGAAGCGTTTCCAAAATGAGGCGCTGCGCATGAATTGAGGACCGATCCTCAGCTACGTCTATGCCTATTTGAAGCCCCTGCAGGGTTGTACATGTGCCACGTGGCGTTTGGATCTGGTCTGAGAAGCGATAAAGTTGGGCGCAATGGACGTATATGGAGCTGCGCGGGGGAATACTTTCAAGTTGGCTTACCAAAGCATGTCCGTCACAGGATCCAACCTCAAAGAACTTGATCTTCCGCATGTAGAGATCGATTTGGCCATCGGAGAGTCCGTCCTCCTTAGCGTCGGTAGCTGCCGACGCCCTGAATAGCGGCGGGATGTCGGGGCCGCATGAAGCTCCGGGCCACACATGTGCAACGCTGTCGTATAAGGCCTTCTTGGTCGAAGGGACATGACAGCATCTGATCATGTAGTCATAGGACGCAGAAAGCGAAATTCCCTCGGAATGCCCCCCGGTGAATAACGCCAGAACGCCTCCAGCATATGGCGAGAAATTCGTCTCGAATATCTGCATCCACATTTCTCTTCTGCCAAGTCGGTCTGCCGCGAATTCATTCATCATGAATGGACTATCCTCCGTCGGGATCCTCTAATATCCCGTAGAGAGCATGCGACATTTGAATGAATATGCAAATCCTGGTTGTGAATATGAGACATTTGGTTGGGCGGTGCATACCATATTTTCAATCCTTGCCGTAAGCTATACAAGAGGGAGCCTCCCCTGCGCCCCTTGTAAAAGGCATTCAAGGAACTGCCAGTTACGTTTCACCTTAGTGGGTTTTGTCTTGAAGTCGCGCTTGAGTTGATGAGTTTGTCACATCACCTACCTTGGAGGCCTACGTCGACTCCGGATTATTTAGGGCAGGCATGTTGAGGACGGATCGCTCAAGCAATTGCTCGGCGCTGACGTCTGAAATCGAAGAACTCTCAAGGCAAGTGCTATCGTCAATCTTTTTGCTTTTCAGATCCTCAAGACGGTTTGCCGCCCATATGCGTTTATGAGTTTCCGGGGGATCGTTGAACAACGGGTCTGAGCCTTGGGCGAAATACGGCCTAATCAACCAAAAGCTGGAAGAATTGCCGATATATTTTTGACAATAATCATGTAACTGTTTTATATTGCATTTTTGCTTCTCAATCCCAATCAAACGCTCCTCGTCGGATTCTTCCTCGCAGGCGATCCAGATGATCGGGTATGGTTTATCGTTCAAGATGCCTTTGAGTTGCTGTAATCCGTCAAAATAAAAGGTCACCCCTTCCGCTTGTTCCTCGTCGGCGGTTAAAAGCAGGGCCAAATCAACGCCGACGACCAAGCGGCGCTGGTCGGCGAACTTGGAAATTCTAAATCCGGTGTCTATGGACGGCCCTAGGAAATCAATGCCTTTGGCGAGTCCGTCTGCATCGATCTTGTGTGGAGGAGGGGTGTCTATCTGCGCATTGTTGATAGGGAATCCAGCGATCCACATGGCTCCCTTGACGCCAAGTGGTAGATTCAGCATGTCTTTCAACTCGTTGTTGAATTCCCGCAAAGCGTCGCGGAAGACCTGAACCAGCGCAACAGCTTCGCTGTGGTTGGCGATGTATTGGTAGAAAATCAGCTCATCGCCAAGTGCTTTGAGGAAAATGAATCCTTTGCGGTCGTTATGCACATTCTCAAGGGATCGGGCTTTTTTATTGAGCGAGGAGTAGAAAGCGAAGTAGAAGCTCGCGAAGGCGTTATACCACTCCTGTTGTCTTGCACCATTTCCCGTTCGTGCGGAAGCGCGGTTCTTATAAGCAGTCGACCCAATTAGATCCACGCTGGCGAACAATACCACACACGGATCGTCCGCACTGTTCATCGCGCGGAAAGCCCTAAGACTTTGGCTCTGACTTCCGCCGCAGACTCAGACACATTGAAATAGCTGGCGATCGTCGATAAATTCCCATCGAACCGCTCGAACGCAGATTTGAAGCCTTCACGCGGCATCAAAAGCGCACCGGCGAACCAGTTTGCCTCCCATTCACAGCGGTCACTCCCCTCCCGCGCGGCCAGCATGCACCCGTCACAGTTCTTTTTATTTACGTAATGCAGGAAGAAATGACCCAGCTCATGGGCGATGGTAAAGCGTATACGTTCCGGACTTGCGTAAGGGGAGTATTTAACCGTAAAGTCAACTTTGCTCTCAACAATAAGCGAACCAGCTTTAGGTCCCATGAAATCAACGCTTGAATCCGCAACCACCTTGCCACCCAGGCGAGCGACTACCTCCATCAAGCTCGTGTCGGGGTCAATTCCAAGCTTGGCGGCAACCATTTCGGCGTAGGCCATCACCTGCTCTTTAATTGCGCCGAGAGCTTCCGGGGGATCATAACCCATGCCGTCACCTTGATAATAGAAATGATGCACTTGGGATAAGTGAAAGATAATTGAGATGATTGGCAATACAAGAGGAAAAAATAGAGAAATATCTGCCGACTGTTTCCAACGGTGCCTCTCAATCAAGAACGTGACGAACCTCTCGTTATCCTCAGCCGCAAGCACTATCCCGCCGCGCACTCTCGCAGCGCCTCGTACAGCCCGGCGTGGCTGATCAGGATGTCCCGGAGGCCTTTCCGTATCCTCTCCGAGTTCAGCGCCTGCGTGCTCATCGCCTTGTGGGCGGTCATGGCGTCCATGATCGCGTTCGTGAGCTCGATGGGCAGATCCGGCGAGTTGGCGAACTGCCCCTTGGTGTTGCTGACCGCCTGCTGGATGAGGGTCTTCGACTCCAGCAGCTTGCCCTTGATGACGTCGTTCACGTAGACGAGCCGATGATTACTGACGCCTGTTCTTTTCCACCAGGTGGTGGTAGAGTGTGGTCAGATGGTGGGCGAGTAGCATCCTGCCATACCGATCACCTGTGCCCGTCGAGGAGCGACCTCGCCATCTCGGCGATTCTGCCCCTGAGTCTCTTGGGGGAGACGACTGACACGAGCCCGCCGAAGGACAGAAGCCAGCGGATCAGTTCCTCCTCGCCGATGGCGGGGAGACTGACTTCCACCTTGCCCCTCCTGCCGGGACGGCTGCGCTGATCTTTGTGCAGGGGCCGCTCCTCGAGTATCCTCGCCGCCTTCGCCTCGCATTCGAGGACGACGTTCGACACGATGTCGTAGTTGTAGAGTCCCTTCTCGCGGGCACGGCGCACGGCGCCAGCGTTCCTCTTGAAATGCTTGCCGGTGGCCTTTGCTGAGATCATCCGATGGACGGCGAAGTTGCGGAACTCGTCGGTCTTGTAGCAGAGGCCGTTGACGTACCAGGCGCGGTCGCGATAGGCGAGGACGTGTGGCTCGATGATCCGCTCAGACCTCCCGCCCCGGTCGTTCTGGTATTCGATGTCGAGCGTCTCGGTCCGTTTCCAGGCGTTGAACACCTCGCTGAAGAGATTCGGATCGATCCGGACGTTGAGGTCGGAGCATATCAGGAGCGACTCGAGGTAGGCGCGGTCGGAGTCGAGGCCGAGGCTGTTCTCCGAGAGCTGGCAGTCGACGGCGTCGCGCATCCTCGAACTCAGCGGCTCAGGGAATATGTGCTCCGCCACCTCGGCGCCGCACACCATCGCCAGCATCTCCGAGTCGTCGACGAACGAGCAGCTCAGGCTCCATCCATCATGCCTGAGTTTGAAGCCCTTGTTCTCGAAGTCGTACTCGAAGGGGGCCTTGAACTCTTTTTTAAGCACCTCGAAGTCGCGCTGGACGGTCTTCGTCGAGACGGTCTCTCCGAAGCCGTCCTTCTTGGCGAGGAGCTTGACGAAAGAGACGCAATTCGGATAGTTGTTCTTTTTCAGCTCGGCGGCGAGGAGCGTAAGCCGCTTCATCTGGTTCTTGGACACGGGCATGATCGGCCTCCTTTCGGGCGTGACGTGACTAACGCGGACAATAGATGTCATAGCTCTCGGGCTATAATAATGGACAAAGCCGGAAATAGCAACCACGACCCGCCCGCGTACTTCAGGCGGATCGGAAGAAAGGGGTTGACAAATGGGACTAATAAGAAGACTGGCGCGGATGGTGGCAGAAGTCGTGCTTGGGCTCAAACTGGCACCGGTTTCCTCCCCTACAAGACGGTTTCCCATGGTCTCGGGTTTCGATCCGAGTTTGTACGGGGATGTGGAACATCAACGCTGAGACGACGGAGGCGCATATGGGGCACGGCGATCATTGGGGATGCCTTGGGGACGCCAAGGAAATGGTTTCGAAATATCTACCGATTTGTGGAGAGAATGGAAAACTGGTCGCCTCGGCCATGTGTCCTGCAATCCTTGAGGATAACGGCGTGGTCGAGGATTTGATGTTCCAAGCGCAATGCTACCACGAGGGTGGTTTTGGGGTTCAGATCATTACCATGGAAAGAAGTGGAGAGATGGAACTCGCTTCAGCTTTTCCCCGTCCATTCACAGGCGTGGATCTGCTCCTGACGATTGATGAGATAAAACCGTGGGACAACGGATACGAGGGCGTCTTGTGCTGCAGTGCGGAAGGATATGGCCCTAGTGTTTATTTCTTCGATGCGATGTTCTTCAAGAACAGGGGAAAGTACAAGGTGGGCGATCAAAGACTCTTCACGCTTGGAGCCTTGGCGTACGGAATAGAGAAAGTCAAATGCGAACCCATCGTCATGAGCGACCAGAAATGGCTGGCAAAGCATGCGGAATTCATGGAAGTAGAAAAAGACGATAATGGCCTTTACAAGCCCATGACCATCGAGACGGAAGGGATGACCGCTTATCTCCCAGTGGATTTCGACAACTGGCCCGAGGATGTCGGAGTCCAGTTCCCCATAGAGAGTGTGGAGGAGTTCTGTTTTGGCGGCATGTCCTTCCAAAAGCTTCTTGGTCCATTCCTGGCGAAAGACTCGGAGTTGAAATTCGAATTGAGTATCGGCCCCGGCGCAAAAAAGGCCGTGGGTTTCGCTCCGAAGCCTGGCGACAACGTCTTCGCCAACTGCTGGATGGTCGGTTGGCTGAAGGAGGAATAAATGTAGTTTTGGAAGGAGGACGGCCATGATCGACGATCAACGATATTCGGGTGGGGACGGGGCATCCATGGAAACCGCAGTGGTGGTGCATGAGAATACCTCGTCGGCAGGCATATGTGCGGAACACGACTATATCTCGTTGAAGCACGGGACGAAGGGCGAGGATTGGATGATGGCCAATTTCTTGCCTCAGATGCTTATGCGTAAGAACGGTAGACATTTCGATGTGCTGACTGTAAGGCTGAGTGATGGGTCTCAGCGGAAGTTCTATTTCGACGTTTCGGAGTTTTTCGGCAAGGAGTAAGTCGAAGCGAAATGGGCTCACGGAGCAACACGTCTGTCAGCCAGAGAACTATCTTGGTAGCCCGGCGACATCGTTCCATGCGAGGTTGAACCGCGCGAGGAATTTGCGGAGCCTGTCGGCGTCGTTGGC
>CAYTFM010000058.1:22446-33268 GCA_964436735.1 uncultured Victivallales bacterium | reverse complement strand
TTGCTGTTAAATCCTGTCCAAGCTGAAAATATGATATGTGGTTTTCAAATATCCTGGGGAATGCTCTTCATGCTATATATTTTGTTTGCGGATGTCTTGCGGCATTATAAAGGGGGGATAATGTCATCGTCAGTGCTTGCCCTGATGTTGATTGTGTTTACCGGCGCAAGCATGCATGGTCTTGTCGCTCACGTGTATCTCATCGGCTATTTTGTCTTTTATTGGTTGCGCGAAAGAAAGTTCCCCATTCATCTTGCCGGACTATCTTGTCTCGCCAGTTTCTTGCTGGTCGTCTATTTTTATGGCTATCATGCGAACCCCGAGCATCCATCTTTGGCATACATTTTTCTCCACCCATTGGCTGGGGTCAAGTATATGTCTGTTCTCGTGGGAAATCCCTATGCGGGAGGGAGTGCCAAAATCGCTTTTGTCCACGCCATGCTGGTTTCATGCATGGCTGTTTGGGCGTTTGTTGATAGAAAAACGATTAGAAACTGGTTTCAGGGAATCAGCGTAATCTATCTTGAGCATCCGCTTGTTGTCATAGGCTTCGGGATACTGTTGATGATAACTTTGGGCCGTGCCGGTTTTGGAGTTGGACAGGCTCTGAGTTCGCGTTATGCGACATTCAGCATCTTGCTAAGTGCCGGTTTGTTTTTCTATATATTGACGAAACAAAAAGTCAACCCATGCGTCGTGCGGACGATTGCAGTCATAATCATCGTGGGTTTTTTAACCGGCATTTATACCGGTAATAAATATGCGATGGAACGCAGCGAAATTTTGGATGAGTTTAAACGATCTGTTATGCTGCACTATCCCGACCTCGGGCACTGTTCTTGGGAAACCGTCTATCCCGATCATGAGAAAATGAAATACTTCATGCAAATCATTGCCCGTGATCAATTGTCTTTTTTCCACAAGGGGCAGCGTGAAGACAAGGCCACACGCTGAGCGAAACTGGAACAGATCCATTGCCGAACTGTGGGGACGGGGGTGGCGGTGGAGAGGTAAAAATCGATGATTTGCCTATGCGCTCTTGAGATGAAACGCAGGGGAAGGTATTGTTAACGCCCGTTTTCACCGTGGGCGTTTGATGAACGTTTCACTTCGAAGTGACGCCGCGGAGCAAGAGGGAGCGTGTCGGGGCGTGTGTTCCCGTTGAAATAGATAGGAGGCCATTTGAGATATCTTGTCACAGGTTGTTCCGGTTTTGTGGCCGGTCACTTGATCCGCCGCATTCTCGCCGAGGAACCAGACGCGCGGGTCTTCGGGGTCGATATTGCTCCTCCCGCGTCGGACTATGGGCCGTTCTTCACAGCCGTCGAGACGAACTTGACAAACGCCATGGATTTGGCAAAGTGTGTTCACGCGGTAGATCCCGAGCGCATCATCCATCTCGCCTCCTTCAGTTCGGTGGGCTACAGTTGGCAGAAACCCATCGACAGCTTTAAGAACAACACGAATATTTTCCTGAATCTGCTTGAGGCCATACATATTTTCGCCCCCTCGTGCCGAGTGCTTTCCGTGGGGTCATCAGAAGAGTATGGCAGCGTGACACCGGCCGACCTTCCGCTGCGGGAGGAAGCGACCTTGAAGCCGTTGAGCCCCTATGCGGCGGCTCGCGTGGCGCAGGAGCATCTGTCGCTCGTGTTTGCCAAGGGGTTTGGGATGGACATCGTTTGCACACGATCGTTCAACCATGTCGGGCCTGGGCAGTCGGCCCAGTTCGTTGTCAGTTCGATAGGCCGCCAGTTCGTCGAGTTCGAGAAAGGAATGCGCACTTCCATAACGGTGGGGGACACGAGTGTCGTCCGCGACTTTCTTGATGTGCGTGACGTGGTCACGGCCTACCTGCTTCTGCTTCGCCAGGGCGCTCCTGGAGAAGTCTTCAATGTGTGCTCCGGAAAAGGCCGATCGATCGCTGAGGTGATCGAGGTGTTTTGTTCGGTCACTGGACTTCGCCCTTCTATCGAGACCGAGCAGTCTCTGAAGCGTCCTATCGAGAATCCTGTCGTCATCGGCTCTTATGAGAAGCTCTCAAAGCGCTTTGGGTGGAAGCCCGAGCACGACTTTGCCTCTTCCATAAAATCAATCATCGAATATTGGAAGAACCAGTTGTAGGAATATGATCATGAAAGACCCCAAGGTGTTGATCGCAGGTTGTCACGGGTTGGTGGGCAGCGCGTTCGTGCGGCGCCTGAGCACGGGAGGCTATTCACGTCTCGTTGGCATCGACCGAGAACATCTCGACTTAGGTGATTCCCTGGCGGTACGGCGTTTTTTCGAGGCGGAGAGGCCGGACTGGGTGATCCTCGCCGCGGCGAAGGTCGGCGGCATCCACGCCAACAGCACCTATCCCGCCGATTTCATCCTCGACAATCTGAAGATCCAGAACAACGTGGTCGAGTCCGCCTATTTGTGCGGCGTGAGGAAGCTTCTCTTTCTTGGCTCGAGCTGCATTTATCCGAAGCTGGCTCCGCAGCCGCTGAAGGAGGAGGCCCTTCTCGCCTCCCCCCTTGAACCGACCAACGAGGCATACGCCATCGCCAAAATCGCCGGCATCAAGCTGTGCGGCGCCTTCAACCGGCAATATGGGACGAACTACCTCTGCGTCATGCCCACCAACCTTTACGGGGTGAACGATAATTACCATAAAGAGAACGCCCATGTCATTCCGATGCTGCTGCGCCGATTCCATGAGGCCAAACTCGCTCGTCTCCCCGAAGTCGTGGTCTGGGGCACCGGCACGCCGCGCCGTGAGTTCATGTGTTCGGACGATCTGGCTGACGCGGCGGTGTTTCTCATGGAGGGGTTTGACGCCAAGGACGTGGGAGAGTTGATCAACATCGGCACGGCCGTCGAGTGTACCATCGCCGAACTCGTTGAAATGATCAAAGGGGTTATTGGCTACGAGGGACGGATCACCTTTGACCGTACCAAGCCGGACGGGACGCCGAGGAAGATCATGGACAGTTCCCGCATCAATGCTCTTGGCTGGAGGCCGAAAGTGACGCTCCTTGATGGACTGAAGCTTGCGTATGAGGATTTTATGAAGAATCCGTCGACGCGGCTGCAGTAGGCGTCTCGTGTTGCCCGCTGATGGGGTGGCATGCTTGTTGTTGGTATTTGTTGAAATCGCGATATGAACAAGACAATGGAGTGGTGATGAAAAAAAGTGGAAAATCGTCTCGAAAGGTCGCCCTGGTGACCGGTGTGACAGGGCAGGATGGGATGTATTTGGTCGAGCTCCTTCTCAAGAAGGGCTATGAGGTGCATGGCATCAAGCGGAGGAGTTCTTCCTTCAACACGGCGCGGATCGACCACCTCTACCAGGATCCGCACAAGAAGTCGGTGCAAATTTCGCTTCATTATGGCGACATGACCGACTCGACCAATTTGATTCGCATCATTCAAGAGGTGCGGCCAGACGAGATCTACAATCTCGCCGCCCAGTCGCATGTGAAGGTCTCCTTCGAGACCCCGGAATATACGGCCAATGCGGACGCCTTGGGAACCTTGCGGCTTCTCGAAGCGATTCGCATACTTGGCATGGAGAAGACCACGCGCTTCTATCAAGCGTCGACGTCGGAGCTGTATGGCAAGGTCCAGGAGACGCCGCAGACTGAGCGGACGCCGTTCTATCCGCGGAGTCCCTATGCCGTCGCCAAGCTCTATGGCTACTGGATCACCGTCAACTACCGTGAGGCGTACGGCATCTTCGCCGCCAACGGCATCCTTTTCAACCATGAGAGCCCTGTCCGGGGCGAGACGTTCGTCACGCGGAAAATCACCCGCGCCGCTGCGAGGATCAAGCTGGGGCTCGAGTCAAAGCTGTTTCTCGGAAACCTCGACGCCAAGCGCGATTGGGGCCATGCGCGCGACTACGTCGAGGGGATGTGGCGTATTCTCCAGCAAAAGGAACCCGACGACTTCGTGCTTGCCACGGGGGTCACCACCACCGTCAGAGACTTTGTCACCTTCGCCTTCAAGGAGGCTGGCATCAAGATCGAATGGAAAGGCGCGGGTGTCAAGGAGAAAGGCATCGAGGCCAAAACGGGGCGGATCCTCGTCGAGATTGACCCCCGCTATTTCCGCCCGACCGAGGTGGAGTTGCTCATCGGCGACGCCGCCAAGGCCCGCAAGAAACTCGGATGGGTGCCTCAGTGCTCGTTGAGCGAGCTTGTGGCCGAGATGGTCGCCGCCGACATTCGGGACGCCAAGAAGGAACTGCATCTCAAGGATGGTGGTTTCAAGACGTTGAGCTACAAAGAGTAAGGTTTCAACCAAGCAAGGGTGGAGAAGTTACATGGGCAAAACTATACTGGTGACCGGGGGCGGGGGATTTCTCGGATCTCACCTGTGCGAGCGCCTGCTTGAGGAGGGCAACGACGTCATTTGCGTCGACAACTTCTTCACTGGCAACAAGGAGAACGTCCGTCATCTGCTTAAGAGCACCGGCTTCGAGTTGATCCGCCATGACATCACATGGCCTCTCTACCTTGAAGTCAATGCGATCTACAACCTTGCCTGTCCAGCCTCCCCGGTCCACTACCAGCATGATCCCATTCAAACCACCAAGACGAGCGTCCTCGGGGCGATCAACATGCTGGGGTTGGCGAAGCGTCTCAAAATCCCCATACTTCAATCGTCCACGTCCGAGGTGTATGGCGATCCCGCCGTCCATCCGCAGCACGAATCCTACTGGGGCAATGTGAATTGCCTTGGCCCGCGGAGCTGCTATGACGAAGGCAAGCGTTGCGCCGAAACGCTTTTCTACGACTACCGGCGGCAGCTAGGCGTCGACACGAAGATCATCCGCATTTTCAACACCTATGGCCCGCGGATGAGCCCCAATGACGGCAGAGTCGTCAGCAACTTCATTGTCCAGGCTCTCGCCGGAGAAGACATCACCATTTATGGCGACGGTAGCCAGACGAGGAGTTTCTGCTACGTCGATGACCTCATCAGGGGCATGATGACGATGATGCGCACCCCCCCCGACGTCGAGGGGCCCGTCAATCTTGGCAATCCCGAGGAATACACGATCCGCCAGCTTGCCGAGACGATCATCGAGATGACTGGCGCGAAGTCGAAGCTTGTCTTCAAACCGCTGCCCAAGGATGATCCATGCCGGCGCAAGCCCGACATCACCCTTGCGAGGAAATTGCTTGACTGGTCGCCGAAAATGCCTTTGCGCGAGGGGCTTGCGAAGACGATTGAGTATTTTGCGGCCAAGGCGTCCACACGTGTCCAATGATGAGCGGCGTGCGTGATGAAGAAGCGTAAGATCTGCGTCGTGACGGGGTCGCGTGCCGACTATGGCCTGCTCCGTCGGCTGTTGGCGGAGATTGAGGGAGACTCCTCGCTGTCCCTTCAACTTGTCGCCACCGGCCAGCACCTGTGCGGCGAGTATGGCCTCACGCGGTCTGAAATCGAGGCGGACGGATTCGTCATTGACGACACGGTTGAGCTGTTACCCTCGGAACCGGGGCCAGTTGGCGTCGCCCAGGCGGTCGGGCGCGGTGTCATCGGATTTGCGGATGTCTACCGACGGCTCGCACCGGATATCGTCGTCGTGCTGGGGGACCGCTACGAGATCTTCGCCGCCGCCCAGTGTGCCATGATCCTCCGCATGCCAGTCGCCCACATCCATGGCGGCGAAGCGAGCGAGGGGGCGATCGATGACAGCATGCGCCACGCCATCACCAAGATGTCACATCTCCATTTCCCCGCCGCCGAGTCGTACCGTCGGCGGATAGTGCGGATGGGGGAGGATCCCAGGCGGGTCTTCTGTCACGGCGCTCCAGGGCTTGACGATGTGAAGACATTGAAAATGTTGCCCCGCGGAGCCCTTGAAAAGCAGTTGGGGATTACGCTTGGAAAACCTTTTTTTCTTGTCACATATCACCCCGCCACCGCCTCCGACAATCCACCCGCTCGGGGTGCGCGTTCGCTGTTCGAGGCGCTGCGCGAGTTTCCGGACGCCACCGTGTTGCTCACCGGTCAGAACTCGGACGCGGGATCCGAGGACGTCGCTCGGGAGATGACGCGTTTCCTCGCGAAGAATCCGGGGCGCGCGCACGTGGCCACCTCGTTGGGACGTGCGCGCTATCTTAGCGCGATGAGGCATGCGGATGTTGTTGTTGGCAACTCATCAAGCGGCATTATCGAAGCTCCCTTCCTCAAAAAGGCGACGGTGAATATTGGCGACCGACAGAATGGACGGCTCAAGGCGACCGCCGTTATAGATTGTGCGGAGGACGCCGACGAGATAGCCGCCTCCATCCGCAAGGCGCTTTCTCCGGCATTTCAACGATCGCTGCAGTCCGTCGTCTCGCTGTATGGGGCTGGCGACGCCAGTCGCAAAATAAAAAACACGCTGAAAGTGGTCAAGCTTGAAGGACTTCTGCAAAAGAGATTCCATGACCTGTGTGAATAGAGGCGTCTTTCTCATCGCCGAGGCGGGAGTCAACCATAACGGGAGCCTTGAGGTGGCCCTGAAGATGGTGGACGCCGCCGCCGAGGCTGGCGCCGACGCCGTCAAGTTTCAGACGTTCATCTCCTCTCGCCTCGTGTCGGCCATCGCTCCCAAGGCACGCTATCAAACAGAGAACATGCCCGGTTCGGGGACTTCGCAGCTTGAGATGCTCAGGCGGCTTGAGCTTCGCTTCGACGACTTTGTCGTCCTGCGGTACCGATGCGCACAGAAAGGCATCCGCTTCATGACCACGCCTTTCGATTGCGAGAGCGCGGACTTCTCCGACTCTCTTGTCGATATTTTCAAGATCGGTTCGGGCGACCTCGACAACATCCCCTTCATCAAGCACATAGCAGGGAAGAAGAAGCCCGTCATCCTTTCTACCGGGATGGGGGAGCTTGATGAGGTGAAGGTGGCTGTCGACAATCTGCTCGCCATTCTGCCTCCCGCCATGCCGGGGGGATTCCCGCCGCTGACGCTTCTCCAGTGCGTGACGGAATATCCGTGCCCGTATGAGCATGCGAATCTGCGAGGCATGCTCACGCTCCGTGAGCGTTTTGGCGTGCCGGTCGGCTATTCCGATCACACGAGCGGTGTTGACGCGGCCCTCGCGGCGGCCGCGCTTGGAGCCTCTGTGATCGAGAAGCACTTCACGTTGGACAAATCATTCGACGGTCCTGACCACAGGGCGTCTTTAGAGCCCGCTGAGCTTGCGCGCATGGTTGAAGGCGTGCGGAACGTGGAGAAGGCTCTGGGCGACGGCGTGAAGACGCCCACTGATGCCGAGATTGAGACACGGCGTGTCGCCAGAAAGGTTGTCGTCGCCGCGACTCTCATCGCCGCGGGAGAAGTCCTCAGTCCCCTCAACACGACACTGAAGCGGGCGGGGCAGGGCATTCCCGCGTCGAAATGGGATGAGATCATCGGCAGGAGGGCGCGGCGGGATTTCGCACCCGACGAACCGATTGAACTATAGCGTGGAGATTCCACCATCTGCTCCCGTGCGGTGAAAATGATTTATGGTCTTGACGTTCTGTGCATTGTTCTGTACAGTAACGCGCAGACTGGAGGTTCGACATGAAAACAATCAGTTTCACAGAATTCAGGAATCATGCCTCTGATTTGATGACGGCAGTAGAGCATGGTGAGACGCTTCTCGTGATCCGCCATGGTCGCCCTATAGCCGAGGTATCGCCCGCTACGGTTCAGCAACCATCGTGGAAACGTCCCGCATTGCGCTTGTCGGCTAAAGGCGCAGGTTTGGCCGCTGCCATCGTTGAGGAACGCGATCATGAAGCTCTTCCTTGACTCTTCGGCTTTTGCCAAACGGTTTATTGACGAATCGGGAAGCCAAGAGGTTGAGTCCCTCTGTTCGCAAGCTGACGAGTTGTGCTTGAGCGTCATCTGTGTCCCGGAAATCATCTCGGCTTTGAATCGACGACTTCGAGAGAAAAGCCTGACCTGCCAAGATTACACTCAGGCCAAGCTTCGCCTCTCGCAAGACGTGCGCGACTCCGTCATTATCAACCTGACGCCAGACATTATACAATCGAGCATCGAGGTTCTGGAAACCTCACCTGTGCGGACAATGGATGCGCTCCACATTGCCTGCGCCTTGGCATGGGATACTGATCTGTTTGCCACCGCGGATCATCGCCAGACCGCTGCGGCAAGAGCTATGGGGCTGAAAACAAAACATATTTAGAATGCCAACATGATATACCCGTATTGGCGCGGAGGTGATGGATGCGCACTGATCTAATTGTGATAGGAGGAGGAGAGCACGCCCGGGTCGTGCTCGATGCCGCTGCCTATCAGAAGGACAAGTGGCATCTGGTGGGATATGTCGACCGGCATGCTGTGTCCGAGATGGAAAGCCGATTTGGCGTGTCGCGCCTTGGCGGGGATGCCGATGTGGAGAGAATCCTCAAAGATTTCCCCGACGGTAAGTTCGTCTTGGGGATGGGGGAGGTCGCCACGCGTCGCCGCGTCGCCGGGGCGTTGGCGCTGCCCGACGAGCGGTGGGCGACGATCGTTCATCCTATGGCGTGCGTCTCCCCGACGGTTTCCATCGCGACTGGCGTCGTGGTCCTCGCGAGGGCGATCGTGCAGACAGGGGCTTTGCTGGGCGGGCATGCGATCATCAACTCGGGCGCGATTGTCGAGCATGATTGCGTGGTCGGAGACTTCGCCCATGTCGGCCCGGGCGCGGTGGTCGGTGGCGGTTGCAGGATTGACTCCGACGCGTTTCTCGGGCTCGGTTGCCGCGTCCGCTCCCACATCACCGTTGGTTCGGGTGCCGTTGTCGGGGCGGGGGCCGTCGTCGTCACGGACATTCCCGATGGCGAGACGGTTGCGGGGGTGCCGGCCCGTCGCATCAGCCACGGCAAAAGCAAATTGGACGTCAAGGAGATGTGCGTGTCACCGGACGCCACGCTGTATGAGGCGATGTCGGTGATTGGAAAGCGTGGTGTGGTGATCGCTCTTGTCACCGACGTTAACCAGCGTCTTCTTGGGGTTCTCACCGACGGCGACGTGCGTCGCGCGCTCCTGACCAGCGGAGAGAACCTTAACGCTCCGGTGCGGAAATTCATGAACGTAGCTTTCAAGTTTGTCAGGCAGAGCGTCAACAGAGCTGCCGCTCTTGATCAGATGAGCGCGATGTCGATCCGCCATCTGCCCATCGTCGACGAGGCGGGGCGTGTCGTTGGCATCCATCTTCTGTCGGAGTTGGTTGGCAGCATGCGGCTTCCCAACGTCGCCGTGGTCATGGCCGGCGGCAGAGGTGAACGCCTTCGGCCTATCACGGAGCACCTCCCCAAGCCGATGGTTCCAGTTGCGGGGCGTCCCATTCTTGAACACATTGTGCTGCATCTTGTCGGTTCCGGCATATCTGACATCTTCCTTTCGGTGAACTATCTTGGCGAGATGATTGAAGAGCATTTCGGAGACGGGACGTCCTTTGGATGTCGGATACGCTATCTGCATGAGACGTCTCCGCTCGGAACGGCGGGGGCTCTCAGTCTGCTGCCCGAGACTCCTCGCGAGCCCCTGATCGTGCTGAACGGCGACCTTATCACCCATTTCAATGTTGAACGCATGCTTGCCATCCATCGGCATGGCGGCGCGAAGTTGACGATCGGCGCAAGGGACTACCAAGTTGGCATACCATATGGCGTCCTCGAGCTTGAAGGCGATCGAGTCGTGGAGATTCTTGAGAAGCCAATCGAGTCCTACCTCGTCAACAGCGGTATCTACGTGATCGAGCCCGAACTGCTGCAGTTTGTCCCCAAGGAGCGCGAATACCTCATGACGACGCTGATCGAAGAGTGCTTTACCAGAAAACTCAAGGTCGGCGTCCATCTGGTCGAGGGCGACTGGATTGACGTCGGGCAGCATCAGGAGCTTGCGAAGGCGAGAGGCGCGTAGGAGCCGTCGCTGTCTCTTGGCGCACATCCACATTTACTGTTTTCCATATTGCGTTACGATCATTACAAGGAGCTTTTGAGCATGAAGGGCATTATTCTGGCGGGCGGATCCGGCACGAGGCTGTATCCCACGACACGGGTAGTCTGCAAGCAACTGCTGCCGATCTTCGACAAGCCGATGATCTACTACCCCCTTTCCATCCTCATGCATGCGGGAATCCGCGAGGTGCTCGTCATCAGCACGCCGGTGGATTTGCCCCGCTTCAAAGAGTTGCTGGGCGACGGGCGCGACATCGGCATGAAATTATCCTATGCGGAGCAGGCCGTGCCCCGCGGGCTTGCGGACGCCTTCATCATCGGTGAGGAATTCATCGGGGACGACACGGTCTGCCTCATTCTCGGCGACAACATCTTTTTCGGGCATGGCCTCGCGCGGATCTTAGCCACGGCGAAAACAACCGTCGACTCAAAGGGCGGGGCGGTCGTCTTCGGCTATTACGTCAACGATCCCGAGCGGTATGGAGTCGTCGAGTTCGACGGTGCGTGCAAAGCCATATCCATTGAGGAGAAGCCGAAGAATCCCAAGTCCAACTATGCCGTCACTGGGCTTTATTTCTACGACAACAAGGTCATCGAGGTTGCGAAGAACATCAAACCCTCCTGGCGCGGCGAGATTGAGATTACCGACATCAACAAGGAGTACCTCCGCCGTGGTGCCTTGAACGTCGAACTGCTCGGGCGTGGTTTCGCCTGGCTCGACACCGGAACCCACGAAAGCCTTCTCGAGGCGTCGGAGTTTATCTCGGTGATACAAAAGCGGGTGGGACTGAAAATCTCATGTATTGAGGAGATCGCCTTTCAGAATGGGTGGATCAGTTCTGAGCAGCTCAGAAAACTCGCCGAATCGCTTTCG
>CAYTFM010000058.1:20656-22436 GCA_964436735.1 uncultured Victivallales bacterium | reverse complement strand
AACGAGTACGGAGCCTATTTGTTAAATCTTTTGCGTACGAAGCACTGACAGGACGTAGTGAACTAGTTGCAGGAGCGCCATAGCATGCCATTCACGTTCACACCGCTTCCCGGTCTGCCCGATGTCACCGTCGTCGAACCGCGGCTTTTTCCAGATGGGCGCGGTTATTTTCTTGAGTATTACCGCGAATCAGACTTCAAAAAAGCTGGCATTAATGAGCATTTCTGCCAGGATAACCATTCCCGGTCGACGCGGGGAGTGCTACGTGGCCTCCATTATCAGTTGCCGCCTCACGCGCAGGGGAAGCTTGTCCGCTGCGTCGTCGGCGAGATATTCGACGTGATCGCCGACGTCCGGAAAAGCTCGCCAACCTTCGGTCGGTGGGATTCCCTCATTTTGTCCGCCGAGAACAGGAAGATGCTGTATGTGCCTCCCGGTTTCGCCCATGGTTTCTACACCATGAGCGAAGTTGCCGAAATGACGTACAAGGTCACCGCCGAGTACTGCCGCGCCAGCGAGCGTGGCGTCATCTGGAATGATCCCGACCTTGGGGTCGCATGGCCAAGTGCCGAGGTTTCTTTGTCCGAAAAGGATACCGTGTATCCTCCGCTTGCGCGCGCCGAGGTGTTTCCATGATGTGGATACCGGGAGCGAAAGGGATGCTTGGCCGGCAGTTGTGCGCGGAGCTTGCGAAGGCGAATGTCCCGCATGTCGGCACCGACCTCGAGGTGGATATTACGGATCTCGACTCCCTCGCTCGTTTCGCCAGCGACAGAAAGATCGCCTGGATCATCAACTGCTCCGCCTACACAGCTGTGGACAAGGCTGAGTCCGAGCCCGAGAAGGCGCGGGCGATCAATGCCGTTGGCGCAGGCAATCTGGCGAGTGTTGCGGAAAGATTGGATGTGCCGCTGGTTCATTTTTCTTTGGTCTTTGTCTATGACGGCACGCTCGATAGACCTTACCGCGAGTCCGATCCGGTCAACCCTCTCAGCGTGTATGGCATGACGAAACTTGAGGGCGAGCGCCTGATTCAAGCGAAGGCGCGGAAGGTGTTCATCATCCGCATCAGTTGGCTCTATGGAATCCACGGGGGAAATTTCGTCAAGACGATGCTCCGCCTTTTCGCCGAACGGGATGAGGTGAACGTCGTCAATGACCAGGTGGGGTCCCCGACGTACGCGGCGGGACTCGCCGAAAACATCACGCGGCTTGCGCGGGAGTCTTCAAGCCAGTATGGGCTCTACCTTTATACCGATGATGGCTACCTTTCCTGGTATGAGTTTGCCGTAGCCATCAAGGAGCTTGCTCTGGAGTTTCGCATCCCTATCAAAGATGTGCGCATCAACCCGATCCCTTCCGAGAAATACCCGACGCCTGCGGTTCGTCCGCGGAACTCTCGTTTCGACAAGGCGAAGGTGGGCAGGGAGCTCGGCTTCGCAGTCCTTCCGTGGAAGGACAACCTGCGGCGTTATTTCGAGGCGATGAGGGCTCTGGCTCTCTCCCCTACCTGAACTGAGCGGTCCCGCTCCTTCTCTCCCCTTTCCCAGACTCTTTCCCTCCATCCTGCGATTTTGAGCGTCAACGAGTTGCGCATTCACCCCCCTCATGGCATATTTCGGGCACGCGCTAATCATCACTTCTACCGTCCTATGAACCACGCACTGGGAGCCATTACATGAAGATCGCATTTGCCGGACTTGATTTCACTGAAGGGAAGATCAAGTACAACGACCACATCCTTAATGAATTGGAAAAGAAGTTCACCCCCAAGAAGGTG
>CAYTFM010000058.1:13314-20646 GCA_964436735.1 uncultured Victivallales bacterium | reverse complement strand
AGGTGGCGCCATACTTTTTCGAATTCCTGAAAGAGGACTATGAGAAGGGGGAGGCGATCGCCATCGCACGCGAACGGCTGCTCGATCTGCTGATCCTCGACATGGAGAAGTTGGAGACGCGTCTGGGACGGACGGACGACGCCACGGAGAAGTCGGCCATCGAAAAGGGGTTGCGCCATCTTGAGGCGGAGTCGCCACTGTGTGACCTCGTCCTTCCCGAGGCGGAGGCGGCGCCGCTGCGTCTTCTCGCTCCGCTGAGCTTGAAGCCGACATTGGCCGTCACCGACAAATCCCTGCCTATGAACGAGGTGGTGACGGCGGTCATGGAGAAGGCCGCCGTCTCGTTCTTCTACACGGCGGGAAAGCCCGAGGTGCACGCTTGGTTTATCAAAAAAGGCTCGGACGCCGTCACCTGCGCCGGCAAAATACATACCGACCTGGCCAGAGGGTTCATCAAGGCTGAGATCTGGAATTTCGCTGATCTCGAGAAGGCCCACAGTATGCAGGACGCTCTTGCGAAGGGGATCGCCAAGCTTGTCGATCGCGACTACGTGATCCAAGACGGCGACATTATCGAAATACGCTTCAGCGTGAGCAAGTAGCATCCGCGCGAAAATGCGTCTTCATCTGTGATGCCTATGTGCCATCCATGGCTTGAACCTCTGCTACTTGGCGGAGGAAAAGAACTGCCCGATCGCATTCTGCCGGGCCCGATGGAGGGGATCACCACAGGCGCGTACGCGCGGGTTGCGACGCGCCGCCGGCTCACGCGCTGCTGGATCACCCCTTTCATCCGCATCTCGACCGGCGTGCCGCGCAAGGTGCGCCTGCTCGAGAGACTCGCGGATTTTCTTCCTCACGAATCAGGCGCGCCATCGGCGGGCATCCCCCTGATCGTCCAACTCATGGGCACGGACATTCCACTCTTGACGGGAACCGCCGCCCGGTTGGCCGAGTTGGGGGTGACAGGCATTGATCTCAACTGCGCCTGTCCCAGCAAAACGGTGGTGAGGAATGGAGGCGGTGGCGCGCGGCTGGCGGAGCCCGCCTGGATCCGCGACGCCTTGCTGGCCTTGCGCGGCGCCTGTCCGCAGTTAGGCATTAGCGTCAAATTGCGAACCGGGCTCATGGACGCCTCACGCGAGTTGCCAGAGATCTTGTCCGCCGTGCGGGAGGCTCGCCCCGATTTCGTCATGTTGCACTACCGGACGGTTGCCGAGGGATATCGTTCCAGTCCGGAAGGATGGGGGCGGTTGGCGCGGGCGCGGGAGCTGCTCCCGGACATCCCGCTTTTGGCGAGCGGAGATGTGTTCACCGCCGCCGACGCCTTGGAGCTGTGGCGTCAGACCTTGGTCGACGGCATCACGCCCGCCCGCGGTCTGCTTAGGAACCCATGGCTTCTTGATGACATCAGAACCGCATGCGCGGGAGGGAAGACGGATGAGCGTGGGCTTCCCGCACGGGCGGAATTCCTCCAGGACGTCTGCGTCGACGCGGTGAAGGCCAAGGAGTTCAGTCAGGGATTCGTGCTTGAGTTGGCGCGGAACCTTTTCGGTGCCGAGTCCGAGCTGTTTCTGGCGTTGACAAAGACATCGTCCTCTTGGCAGATCATCGAGGTCCTCAAGGCTTTTCATGCGGGGAATGGGGACAGGTGACACCATCGCCAATTTGTCATAGGCGGTCCGTTCGGCTTGATTGCGGTTGAAAATTGTACTTGGCTTTGCCGCATAATTCGGTTGCGGCCGTGCGCCGCCTTGGTTAATACCAAATAGTATATCTATTTTCCCAAAGAGGGAATTTACTTTAGTTGTATTTGCCCGTATCCTTGTGGTGTTGATACTGCCAAAACGTGTATTTGTAAAACACAGGAAGGATATGCGCATGATCTGCAACGAGTGGGAGAACCAAGCCGTCACGCACCGGAACCGCCTGCCCCCCCGGGCCTATTTCTCGCATTATCCCGACGCGGCGGCCGCGGGGGACGGCGAGCGGACCTCAACGTCCTGGTTGCGGTTGCTCGACGGCGTTTGGAAGTTCCACTACGATCCCTCTCCCGTCGAGGCCCCCGCCGACTTCCAGAAACCAAGTTACGACGTGTCGGCGTGGAATGATCTGACGGTTCCCTCGAGTTGGCAGATGCACGGCTACGGCCGTCCGCACTACACCAACGTGATCTATCCTTTCCCCATTGATCCGCCCCACATTCCGACTGAGAATCCGACTGGGTGCTACCGTCGTGAGTTCGACGTTCCCGCGTCATGGGACGGGATGCGGATCGTGCTGCGTTTCGACGGTGTCGACTCGGCCTTCCATGTGTGGGTCAACGGCAAAGAGGTGGGGTTCAGCAAAGGCAGCCGCCTTCCCGCCGAGTTCGACGTGACGCGGTTGGTCAAGACGGGGGCGAACACGGTCGCCGTGAAAGTCTACCAGTGGTCCGACGGCAGCTACATCGAGGATCAGGACATGTGGTGGCTAAGCGGGATTTTCAGGAGCGTGTCGCTTCTCGCCATGCCGACGCTGCGCGTGGAGGACTTCTTCGCCAAAGCCGGCCTTGACGCGGCGTATGAGGACGGCGAGTTGTCGGTTTCGGTCGATCTCGCGAACAACACCGGCAAAAAGGCCTCCTGCTCGGTCGAGGCGGTGTTGTTCGATCCGACTGGCGTCCGCGTGGGCAAACCGATGGGGAAGGACATCGAGGCCGCCGCTTCGGCCGTCACGTCAGTTTCCTTGAAAAGCAAGGTTGCCGCGCCGATGAAGTGGTCGTCGGAAAGTCCGTCTCTCTATACGCTCGTCATCACCTTGAAGGATAAGTCGGGAAAGGCGATAGAGTCGGTGTCGAGCCGCATCGGTTTCAGAACCGTCGAGCGGAAGGGGCCGCAGTTCTTCGTCAACGGCAAGCCGATCTTGCTCAAGGGTGTCAACCGCCACGACATGCACCCCGACCTCGGCAAGGCCATCCCGCTCGACCACATGCTGCGGGACATCCTGCTCATGAAGCAGCACAACATCAACACCGTGCGCACCTCGCATTACCCGAACGATCCGCGGTTTCTCGACCTCTGCGACGAATACGGTCTATTCGTGATCGACGAATGCGATCTGGAGTGCCACGGATTCTGTCACACGAAAAAGTTTGAGTGGGTGAGCGACGATCCGGCGTGGGAGGCCGCCTACGTCGACCGCATGGAGCGGATGGTCGCCCGCGACCGCAACCACGCGAGCGTGATTTTCTGGTCCCTCGGCAATGAGTCCTCTTTCGGCCGCAACCACAAGGCGATGACCGCCAAAGCCCGGAAAATGGATCCGACGCGTCTCATCCACTACGAGGGTGACCACATGCTGGAAGCCTCGGATGTCTATAGCGTGATGTATCCGTCCGTCGAATCCCTCCAGGAGGTCAACGACGGCAAACCGTATCCGTGCACCTGGCGCAAGACGTTCGAGAAGATGCTCGACAAGCCATTCATCCTTTGTGAGTACGCCCACGCCATGGGCAACGGCCCCGGCAATCTCAAGGAGTATTGGGACGTCTTCTACGAGAAGCGTCGTATCCAGGGGGGCTGTGTGTGGGAATGGTGCGACCACGCCATCCGCGTCAAGGACGAGAAGGGCGAGTGGTTCGCCTACGGTGGCGACTTCGGGGACCAGCCGAACGACGGCAACTTCGTGGTCGACGGCCTCGTCACGCCCGACCGCGTGCCGTCGCCTGGCCTGATCGAGTACAAGAAGGTGCTGGAGCCGGTGCTCACCGAGGCGGCCGATCTTTCGGCGGCGAAGGTGAAGATCACCAATCGCTACGAGTTCATCTCTCTCGAGCATCTCAGCATCTCTTGGAGCGTGTTCTCGCAGTTCGGCGTTCTGGCCAGCGGCGTCATGCCGACGCCCTCGATCAAGCCCGACAGCTCGAAGATCGTCAGTGTGCCGGTGGGGGCTCTGCCTGCCGCCCGTCCCGGCGAGGAACGGCATCTGATGATTCGCTACCTTTTGGCGAAGGACTTCAAGTGGGCGGCCGCCGGACACGAGGTTGCGTGGGCGCAGTTCAAGTTGCCCGTCAAGACGGCGAAGACGCCCGAGTTGCTGTTGTCGTCCATGCCGTCGATACGCCGCCGCGAGGATGCCACCTCGCTCGTCCTCGAGGGCGTAGACTTTCGCATCGCCTTCTCGAAGGTCTATGGCGTGATCACCGAGTGGGTCTCGAACGGTCAGAAATTGCTCGAGGCCGGACCGCGGTTGAACTTCTGGCGCGCCCCGACGGACAACGACATCCACATGGCCAAGAAATGGCGCGAGAATGGGCTGCATTGGCTGCAGCACCGGATTAAAGAGGTTGAGTGTGAAGAGGTGAGGGGCAAGGCGTTGCGCGTGAGGATCACCTCGCGGATCGCGCCGCCGATCCTTGACAAGGCGTTCGAATGCGAATATCTCTACACGGTTTGTGGCAGCGGCGACCTTTTACTCGAGTGCTCTGTGAAACCTGTTGGCGACTGGCTCAAGGCGACGAGCGGCGACATCGACACGATTCCCCGCGTCGGCTTGAGCATGCGGCTTCCTGGCGCGCTCGATCAGGTCAAATGGTTTGGTCGTGGGCCTGGTGAAAGCTACGTCGACAGCAAGGAGGCGCAGCGCGTCGGCGTCTATGCGGCGACCGTTGAACAACTTGGGTTCCCGTACATCACACCGCAGGAGAACGGCAACCGGACCGAGACGCGGTGGGTCTCGCTGACGAGCCTCAATGGCTCGGGGCTGCTTGCCGTCGGACGTCCGCAGTTCGACTTCAGCGCCCTCTGGCACACGCAGGAGGATCTGACCGAGGCGAAGCATCAGAATGAATTAGCGAAGCGGAGCTTCATCACCCTCAATCTCGATCATGCGCAGTGTGGGCTTGGCAGCCAAAGCTGTGGGCCGGGCCCCTTGGAGAAGTACAAGCTCAAGCCGGGCGAGTTCAACTTCAGCGTGCGCTTGAAGCCCTACGCCGCCAACGGGTTGAGCCAGGCGTCTTGTGCCACTCAGGAAGTGGTGGCATAGTACGGGCGGTAGTTGGTAGCGGGCGTCTCCTTGGCCAAACGGCGAAGGGGACGCCTTTTTTCTTGACTTCCGAAGCCACTCCGCTACCTTTTCATTTTGTCGTTGTGAATGGCCGATTGCCGTGGAGCGAAGTGCGAATTTAATGAGTGGGTGGTTTCGGATGTCGATACGGGAAAACGCACCATCTGCTAAGGCGGGTTTCCGGAACGCGCTGTATGTGCTCTTCGCTTTCTCCGGATTCCCCGGTCTTGTCTACGAGTCCATTTGGGCGCAGTACCTGAAACTGTTCCTGGGGAGCGCGGCCTACGCGCAGACGCTGGTGCTCGTCATCTTCATGGGGGGGATGGCGGTCGGGGCCTGGGGCGTCGGACGGCTCAGTTCGAAGATCGGCTATCTCCTGCTCGCCTATGCGCTGGTGGAGGGTGTGATCGGCGTGATGGCGCTTGTCTTCCACGCCGTCTTCGTGAGTGTGACCGACTTCTCCTACGCCACCGCCATTCCCGCGATAGGTTCTCCCACGCTCTTGATGCTGTATAAATGGGGTGCGGCGGCATTGCTGATCCTGCCGCAGACCATCCTGCTGGGGGCCACATTTCCTCTGATGAGCGGAGGGGTGATCCGCGCATCCCCCACGACGCCCGGGCGGACGTTGGCCGTCCTGTATTTCGCCAACAGCATCGGAGCGGTCGTTGGCGTGCTGGTGAGTGGATTCGTGCTGGTGGGGCGCTTCGGACTGCCGGGGGCGATGCTGACCGCGGGAATCGTCAATTTGGTCATCGCTCCCCTTGTCTGGCTGATCTGGCTCGGGGCCGGCGGCGGTCTTCCGCCAGCCGTCCCTGATCAGCGGAAGCCGGGGCAGGGGGCGGCAGGACGCGGCGTGCTGGTGGGGTTTCTCATGTGCGCCTGCCTGACGGGAACCGCGTCGTTCATGTACGAGATCGGATGGATCCGGATGCTCTGCCTTGTGTTGGGCAGTTCCACCCACGCCTTCGAGTTGATGCTGAGCGCGTTTATCCTTGGCCTGGCCTTGGGGGGCTATTGGATCAGAAAAAGTATCGACACCCTGGCGGATCCCGTGGGAGTCTTGGGCGTCGTGCAGGTGGTCATGGCCTGCCTCGCTCTTGGGACGGTGGTTTTCTACGACCAGGCGTTCGACGTGATGAGTTACATTTTGGCCGCCCTCGCGAAGAGCACGGAAGGCTACTTGTTCTTTAACGTGCTGAGTCATGGCCTGGCGATGCTGGTCATGCTGCCGGCGACGGTCTGCGCGGGGATGACGCTTCCTCTCATCACGTTTCATCTTCTCGCCAAAGGATATGGAGAAGGTGTGATCGGGAAAACCTATGCGGCGAACACGGCGGGGGCTATCGTCGGCGTCCTCCTGGGAGTGCATGTGGTCATGCCGTTGCTGGGGGTACGGAACGTCATCGTTGTGGGGGCGGGGATTGACGCTCTGCTGGGGCTCGCTCTTCTGTGGCATGGGCGACAGAGGTTTGGCAAGGCTGGGTGGGCTTTGGCCGCCGTGTTTTCTGGCGGATTTCTCCTGGTCTGCGCGCTCTGGGTGAGGTTTGACACGGGCAGGATGGCCTCATGCGTGTATCACACGGGAGTGTCGAGGACGGCCGGGAATGTCGTTTTTCACAAAGACGGCAAGACGGCGTCGGTGGATTTGATCCATTTCCCTGTGGCGAACGAGATGTCGATCTCGACCAACGGAAAGCCTGACGCCAGCGTGGGGCTTGAGAAGAGCATCTCCCGGGACGAGCCCACCCAGGTGCTGCTCGGCGCGCTGGGGTTGCTTGTGCACGACAAGGTTAAAAGCGCCGCGGTCGTCGGGATTGGGTCGGGGATGACCAGCCATGTCATGCTGACGGTTCCCGGCCTTGAGTCGTTGGATATTGTCGAGATTGAGCCGGCGATGGTGGAGGGCGCCCGTCAAATGGGCGAGCGGGTCGCGAAGGCGTTCAGCGACCCTCGTGCGCATATCCGTATCGAGGATGCGAAGACCTTCTTCACCAATCAACGGAGGAGATACGACCTGATTGTCTCAGAACCCTCGAACCCGTGGGTGAGTGGTGTCTCGGGGCTGTTCACGAGGGAGTTTCACCGCCTGGCGCGGCGGCACCTCGCCGAGGATGGCGTGTTGGTGCAGTGGATACAGTTGTACGACATCGGCACCCCACTGGTGGCGTCGATCATGAAAATTACCACGTCGGCACGCCGAATCGCCTGGTGAGCGCGATGTTGGCTGTAAAAATCAATACTATTGGCAATGTTCCGCTGTTTTTTGAGGCCGGCAGTATCTAT
>CAYTFM010000058.1:3060-13304 GCA_964436735.1 uncultured Victivallales bacterium | reverse complement strand
AGAGCTTGCTCGGGTTGGGATTGGCGACGCGCAGGATATCGGTCTGAGGCGGTTGGGCGACAAAAAGATGCTTGATCCTCTTTTCCAGTCGTACGGTGTGTCGCCAAACTCTGACTTTCGTCCGGTGCTCGACCTTTATGCGGCGCGTGACCTGTTCCTGGGAGTCAACGCCGCGGAGTTGGTCAAGTTGCGGATGGTCGCCGCGCCGCTTCAAGAGGTTTTAGGGAAGGCGCCTCCTTCCGCTCCGCTGCTGTCTGTGACGCAGGTCGACAATCTTGAGGGTGCCGTCCGTGGCGCGCGGCAGGCGGTGGCCGTCTACCAGTGTTTCGCAAGCGTTGGCAAGGGGCAGAAGAGCGCCCCCGCCGGCATGAGCAAGAGCACGGCACAGATCGTGGGCAATGCCCGGATGCTTCACGGTCAAGCGCACATGAACGAGTTGGCCGAGGTGTGGTTCCCCTCTCTTCACTCGCTGGCGTGGATGACCATCCCGTATCTGTCTACCGCGCAGATGGAGGTGATGTGGCGTGATCTGGAGTCGGCCCGAGGATATGCGGGATTGCCGGACCAACCGAAGACGTGGTTCAAGTTGTATAAAGCTCTCAGTGCTCGTGACTTTAGCCAGGTTCGCGACTGCGCGTCGCGACTGCTGCCGCCTGGCGAGATCAAGGCATCGACGGAGAGCGACTACCTGCTCACCGTCGCGATGCTTGCGAACATCGCCACGGGAAACTGCCGCGCTGCGCTGGAATTATTCAACCGCTACGAGAAGCGCGCCGCGCCCCCGCTCGAGATCCGCCTGCTGAAGGCGCATGCGGACCGCTGACCCGCAGACTGTGCTGACTCGTGGTTTTCCCCGACAAACTGGAGATCTGGTCTTGACAGGTTCCGCATAACTATGTATAATGTGCATAGTATGGCGAAAACAACAGATGGCATTCAGTCTTTGGAGCGCGGGCTCGAGGTGCTCAGACTTCTGGCGGCGAAGGGGGCGTTGACCTCCTCGGCCATCGCCGAGGAGCTGGGAATACACCAGAGCTCCGCCTCACGGCTTCTCAAATCCCTGAGGAGTGCGGGGTTGGTGAGGAAGCCCAACTTCCACCGTTTCTCGGTCGGCTACGGAGTCTTGCACCTTGCGGGAATCGCGATGGAGTCGGTTCCGATAATTCCGGCGTCGGTCAAAGTCTGCACGGAGCTGCGCGCCAAGACCGTATGCGGCGCGGCGGCGGGGACGCTGTGGGATGACAGGATCGTTTATTTCGCGAGGATACTCTCCGATCCAAGCGCCACTCCCGTCCTTGTCGAACGCTCCGACTTCCCGATCGAGAAGTCGGCTCTCGGCCTGCTGCTGCTCCATCGCCGTCTCCAGGAAGGGAAAGCAGGTGGGAGCACTTTGTCACAACAACTCCGCGACTCCATCGGCAAGAGTTTGGAGGAGCATGGCATCCTCTATGTTGAGAACATCCACACAAACCGCTTCGCCGCGGCCATCGAATTCCAGGTCGACGATCTGCCCTCGGCCTTGCTGCTCCATAGCGAGACGAAGCTGCTTTAACCGTCAGAGGCTGCTGCTGCGCTCGAGGCTGCCCGTCAGGAACTCAGTTCGCTAATTCAGAACACTATCACTCAAGGAGGGTGACCCTATGGACGCCAATGATGTCAAGAGAATGGCCAAATCGCTGGGAGCTGATCTGTGTGGAGTCGCGTCGATGGATCGTTTCGAGGGGGCTCCGAAGCAGCAGGATCCTCGGTATATCTTTCCGGGGGCGACGTCGTGCGTGGTGCTTGGATTCAGGATTCCGCGCGGCTATTTTCGCGGCATAGAGGAGGGAACCTATTTCACCGCCTACAACGCAATGGGCTATGGCGCGCTGAACGCCATTTACATGCCGGTGGTGCTGCGGGAGCTCTGCTGCTTCATCGAGGATCATGGCTACGAGGCCGCTCCCGTCCCGAATCAGTATCTGGGATCGTCGATTCTCTTCAAGACGCAAAAGGATGAGCCGAACCGCAGTCGCTCAGTCGACGGCGAGAAACCGCATCCCGATGTCCTCGTCGATTTTCGTGTCATGGCGTTCGCCGCTGGCCTTGGGGAGTTCGGATGGAGTAAGATGTTCTTGACGCCTGAGTACGGACCACGGCAGCGGTTCGTCGCGATTCTGACCGACGCGCCGCTCGAGGCCGACCCGCTCTTCGAGGGGATGATCTGCGACCGTTGCAAGCGCTGCGTCTCCGAGTGCTCCGGCAAGGCGATCTCGGCGACCGAGACCGAAGGCATCACCATCGCCGGCAGGAAGGTCGAGTGGGGCAAGTTCGACGCCATCAAATGCTCTATCGCCTACCGCGGCGGTAATCCCGAGTACAACCCGTTCATGCACGCCGACGCCAAGCCGGAGCAGTTCGAGGGCAAATACGCGGGCAACCCCGAGTTGGACAAAGTGCTGGGATACGGCGGCTTTAATAGTTCACCCGTCGTCGAAGGGGCGCGTGGTTGCATCCGCGCCTGCATGGCCCATCTCGAGGACAAGGGTGTCCTGAAGAACAAGTTTGAAAACAAGTTTCGTACCCGTTCGCCATGGCGGCTCACGCCGCAGGCGAACGATCAAACGGGGAAGTGCGAGAAGGAATATTGGGAATAGGAGACGACAATGCGTTTTGCGGTTGGCTATCAGAACCGAGAGGTCGACGAGGAAGCGTTCGCCGAGGTCGTCGCGGACTACCGGGAACACATCTCCGAGGTATACTTCGCGCTGCCGGGGGAGGCGAGTGGCCGCTCGCCGGTGGGGGATCCCGCCGCGGCGGACTTCAGGGAGGACGCCGCCTCCATGCTGGACGAACTAGAGGCGATCTCGGAGATGGGGATTCCGTTGACATTGCTCATGAACGCCGCATGCTATGGCGACGACGCCATTTCGAACGCCTTCGCGGACCGCGTCCGCAGGATGCTCGACGGCGTTGAGGGGCGGCTTCGCATCACCGCCGTCACCACGACATCTCCTTTCGTGGCGGAAGTGGTGAAGGCGCACGCTCCCGCGCTCGAGACGCGGGCGTCGGTGAACATGCGCATCGGCACGATTGCGGGGATGGAGTATCTGGCGCACTGCTTCGACGGCTTCTATCTCAGGCGGGAGTTCAACCGCGACTTCGCGCATATCGAAATGGTGAAGAGTTGGTGTGACGCGCATGGGAAGAGGCTCCACCTTCTCGCGAACAGCGGTTGCCTCCGGGACTGCTCGGCGCAGACGTTCCACGACAATCTCGTCGCGCATGAGCGCGGCGTGAGAACCCGCCCCACCCAACCCCGTAAATATCCGACGCCGTGCTGGGACTTCCTGTCGAAACCGGAGAACGCGCATCGCTTTCTGGGCGGTTCCTGGATACGTCCCGAGGAAGTCCAGCGCTACGAGCGCTGGTTTCCGGAGGTGAAGCTTGCGACGCGCGGCAACCCGCATCCGCGGATGATTATCGCCTCCTATGTCCGGGGCAGGCACCGCGGCAACCTGCTCGACATTCTCGAGCCGAACTACGGATCCCTCTTCCCGGAAATGGTCCTCGACAATGCGCTAATCCCCGGCGAGTGGTTCGACAGGGTGTGCGCGTGCGACAAGGAGTGCCACCGTTGCGACTACTGCGCCACGGTCTGGAACCGCGCCCTCGTCGCGATCCCCGAGGTGTGATCTTTGTCGTATTCCAACGACGTAAGAATCAATGGGGCGGACGGAGGGGCGTCATTTGAACAGAGCCACGAGTGTGAACGAGTGGTGGAAGCCAGACCGAGAGGGGGGGGCCACGTTTCACGCTATGGGGTGGCTGCTCGGACACTCCGCCGCGGATTCCGCGTGGAGAACTCCGTGGCGGGGACGCTGAACCGCACTGGCACCCATGAGCGGTAGTGGTTACCCGCGGACCCCGCGCTGGCGAAGTCGCAGTAGCGGACGGTGGAGCCATCCGTCCCTTTGCCTTCCAGCAACAGCCATGGCGTGTCAGATGGGCATCCGGTATGCCTGGCCAACTCAAGTTCCGGCGCGGCCAAGGGCGGAATGCGCAGATCCTCCTGCGAGTAGAACCGCGGATCGAAGGCGAGGAGGAGCGGGCCACGGTAAATGGAACAGGCTGCTGACGACATTGTGGGAGTTCCTCCCGCCTCCGAGGCGGGAATGAACTTTCCCCTCGCGATGCTGAGCATCCAGCCGGCGCTTCCACCGGTCACCCTGAAGCCGACCAGGTTTTTACCAGGGCGCAAGGGGAGGCTGACGAGACTGGTGCGGGTCTGTTTGCCTCCGCAGAGGCCGTCGCGGACCGTCTGTCCATTGACGATGCAGGTGCACCACCAGTCGCACCCGAGCGCGACCGGGAGCGTCCCCTGGCACGGAGCGTCCACCTCAGTGAAGCAATAGGCGGCGGAGTGTGCGCGGGCCGCGCGGAAGATGCCGTCCAAGGAGATGACGCCAGATTGACTGCGTGCCATGACCGTCTGGCCGCCCTTCAAAACCTCGTCCATCGAAACCGCTCGGTCGAGGGCGAGATCACCCGGCGACAAGCCGTGGGGTGCGTTTCCGCTGTTGCTCAGGGGGCCGGCCAGTTTCCAGTCCCCGTTCCAGTCCTCGTAGTCGAGGCAGAAGGCGGGACAATGCGCCGGATCTTGATGCCGCCAGAACTGGAGTTGAAAGTCCAGCTCGAGCCTGACATGATCCCCGTCGGACCATTCACGCCGGAGTTCCAGATAGCGGCCGCATGGCACGCCTTTCACCTCCTGGTCGTTGATCCAGACGTGGGTGGACTCGCTCCAGTACGGTATCCTCAAGGAGAGGGTAAACGTCGCGCGGCATTCGGGTGAAACGCGCAGATCGACGCATGGTCCGAGCGGATAGTCCGTCTCCTGCTGTATGGTCACGACGCCGGACTCTGGCAGATATGAGCGCATGCTTCCCGGACCGTAATAGTTGACCGCCAGTCCCTTGTCGTTTCGCATCAGCGCCCATTCGCACAGGAGGCCGAGCGCCCGTGGGCCGTTGACCGAGCAGCAGTTCAATTCCGGCGAACCGGCCCGCGCCTGGAACACGATCGTATGAGCGCTGGCCTCGCGGACGCCGTCCATCGGCGTGTCGTACGTGACCCAGCGGCCGGAGGGACTCATCATCCCCAGTCCGCTGTTGAGCATGGACAGTTCCAACTCGTCCGCGACAATTGAATCGCCCGTCAGGCGTAGCATCTCGACGGACATCGCCATCCACGCCACGGTGCAGCAGGTCTCGATCGCGCCGGTGTCGTACGGGTTGCCGGTGGCCTTTTCGCCGGACGAGAAGCCGCCGTTGTTGTGGCGGTCGCCCTTGAGCATGCTCCACCACAGCGATTCGAACGCCTTCCGGCACGACTCGTCGCTGGTGAGGTAATAGAGTTCCACCAACCCCATGATCGGGTGCAGGCTCTCCCAGCGCGGTTTTGGCGTCTGGGAAAACTCCTTCCCGTCGAGGGGCGCCTGCAGATAGTCGCCGGCCAGATGCGTTCCCTGCGCGTCTTTGGCCGCGAACTCGTCAAGGATTTGTTTGGCGAGTGCCAAGTGCCGCGCGACGCCGGTCTTCCGGTACAGCAGACAGAGTGAATGGATCGGCGCCAGGTTCATTTCCGTGGAACCCGTGTCCACCAACCGCGGCGTTTTCCCGTCCAGATACATGTCGCAGAGCAGGTCGGCGATATGGCCGGCGGAGCGCACTGCCGCCTCGTCGCCCGAGACCTCGTTCCACAACAGCAGGCCGAGCATCATGTGGTAACTCGACCAGGTGTCCCAGTTGCTTGCGCAGTTCGGGGCGTGATTGGTCAGGGCGGACGCCTTTGGCCAGCACCCCAGATAACCATTGGCTTCCTGACAGGCGCACAGCTCCTTGACGAACCGCTCAAGATGTGAGCGCAGTTCGCCATCGCCGGTGAGTCGGAGGATTTGCGCCGCATGTGTCAGGTATTTGCCGGCGAACTCGCCCGCCCATGGCACCATGTTCCGGTACGGCTTGCGGTCACGGTCCCGGAACATAGCCAGCATCGCCGGGTTGGCGGCGGGCGCGGGAAGGATCCACTGTTCGGTCACGGCCTTGAGACGGCGTCCAATCTCACCTTGCAGATCGAACTGGACTGATGGTGCGGTCGTCAAAACGGGGGTTGCCGATGTCTTTTCTTGCATGGAGTGTCTCCGTAATGCATATTTTATTCAAGCATAGCTTATTCATTTTATTCTGGTAATGGCTAATTTGTCACAAATAATGTATATTTTGATATGATGAAAACAGCCGCGGCCCACACTGCGCCCCCTTTCTCCATCGTCGCGTCCCAGCCGGTGGTTTGTCCCCTTGGCCGGATCGTCTACGCCGGCACCAAATGGAATAGCAAGGCCACGTACGGGCATGCGCCGCCGCCGGATTTCATGCGGCCGACGATGCACTATCTGATTGTCTACACGCTGGAGGGCGAGGCGGACTATGTCGACGCCACAGGGGTGAGGGCCGTGCTGCGCAAAGGGTCGCTGATGTGGACGCGTCCGGGGGTGGCGCAGAGCTACGGACCGCGCGGCGACAGTCGCTGGAGCGAGTTCTACGTGTGGTTTGAGGGGCCGCTCTTCGACACGTGGCAGGCGCATGGATTTCCCGGCGATACAAGCCGTCTGCTCTTTCTCGATCCGCTGGAGTATTGGATCGCCCGGTTCCGTTCCGTCATGCAACCGTCGTCGACCGAGTTGTCGAAGACGCCGCTGGCGCGGTTGTGTGAATTTCAGCAGATACTGGCGGACGCGTTGGGGGCTCGGGAGGCCAGCCTTCTGACGAGCGAGCAGGCTGCGTGGCGCGAGGCGGTATCCCGGAAACTTGCGCAAGGCACGCTGACCTCTCCTGCGCTGACCGAGATCGCCGCCTCCTTGCACATGTCGTACTCGCTGTTCCGCAAACGCTTCCTGGAGTTGACGGGCAAGACCCCCGGCCAGTTTCGTTCAGAGGAGATATTCCGCCAGGCGTGCGGCCGTTTGCGGGAGACCCGGGAGCCGTTGTACCAGATCGCCGAGCGGTTCGGTTTTCATGACCAGTTCCACTTCTCGCGACGGTTCAAGGAGGTGGTGGGGTTGTCCCCGCGGGAGTTCCGAAGGCGGGTCCCGGAATCGTGAGCCGCGGCAGCGGAAGGCGGGAACTGCCGCTCAGGCGTCCGATGGCACGGTTTTCACGTATGCGGCGGGACTGGTCCCGAACACCTCGGTGAATGCCCGGGTGAAGCTGTGCACCGTCGCGTAGCCGACTTCGCGGGCGACTTCTTTAATCGCCGTTTCCTCATGCAAAAGCCGCAGCGCCGCCGTGCGCATGCGCAATTCGAGCAGAAACTTTCGCGGAGTCTTGCCGAACATCGCATGGAATTGTCGGCAGAAAAGATCCGGTGACATTTGGCAATGGCGCGCCAACGCGGACACGGTCCAGGGGTGGGCGGGAGAGGGGGCGATCAACTCAAGGATTGCGCGCAGTTTCCCGCCGCCTGTTTCCCGCTGCCTTTGTTCCTGTCGTTGTGGGGCCTGGTTGTTCAGCCAATGCGATAGGCATACAGTGATGACGCTGACGAGGTGCTGTCCACGCAAGGAAGATTCGTCCGATTCGAACACGTCGTGAGCCTCCCGCAGCATGTCTCCATACCACTGCGGGTAGGCTATCAGTTTCCCGACATCTCTGAACTGCAGCCAATATCTGGGATCCACGTAGAATTTGACCGAGAGCTGCCGGGAGGTTTTTTCTATCACGTACCCATGTCCAACCATGGGAGGGATGAGCAGGCCGGTCCATGGCTGGGTGCGGATAGACGCGCGGCCTTCGAGCCGCACCTGAATGCCGCCGGCGGGGAAGAGGTCGAACTGGTAGAAGGGATGGATATGCAGTTCGGCGGAATGGTTGCTCTCCGTAGGCTTTTTCTCCTCGTAATGGAATGCGACGCACTCCGTGACCAGCGGTAGCGGCGGTTTCATGGAGACCTCTATTTATGTCATAACCTTTATTGTTCCATGTCTGTGGCGTTTGATAAATTCGAAACTCGAAGCACGAAATCCGAAACAGCGGGAAACGCTGTTGAACTGTTTTGTTTCATTCATTCGGGATTTGAATTTCGAATTTACTTCGGATTTCGATATTCGGATTTCGGATTTGCGGGTAAGCCCGCCTTGGGAGCAGACCCTTAGCACGGATTCTGGTAAATAAAACCCGTATTGCGTCAAAGACAGTAATAGCATATGCGGCTACAATTGCCACAGGAATAGGGTAAAAACACACGACGTAAAACGGAGATTCGCCCATGCGCAATAAGATCACCGTGTTCACCAAAAGCTGGCCGGACATGTCAGTCGAACAACTGGCGGACTTCTTGAAGGAGCTTGGCGTGGACGGCGCGGAGTTGGCCGTGCGGGCAGGGTATCCGGTGAATCCCGACAACATCGCCCGAGAGCTTCCACGGGCGGCGAGGATTTTTCACGATCGGGGGCTTTTCATTGGAAGCGTGGCCGCCGACACAGACGAGAAAACAATCGCCGCGTGCGGAGAGAGCGGCATCCCCCTCATACGCGTCTGCGTGGGCATCGACCTGAAGATCGGCTATCGGGCGACCGAGGAGAACGTCCGCGCGCAGTACGACAAACTTGTTCCTCTTCTTGACAAGCACGGCGTGGCGATCGGCGTGCAAAATCATTGCGACAACATGGTGGGCAGTGCCATCGGCATCATGCATCTCATCGAGAAGTATGACGCGCGGCATGTCTGCGCGGTTCTCGACCCGGCGCATTGTGCGGTGAGCGGGGAGCCGGTGGCGATGGCCCTCGACATCGTATGGTCGCATCTCAGGTTGGTCAACTTCAAGTCTGCATTCCGGTGGCGGACGAACGGCCCGGACGAGGAGGAAGCGACGTGGCGGACCCTGTGGACCACCGCACGGCATGCGGGCTATTCGTGGCGGACCATGCTGGCGTGCTTGCGCGAGCGGGGCTACTCCGGCGACATCTGCCTGCCTTCAGAGTACTCCGAACCACACGGACACGGGCAGCTTATGGGAGACGCGGCGACCGCGCTCCTCAAAACTGATATCAGCCACATCAAGAAACTTTTGTCGGAGGAGGCGGTGCAATGTCGATGACAATGAAGCGGAAAGTGGCCACCTGCGGCGGAGATGGTGCGATAAAACTCGTCGAACAGGATGTGCCGGAGCTCAAGAGGGGAACCATTCTCGTGCGGGTGCGCGCTTCGCTGGTGAGTCCCGGCACGGAGCTCAAGGGATGGGACAGCTACAGCAAGAAAAGGGACAATCCCGATCCGCTGGCAAAACGAACGCCGTTTGGTTATTCGAACGCCGGCGTGGTCGAGGCTGTTGGCGAAGGAGTCCAGGAGTTCAAGCAGGGGGACCGCGTGGCATGCGTCGGCGGAGGATACGCCTTGCACACCGACTACGCCGTCGTGCCGCATAATCTTTGCACGCCGCTTCCCGAGGATGTGACATTCGAGCAAGGGTCGTACGCAATGCTTCTTGCCACCGCGCTTCAGGCGCTGCGCCGTGGAGAGCCCGAGTTTGGCGAATATGTCGGCATTGTCGGGCTGGGCATTGTGGGCATGCTGACCGCGCGGCTGTATCAACTGGCGGGATGTTATCCCATTGGCTGGGAGTTCAACCCGCTTCGACGGGAGCTCGCGCGCAAATGGCATATCGATTCGAATGCGGGCGATGTCGCCGCCACGAAGGCGTTCACCGTCAATGCGGGGTTGGACGACGCCGTGCTTGCGAACTTCGGTCCCTGTGATGAGACGGTTGACAAACTCGTCGATTGCATGAAGGTGTCTCCCGACGGGCATCCGATGGGAAAGATCATGATCGTCGGCTGGCCCGTTTTTTCCTATGGTGGAAAAATGGGCGGCATGAACAATATCGATGTCCGGCGCTGTTCGCGCACCGGGTTCGGATATCACGACGAGGCGTGGGAGTTCGGGGATGACTACCCCGCGGTCGCCATGCGCTGGACCACGAAGACGAATCTCGCGCTTTGCATGCGGCTCCTTGCCGAGAGAAAAGTGGATGTCGACGCGCTCACCACTCATCGCATATCGCTTGAGGCCGTCGAAACGGAGACGGCGGAGGCGATGAAGGATCCGACGTCTATGTACGGCGTCATCTTCGAGCCTTGACCTGCTGGAGCAGGTCTTTGCGTTTGGGAGTGGTTATGGGATTACCTTTGTCTTTACAGGCTTGACGGC
>CAYTFM010000058.1:0-3028 GCA_964436735.1 uncultured Victivallales bacterium | reverse complement strand
GTTTTTCGAAGATTAGTTTTACAAATGCTGGCGGAAACCCGGCCTGTGAAATTAATTATCAGAAAATTACACGTCGCGCATGAGCGACCTCAATATGACTCGGGAGTTCACGCCATGATCAGCTTTCCCGCCCCCAATGACCTGCCTCGACGTCTCGCAAAGCCCTGTTGGGATTCGCATTCCAAGACACTCTCATTCACATGCCCGGGAGGGAGGGTCACACAGTTCAAGGTCTCCGTGGAAGTCCACGGAAACGTTCTGGCTCCCGACAAGTGGGAAACACTACCGGGGGGAGGGGCGAAGAGTGTGGCGGGCGGGTGCGAGCTTCGGATCGGCTTCAAGGACATTCCGGGAGATGCCGCCGCCGTGGCCGCCTTCGCGTCCATTACAAACCTGACTGGCGCGAAGGTGCATCTCGGCGGGTTCCGCTTTTCCGCGACGAACGAGAGCCTTGCCTCTGTCGGCGCGGATCTCCGCATCTACAAGGAAGGCTGGACCATGACCAGTCCGGCCGCAAGCGTCCGCTACGGCGAGAAGGACTTCTTCCTGAATCCCGACTACAAGCCCTTCGCAACCTCTGTCCCCGACGAGTATGACGATGCGACCCCAAACCGTTTTTCCGCGGATTACGCGGTGATTCTCAACGACAAGAGGAGCGGCGAAAACATGCTCGCCGGCTTCATCAGCTCGGAAGCCCAGGTGGCGCGCTTCGCCCTAAGACTGGATGCGGAGGGGGTGAACCGCTTCGATGCCATCTGCGACGGCGATGGCATCGAACTCGCATCAGGTGAGCAGATCGATTCCGAGGAGCTCGTGCTCATGTCTGGAGCTGACGGCTACGGGCTTCTAGAGGCGTTCTCCTGGCTGTGGGCCGCCAGGATGAAGGCCATCACCTGGAGCCATATCCCGACTGGTTGGTGCAGTTGGACCTACTATTTCGAGAAGATCACGCAGGCCGACATGATCGAGAACGCCGTCTGGCTTGGCGGTCACAAGGATGACTACCCCATCGAATATGTCCAGATGGACGACGGCTACCAGGCCGCCCTGGGTGACTGGTTGGCCTGCGACCCGGTGAAATTTCCGGATGGGTTGGAATTCCTTGCCAGGGAGATCAAGGCGGCTGGTTTCAAGCCTGGCATCTGGGTCGCTCCGTTTCTGGTCGCGGAATGCTCGCAACTGTACGGAGCGCATCCCGAATGGATGGTGAAGGACCGGAAGGGGCAGACCGTCTGGGCGATGCCGAACTGGCGCGGTTCCCGCGTGGCCAGTCTCGACTGCACGCGGGCCGAGGCCTGCGCATGGCTGACCGAGACGTTCACGACCCTCTCCCGATATGGATTCGAATATGTGAAACTCGACTTCCTCGTCCACTTAGCCGGCGTCTTGTCGCTCGGTGGCGTGTACGCGGACCCCACGGCGACACGCGTGCAGGCGATACGCCGCGGCCTTCAGGCGATACGCGCGGGCATGGGGGACGACACATTCATCCTCGCCTGCACCAACGTGCTCGGCGCTGGCGTGGGCATTGTCAACGGCTGCAGGATCGGCACCGATTTCCTTCCTTCATGGAACATCAACAACGAACCGTATAAAGAAGCTCCGACTCTTCCGAACGTCTGCCGGAATGTCATCAACCGCAGATACATGCACGGCCGTCTGTGGCTCAACGACGCCGACGCCCACATTGCCCGGACCGACAACAACAAACTCAGCGAGGACGAAGTGCGGATGTTCACCGCCGCGCTGTGGCTCACTGGCGGTATGATGCTCACCGGCGATCGATTCAGCACCCTTGACAAGGCAAGAGGGGGTCTCTTTCAAATGCTCCTAAAAGAGTTGGACGCCTTTGATGATGTCAGACCACTGGATCTTTTTGATGAGGAATATCCTTCTATTTGGTATGGGAAGTGCCGGAAAGGCGCGGGACGCGCGGTCGGAGTCTTCAACTTCGGCGAGACGCCAAAGGCCTTGCGGGTGGAGCTGTGCAAGGTCGGACTTCCTCCTGGCGCAAAGGTCACGGCGCGCGAATTCTGGAGCAAGGAGGATCTCCCCGGGATCGAAGATTCTTTGCAGACGGAGCTGAAGGCGCACAGTTGCAAGATCTTCCTGCTGGAAGTTTGACCGGCGTCTTGATGATGCTTTTCATTCGATGTCCACGGGCTCGCGCCCGCGGTCACTGTTGTGCGTCTTCCTCAATGGCTGAATAGAAGCTGGCGTCGCCGCCTCAATCAAATTTCGGCACATCAAGCAGCTTTCCGCCCGCCATCGCCGATTCGTGCGCGCGGATGCCCACCGCGCACCAGTTGGCGGCGGTGACGGCGTCGATGGCTGATGGGCGCTTCTCCACGATACTGCGCACAAACTCATGGACAAGATGCATGGCGGCGTCGCCATGTCCTCGCGTCTCGCATTGCTTGAACTCCTCCGGCAGCAGGTCCCAGCGCATTGGCAGTTCTGGTTTCGTGTAGGTCAAGGGAAGCCCTCTGCCCCCGGGCGTGGCAGGTTTGTCCCCCATGACGCAGAGAGTTTCGTTTATCGAGGAGAAGCTGGCTCTGCTGCCGTACACTTCGAAATTCTCGCCTCCCATGGGAGCCGTCTCGAACAGCGTGCGCACAACCTCTCCGACAGCCTTGCAGTTCTCCATGGTGAAGGTCATCGTCTCGATAGGGAAGGGGTTGTGGTGCTTCTTGACCAGTTCGTCGGCCATGTCCCCCGAACCGTGGCAGACCACCCGCGTGGCCCGCGACTTTACCAGGGCGAGCAGCGGCCCCACCGCATGCGTCGCATACCACATGGGAGGCAGCCCGATCCAGGCCCCAGGCCAGTTCTCCATCGTCTGGCTGTGGATGCCGCGCATATATTGCACACGGCCAAGCTCGCCTTTCTCATACAGATCCTTGAGGAAGAGGTAGCTCTTGACGTAGACGTTCGTCTCCATCATCATGTAGTTCCTGCCCGCGGCTTCGGCCGCCCGCAAGGTCTTGTCGTAATCGGCGCCCATGATGAGAAGATTGCCGCCGCCGAC
>CAYTFM010000057.1:7262-33838 GCA_964436735.1 uncultured Victivallales bacterium | reverse complement strand
CCCGCCGGTTTACCCTGATCGAGCTTCTGGGGGTGATCGCCATCATCGCCATCTTGGCGAGCCTCCTGCTCCCCGCCCTCTCGATGGCGCGGAAGAGCGCGCTGGAGATCTCCTGCAAGGGGAATCTGAAGCAATTCGGGCTCGCCCTGCAGGGCTACGTCAACGACACGGCGGGTTGGCTGGTCCCTTTTGGCGGTCCCGCCAGCGGGCATGTGGGGGCAAGCACGTGGTGGGAGGATAATTTTCTGGAGTACACCGGGTTGACCTCGCGGTACACCGCTCCCTACACGGCGGCCAACTATCCCTCGACCACGCTCAACATTTTCAGTTGCCCCGCGGCTCCGAAATGCCTTGACGGCGTCATCCAGCCAATGGGAACCGACTTCCCTTGGTATCCCACTGCGTGGGGGATGCCGCCGGAGGGGTACACATATAATTTCAACATGATGAACGGTCCGTCGTGGCGTCTGGCGAAACTCAGCGATGTGGTGTCGCCTAGCAAGCTTATCTTTCTGGCAGATGGCTGTGCCTACAGGTTCTACCAAGCCGACACAACTGGAGGCGAGTTCACCAAAGGTCCAGCATGCCGCGTCTCCTACCGCCACACCAACGGCGTTGGATGCGTTTTCCTCGACGGACATGCCGAGAAGCTCATGCAAATCACGTTTCAGAGGAATAGCGATCAATGATGAGGTATTGGCCGCATGCCCTGCTTGTCTGTGTGGCGGCGTTTCTCGCCGTGCCGCTCAGCGCCTTTGCCGAGGCTGCTTCCGACGACGGAATCCTCTTCCAGCAGGACTTCACGAAGCTAGACGGCCTTGCCGCCGCCGGTTGGCGAATCGAGGGTGATCCCGGCGAAGTCTCGTCGTGGTCGCTTTCGAAGAACGGGCTTGATATGAAGTTCAGACATCGTCCCTACAAAGGCGGTAGTCTCACGCACGCTATTCCCTCCCTGCCTTCGAGAGGTGAGATCATCATTGATCTGAACGTGGGCGTCTCGGCGGCGAAGTATGACCATTTCTCGCTGAAGATTGATCTCCCGGGATTCATGATCGCCTTCAAAAATTACGGACGGCATGCCCTGCTCAGGTACTACCGCGGGGAGTGGGCCGTGGTCACGGACGAGATGCCTCTTGCCCGCCGCGCCGTCGTGAAAATCATGTTCGACACCGCCCGGGACGGTCTGGTGCAATACTTCGTCGATGACATGGAGGGGCCCGTGTATGTGGAGTCCGGTGTGAGGCTTGATTCTTTGGTTGAGAATCCTACGGTTTCACTCGGCAATTATGGTTTGAGCCTTGGCGAAGTGGGACATCACATCAACTCCATACTCATCAGCAAGCTTTCCGAACCCGCTGACACGGAGGTGGGCGCGGCGCGGAAGGGTACGGCACTGCTGCTCAACGGCATCGCCTCGGAAAGGTACAACATTCCCGCCATGGCTAAGGAGCTTGGTGTAAACGAGATGAAAATGTGTTCAGTAACCAACATGGCCCCTGCGTTGAGTGCCCACAACACCTTCAGAATCGACCATCTGCCCGATCTCACCACACCTGCGCCTGAGTACATCATCATGGCGGACTTCCCCATGGGCGCGGGGCTTCTTCATCGACTGGTGGTCGATAAAATTCTGGCGGACGTGTCTCATGGCTCGCATCTCGTTGTGCTCGGCGGTGTGTTCACGCTTAACAAAGGGGGAGGGCAACCGAGCGGGTTTGATGGCATCATGCCGGTGTCTCTTGCAAACCCGTGGGCGATCAAGGAGCATGTGGGAGCGGATATTTTTCCGGACGGGAAACTCAGATTCAGCCACGCACTCGCTCCGACGGGGGAGGCCGCCATCCTGTCCGCGGCCGATGGCGGACCGCTGTGGCTGACCAAGTCCTGCGGCGAGGGGCGTGTCACGGTGTTCCTCGGCATGCCGTGCGGGGCGTCGGATTCGAGGATGTTCTGGCAAAGCACCGACTGGCCGTCCTATGCGGCAGGCATGATCATGGCAGCAGTGAAGAGTCATTAGTAATTGGTAATTAGTAATATAAAGAGGAGATGCCATCCATGCGCCTGATTGCCACGCTGACCTTCGCTTTCGTGCTGTGCGGCCTCGCCGTCGTCCTCTCCGCCGACTCCACCAAGGACATCCTCTCCACGTGTGAGGATGGCTCCATCACTGTCGAGACGGGGCAGTACAAAGTCGTTTTCGACAAGAAAAAGGGCTATACGCTTTCACGTCTTCAGGACAAGAGCGTGAAACGGGAGACCGCGCTGAGCGGCGGGTTTGAACTGGTCGAGGATGGTACGCAGGATGTCTACAATGGGCACATATCCAAGGAGGCGAAAGCGTGGCCGCAGAGAGGCGTCGAGGCGTCGTGCAAGATCCTTCAAAACAGCAGCGACGCCGCGGCGCTGGAGGTGAAATGGAGTCTGCCTGTGGCGGAGGTGGTGGAAAAGATCTCCTGCCGCTCTGGTGATCGACTCATCGCATACGAGATCGAGATCGAGCGCAAAGAGACCCGGCGTGCCTATGCGCGGTTTGAGATTACTTGCAACGGATTCAGTTCGCCTGAGGGGGAGGCGTTCATACATCCGCAAGGGCTGCGTCGACCGTTGAAAAGCACCGACTGTCCTGGTTATGCGTTCGCTTGGAATCCGAAAACTAATTTTGGCTTCGGACTGTCCGCCGCCGCCGATAGCGGTCTGTCGCGCGTTTTCGGAGACATGAAGGGGAAGAAGGAGGGTTTTGGCGGAGAAGCGACCCAGTTGTGGGTGTCGACGCCTTCCTTAGTCTTCGACGCGCCACGCAGTCGCTCGAAATTCTGTTTTGCGGTGATTGTGGGAGGGAAGCCTGAGGAGACGGAACGGCAGTGCCAACCTATCGGACTGGACAAGGCATTCAAAGTCACCAGCATCGAAAACGTTTGGCCGGACAAGATTGTCTTCAAGCCCGGCGAGAAGTGCGGTGCGGTCATCCAGCTTGCGGGACGGAGCGATGTGGCGAAAAAAGTCCTACTCCGGACACGCGTGCTGTCGGGGCTTGACGCCATCCGTGTCATCGATGAGCGGGAAGTCGAGTTGGGCAAAGGGGAGAAACGTGATATCCGCGTCGAGTGGGAATCCGCCAAGGTCGACCAGGGATGCGAACTGCGGGCCGAATTACTCGACGGCGGCGCAGTCGTTGACGCGGGGCGGGAATACTTTGCGGTCGCCACAAGCGGTGTCAAGGTCGGACAGTACGGCTGTGTCAATCCTGGTTGTTTCAACGATCCCGCTAAGATCGAATCGACGATGCGAGAGTATCGCATGAATTATTTCGGGGCGTTCGAATATTACACGTGGACGCCCTGTCCTTACCTCGGGTTGACCCCGGGCGAGTCGTGGGAACCGCATACCGAGTCCCAACCGGCGTACCGCTGCCGGGTCGAACGGCGTTTCGTCCAGAGCTTCGTCGAGCAGGCGCACAAGAACGGGATCAGCGTCTTTCCGTGGATGAATGGCGAGGTGTCGCTGGAAACAGGGCTGGACCACCCGGAGTTCTACCGCTACGGAAAAGACGGTCAGCCGCTGCTTTACAACGGCGTCATCGACAACGGCAAACGCTACGCGATCGCCTATTCCTCTGCGATGTACGACGAGAAGCGGGCGTATGAATGGGGAAAGATGATGTCGGACTCCATCGACATGTTCGGCTGGGACGGCTGCCGCTTTGACTGGGCGTTCACGCCATCGGTCGTGGGTGACCCGATGCGCGCCAAGGAGACGGAATGGTTCGACTACACTGGTAAAAGCTGCCTCGAGCTGTATCCCAACCCCGACGCCCAAGGGACGAAATGTCTCCGCGCTTTCCTGAAGGGAGTCTGGGAGAAACATCCCGAATTCATGTATGGCACGAACTCAGATTTTTCGGAAGAGTGGCGCAAGAACTATCCGCAGTACCGTGAGGAATCATCGAGAAACTCGTTCCTTTGGTTCGAATATCTTCTCGGTTACAACGCGCAGGAGATGCGCACCTGGAATTTGTGGGTGGGACGGCTGGTTGGCGATAGCGCGTCTGCCCGTCGCAACGGCGCGCAGGTCGGCGTGGGATGGATGCGGCCATGCGCTCCGGGGAGTGCTTCGCGCATGCTCATGCCCTACGCCATGGCCTTCTCTGGCATTCACTGGATAGCGCCGGGCGACCGCACGGAACCCCTTGGCAACGACTGGAAGGTGTGGCGGCATGCCCTCCGCTTCGCCGAGTGCTATTACGACACAAGATTCTCACCGGTCGCGGCTGACGAGGTGGCGAAGCGCATCACCGTTGAGAACGCCGACGACGTCATGTGGCGCCCGTGGCTTTCCGAGCGCATGGATAAAAACGAACGTACCCTCGCGCTCCACCTGCTGAACACATCAGGCGACATCAACATCTCAGAATTCCATCCGAAGCCGCCCGTCCGGAAAGACGTCTCGGTCATTTTCAAAAAAGAGGCTGACGAAAAGATCAAAAGTGTTCATCTCCTTATCTCCGAGCCATATCCGCACGCCGAACAGCTTGCCGTCGACGACTCCGGCCACATCCGCATACCATCCCTCGAGTGGGGAGCCAGTGTGGTTGTCACCTTCGAGCGGGAGGGCAAGTAAACATGAGGCACATGAAGTCATGTCTGTGCGGCCTCGTCCTTCTTCTGGGTGCGGCATCCCGCGGTGGCGAGACCGCGTACGAGGAGTCGTTTGCCGCGGGCGCGATGCCGCTGGAGAACGCCGACGGCTGGAAGGTGCGCGCGTTGCCCTCGCTCAGCGAGTATGCGATCGGCGATGGATATCTGACGGTTCGCTGTCACACAACTCCCGACCTCCGCGGAGGCTTCGCCGAAAGGGAGATTCCTCTTTGCCCCAAAGGAATGTTCGAGTTCGATCTGAAAATCGACCACACCCAGAAAGGCATTGGACTGTTCATGGAACTGTACAACATCACCCTTTTCTGGCATGACTACTGTGAGGACTGGCGCAGATACTTTCCCGAGCCGGTCTCCAAGCGGATGAAGAATTTCAACGTCGAACCGGTCGGTCATCGCAGGATAGCAGGAATCACCAAAAAGGACTGGCATCATTACCGAGTGGTATTCGACAAGGATGCTGACCGGGTGGAGTATTACGTGGACAACATGGACGACCCGGCCTACATTGACAGCGGGGTTCCCGTCTGGGGCAGGAGTGAATATCAGGGTGGGATGTTGCGACTCGGCAACTGGGGCGTTACCCCCGACACGATGGCGTTCCGCCTCAAGAACTTCAAACTCACGCCGTTTGACACATCAGCCACGAAGGATGCGCCCTGCGATCTGGTGCTGCTGTTCAACGGCCTCTCCTTTGGCCGATACGGGATCAAGGACGCCCTGCTGGCAAACGGCGAAAAGGCGGACAGCATCCGCGAGTACACCCTCGTCAATCCGCGTCCCGCTCTTGTTCCGGAGAACACGTTCCTCTCGGACAAGCTTCCCGCCTCGCAGACTATTGCCCGAGCGAAGAAGATCGTCCTTATCGATTTCCCCTTTTGTCCGCAAGGCGTTCTGCCCGAGTGCGTCTTCGACGACATCGCGGGAAACGTGCGCAAGGGAAGCCGTCTTGTGGTGTTTGGAGGGCTCTGCTCTCTCGGGAAGGGCGGATACGCAGAAAGCCGCCTTGCGGACATTCTGCCGGTGAAAATCGGCTCACCGTGGGAACAGAAAAAGTTCGCCGCGCCCGCCGCCATCAGCGCTGAGGGGAATACACTGTTCAATCTCGCCGTCGGGAAGGACGCTCCCGCAGTCCTCTACCGACACGGATTGGAGCTGAGAAAAGAGGCGTACGTGCTTCTCCGGGCAGATGGCGAACCACTGCTTGTCGAATGGAAAGTTGGTGAAGGAACCGTGGCGGTTTTTCTGGGGATGACCTGCGGACCGGCTGCGGAATATCCGAGTCTCTTCTGGAAATGTCCCGGATGGCAAATTCTCGCCGCCCAGATCGTCGGTGTCATTTCTTCTGCCAGCGGTCGTTCTTCTCCATGAGCGAGAGCGGGCCGTCGCCATCGAGCCATACCTTGGCGTCGGCGTCGCCGCGGAGGTAGGCGTCCCAGAAGGCGGTGCTCAGGGCCAGTATGACCCGGTGGTGGTTGGGGTTGTGTTTCGACAGCTCTCCAGGCAGGAGGCCGTCGCCGAAGGCGGAATGCTGCGCCCCGTCGAGGACCAGTTCGTATTTCCCACCCGGCGGCAGAGCGGGGAACACGGCCAGACGAGAAGGAACGTTGGCATCGCCAATGATGGCGACATCCTTGGTCCCCGTCATCAGCATCCAGGGTATTTTGACGCTGCCGAACGCCTGCGCGGGATCGCCGCCGCGGGGGGAACTGGGACTGAACGCGATGGCCGCCTTGATCCGCTGGTCGGTGAACGAGAAGTTGCCACGCACAGCGAGTTGCCCGCTTACCGCCTGCGTCGTCACCGCGCCGAAGGAGTGCCCCGACATGCCGACGCGTGTCAGGTCGAGACGTCCCGCCAAGACATGTCCATCGGCCTTGGTAAGCAGCTCAAGCTGGTCGAGGACGAAGGGGACATCCTTGACGCGCAGCATGAAATTTTTAACATCCGCCGCCTGCCGCATAGCGGTCATGCGCTGCCCGAGCGGCTTGTCCTTCCACACCGACGTGTCGCTGCCGGGGTGCTGGAGAAACACCGCCACATACCCGCGTCCAGCCCACTGCGTGCCAAGGTACGAGCATCCCTCCCGTGAGCCGCCCAGCCCGTGGCTGAAGAAAACGACCGGCGCAGGGGTTTTACCGTATGGCAGATAGACGCGTATGGGAACGTCCCGTTGGCGCTCCTTGTCGTTGAGCGTCAAGTCGACTGGCTCGGGAAGCTTCTGTTCGGAAAGTTTTAGCGGGTCATAGGCTGGACCACCGCCATGCGCCAACTGCGGCGCCAGCAGTAAGACGAGCAAGGCCGCGTGGAAAAGACGAGAACGTAAGGAGAAGCTGTTCATGCCATACAGCTATCATCGACAGAATGGAAATGCAATCGCCACACGGAGGTGGCTCCCACATTGAATGTCCTTCGTCATGCGCGATGGTTATACTCTATAAGGGTGAAAACTTAAATTTTGGTTGCGAAGATTTTGAGGAATGGTTTGCATTCGGAGAGGCTTTCGATACCAAGGTATCGGAAGCCCTCGAGGAATGCGAATCCAAACTCAAAAGATCGCAACCGCAAAGCGGCGAGCGTCTTGCGGCCGTATTTTTCCGATCCTCCATCGGACGATATTCATATCGCCCGTCAGTCGGATCGAAAAAATCCAATCCACAATCCGACTCGTCAAAATTTAAGTTGTCACCCTTATAGAGTATATAATGTGGGAGCCAGCTCCCGCTGGCGATGGCGGAAGTGGGGCACTCAGTGCCGCGCTTATCTCTGCCAGTTCTTTTTCAAGTAGTCCATGTACTGCTCGCACATCTCGTCGCTGACGTTCGCTGGGATGTGGTTGCCGACGGCGAGGATGAAACCGGGGCATTTTTTCGCCAGCGCGAGGGTGGCGTCGATCTCCGCCTTGACCTTCTCCCACGGGTCGAACGCCATCGTGCGGCAGTCGATCTTGCTGGCGACGATGCAGTGCGTCTTGCCGTATTTCTCAACGAAGATGTCGAGATTGTTCGACGGCTCGAAGATGAAGCCGTCCGCGCCGCAGGCCGCGATGTCGTCGACAAACATGTCCCACGTGCCGTCGGAGCAGAAGAGGACTTTCTTGCCGGCTTTTTTAAGAACGGACCAGAGCTTTTTGTAGATCGGGAAGATGACGGAACGGTAGAACTCGGGACGGACGAAGGGGCCCAAGGTCCAGACCATGTCGTCGTGCTGGATGAACACCTCGATGGATTTGACCTCGGCCTGCGCCTTCACGTAGTTCATCGTGTAATCCCCGAAGCGGCGGAGTACCTCGGCGAACTTGTCCTCGTCCGAGGCTGCCAGCAGCAGCATGTCCCAGCCGAACGCCTGGATGGCGCCGGAGACGACGCTCTTGTAGTAGCCGCCGGTGAACACCTGGTCGGGATTGTCCGCCTGCGCGGCCTCGTGCCACTCGCGGTAGAGTTTCTTGAGGCTCGCATGCTCGGGGACGCCATACTCCTTGGCGGGGTCGAACTCCCAGACTTCCTCGGGAGAGTTGAAGGGGCAGATACTCGGCTTGCGCTCGTCGCTGCCATCCTCGGCGTAGACGGCGTGCCCGAAGTCGGAGCAGCGGCCACCTGATTTCAACCAGTCGATTGGACCGTCGTTGACAGACCAGATCAAGTCGAAGTCCCATTCCTTCATCAGGGCCTTGTTGCATTTTCCCGAGTTTTCGGGTTTGGCGGGATCGAGGCCGCCGCTGTATTTCCGCAGCAGGTTGGTGTGGTAGCCCATCGAATACTCGGTGTGTCCGATGCGCGGAGTGGGGCGGAGGCAGATAGTGTCCATTCCAATCTGGCGGCTCATTTTTCACTCTCCATGTGTTGGTTGTATTTCTTTATGGAATAGGAGCATCGTTACATTCCAATTTTACAGTATTGGACATGGTTTGCACATGCACGAAACAGTGATTATCATATCCTATTCACAGATTTAGCCCCAGACTCCTCTACTGCTGGGAGGTGGAAACGCAATGAACGTGGAATTGGAACTGATAGTTGCCCAGCGGACGCTTTGCGGTCACGAATGGGGCGGAGCGGGGTTGAATACGATCATCGATCCATTCACCCGTCTGTATTGGCTGGTGAGCGGCGAGGCGGATGTGCGTCATCATGGGCGTGAATACCATCTTCTGCCGGGCTCGCTGTATCTGATTCCGGGACATTCGCCGGGCTATTATTGCTGTCCCGAGCGGATGACCCTGTTGTGGAGTCATTTCACGGCGAAGGTTCTTGCGGGCATGGATCTATTCGAGATGTATCCCTGCCAGTACGAGGTCGGCATTCCTCCCGCGGAGCGTCCGAAAATCCACCAGTTGTGGCATCGGATGATCGACCTTTCCAAGAAGCGTGGGCTTGCCGCCCGTTTCGAGGCGGACGCCATTCTGAGGTTTTTTCTCTCGCGTTTTTTGCGGACGATCGACGAGGAGTCCGAGGCTGCCCGGGGGAGCGTCTACGAGCGGCTGCGCCCTGCGCTGGAACATATCGATCAACACCTCAGCGAACCGATCGCCCTCGAACAGTTGGCGAGGCTTCTACACCTCCAGCCAACTTATTTCTCGAACATGTTCGCCCGGCACATCGGCATGCCTCCGAAGAAGTACATCCTCTGGCGGCGCGTGCGGAAGGCGCAGTCGCTTCTCCGAGCCACCACGTTGCCTGTCAAGGAGGTCGCCGGCATGACCGGATTCGGCAACGAGTTCTACTTCTCCCGCGCCTTCAGCCGCCTGACGGGATCGCCACCTTCGACTTTCCGCTCCCGCGCCGAGTTCGAATAGCGGTACAAGGACAATGTTTTATACATCCAATCGCCACCGGGAGGTGGCTCCCACATTGGGATTCCTTGGATTTTCAGACGGCAATAATGTGGGAGCCAGCTCCTGCTGGCGATTTTTGGGTTGCATAAGTTGCGGTAGCAACGGTCGACTAATGTAATTATCACAATAGTATCATATTTAGTCAACCGTGGATAAGCTGGAAAGTGTGTTTGACGCTATAATAAGAATAATTTGCTAAACTACGAACCAACCCAAAGGAACATACACCATGGAACGGCAACTCATCGGCACGTTGAAGTCAAGTCCCGTGATCACGCGCTGCTCGGCTAATCCCGTGCTGTCGAAGGAGAATATCCCCTATGCGGGATCGCTCATCTACAATGCCGGCATCGCGAAGTATCAAGGACAGTATGTGATGCTGTTCCGCAACGACCACCACCGCGAGTTCGGCAAGCTTTCCTTTGAGAAGATCACGCTGGGATTGGCGTTCAGCAAAGACGGCGTCACGTGGGATGTGCCAAAGGACCGTGGTGAAATTCAGCAGTCGATCGCCGAGGAGATCAAAAAGAAATATCCCGGGCGCGACGCTGATAAGGAAGTCCTCCGCATCTACGATCCGCGCATCACCGTTCTCGAGGGACGTTGCGTTGTCTGCTTCGCTCTTGACACCCCGCACGGGCTCCGTGGTGGCATCGCTGTCACCGAGGACTTCGTGAAGTTCGATTTAAAATGCCTTACCGTCCCCGACAATCGCAACATGGTGGTCTTCCCCGAGAAAGTCGGCGGGAAGTACCTCCGCCTCGAGCGGCCGATGCCCGTCTACAGCCATTGCGGGCGCGACAAGTTCGACGTCTGGCTTTCGGATTCCGCTGACATGGTTTACTGGGGTGAGTCGACGCTCATTCTTGGCATTGAGGACGTCCCCTTCTGCAACGACAAACTCGGACCCTCCGCCCCGCCCGTGCGCACCCCCAAAGGCTGGCTCACCTCGTTCCACGCGGTTGACATCGACCCCTCACGTGGCAAGAACGGCTGGGAAGAGAAATGGACGAAACGCTATACCGCAGGCATCATGCTGCTTGATCTGAAGGATCCGCGGAAAGTCATCGGCCTGTGCAAGGAACCGTTGCTCGTTCCCGAAGCCTCCTACGAGATCAGTGGTGGCATCCGCAACCATGTCATCTTCCCCGGCGGCATGATCCTCGAACCCTCGGGCGAGGTCAAGATCTACTACGGGGCGGCGGACGCCGTCGAGTGCCTCGCCACGGCGCACGTCGATGATCTGCTGGCACTCTGTAAGCCTGTCTGATCCACGACTCGATGAACCTCTCCCTCCAACGCAATTGTGAATTTCACGCGCATCTTGGAGGGCGAGGCCTGTCCGAGCCGAGGGAAGTTCAAGCGAGAAGCTTCAGCAGCCAGAAGTAGATGATGATACCGCAACCGCCGGACAGCAGTGCCCAGGCGACTAGCTTGAGCGTGCTGGAGCGATCCTCTTCAAGCTCGCCGCGGAACATAGAGATCCAGTCGGACTGGAAATAATACTTCACGCTCTCGACGAACCCTTGGAGATCCTCGAAGAACATACGGAACGTCAAGGCGGCGATGGTCACTGCCACCACCACGCCGCCAATGATCGCCATCACATTCATCGCCTCAGGACGGCGCCGGTGTCGGCGCTGGTGGCGAGGGCGGCGTAGCGGGCGAGCCAGCCGGTCGTCGCCTTGGGCTTGGCAGGACGCCATTTGGCTTTGCGCTTCGCGAGCTCCGCGGCGGAGACCTCAAGTTCGAGCTTCCGCTTTGGTATATCAATCGTGACCATATCACCCGTCTTCACCAGTCCAATGATGCCGCCAGCGGCCGCCTCGGGGCTGACGTGGCCGATGCAGGCGCCGCGCGTGCCGCCGCTGAAGCGTCCGTCGGTGACCAGCGCCACGCTTTCGCCGAGCCCGCGCCCCATGATGTAGCTGGTCGGGGCGAGCATTTCCTGCATGCCGGGGCCGCCCTGAGGCCCCTCGTAGCGGATGACCACGACGTCACCCGCCTTGACCTTGCCGGCAAGAATGCCTTCACAGGCCTCCTCCTGGCTTTCGAAGATGACGGCCGGGCCGCGGTGTGTGAGCATCGCCGGCGCGACCCCCGCGCTCTTCACGACCGCCCCCTTCTCGGCGAGGTTGCCGAACAGGACGGCGAGACCGCCTTCAGCACTGTACGGGTTCTTCAACGTCCTGATTACGGTGCCGTCGGGTGCCGCTGCCGCCTTCAATTGCTGTCCAAGGGTTTTTCCGGAGACGCACAGGCAGTCGAGCTTCAGAAGTCCTTTGATCTTCGAAACCTCTTTCAGGATGGCCGGGATGCCGCCGGCTTTGTCGACGTCCTCGATGTGGAACTGGCTGGACGGCGAGACTTTGCAGATGTTTGGCGTGGAGCGGCTCACCTTGTCGATCTTCCTGAGGTCGAGTTTGACGCCCGCCTCGGTGGCGGTGGCGAGTGAGTGGAGGATGGTGTTGGTGCTGCCGCCCATGGCGACGTCGAGGGCGATGGCGTTCATGAAGGCGGGTTCGGTGGCGACGTCAAGCGGGAGCGGACCATTTTTCTTCGCCATCTCGACGATGCGGCGGGCGGAGGCTTTCCAGAACTCCTTGCGGCGTGGGTCGAGGGCGAGAATGGTGCCGTTGCCGGGCAGAGCGAGGCCGAGAGCCTCGGTGAGGCAGTTCATGCTGTTGGCGGTGAACATGCCGGAACAGGAGCCGGCCCCGGGGCAGGCGCAACCCTCAAGACGGTCAAGCTCCTTCTCGCTGATCTTCTTGGCCTTGAGCTTGCCGATGCCCTCGAAAATGGAGATGAGGTCGCACGCCTTTCCGTCGATCTTGCCGGCCTTCATGGCGCCACCCGAGGCGAAGATGGTCGGAATGTTCAACCGCATGGCGGCCATCAGCATTCCCGGGATGATCTTGTCGCAGTTGGGGATGCAGATCATGGCGTCGAAGGGATGGGCGCTGACCATGGATTCGACGCAGTCGGCGATCAGCTCGCGGCTGGGCAGCGAGAATTTCATGCCATCGTGCCCCATGGCGATGCCGTCGCAGATGGCGATCGTGTTGAACTCGAACGGCACACCGCCGGCTTTTCTGATCTCGTCGCGGATCAGTTTGCCGACCTTATCGAGGTGGCAGTGGCCGGGGACGACGGTGGTGAACGAGTTGCAGACGGCGATGAGCGGCTTGCCGAAGTCGCTCTTTTTGACGCCGGTGGCCATCATCAGCGAGCGGTGCGGGGCCCGCTCGAATCCCTTCGTGATCGTGTCGCTGCGCATGGAAATATCTCCTTGAGGCTGGGCGGCGAACGCCGCCGTTTTTGGTTTGTAGGGTTCGGGGTTCAGAGCGGTGGAAGGTGGAGGGTTGAGGGGGGAAGGGAATGAAAAAACCTCTCGTTCCCGTTACTGCGATCCACCTTCAACCGGGCACAATCAACCTGTTCAATGCCATCACGATAAAACAATAAAATATATCCAATCAACACTTTTTTGGTAGAGTGGATTCTATGAAACCGCACCAGACGGCGGGATGGCGACTGGGGAGAAGGCGCAACTTACTCTTCGCCTCGGCCGCATGGCGGTCGAGGCTGTGGAGCCCGCAGACCCAGCTGGGCTTTGTGTTGAGGGCTGAACCCATCTCCGATTAAGGTCTTGCCGACCCTTTCACGCGCCAGGAGGTCATACTTCCGTTGAGTTTTTTGTTGAGTTTCACTTTTTTCATTCCTTTGAATGGTAAGACCTCAGCTGTAGTCAGAGCGGTGTACCATAGCTTCCCGAGTTGGACCTCTATATCGCACAACTTTTCAGACACCTTGCCGTTCTGGTGACAAAGAAGATCCAAGATATTGGAGCTACTATTGGTTAATGGCGTGCCTTTTACTGATAAACAGATTGAACTTGAACTCCAACGTACTGTCACAACGGCAACCTTCTGATCTTGCCCTTTCTCGTTTTTCTCGGTCAATGTGATTACCGAACTTACATGTGTTCCTGAATTCTTGAACACGCCATCGCCAAGTGTAGAAATGAATGAAATGCTGCCTATCGTGAATGACAGGCGGTCTTCTTCATTCAAAGAAAACTTATAGAAATTATCTGGAGGCGTGAATTCAACGAAAAATTCATATTGATCAATAGTGGCTTCTGTATAGCAAGGAATGGGTCCAAAATTTAAATCTATCTTCTGATTGCGGATAGACCCCATCGACATCCTTTTAGTCGCCATTGGCTGAGATCCGCTCTTGCGGAATTTTGCAATAACTGCGATGTTTTTTGAGACACTTTTGAGAAGAAGCGGATTTTCCAACGACACCAAATCGCCGACCCAGCAGGCGAACTCATAGCCTTCATCGGGTATAGCCGTGACGGGGGGGCAGTCTTGCCCGTTTTCAATCGTTAGGTTGAAAGCTGATTTACCCAAGTCTGATGAGCACAAAAGAGAGCCATTATTCCCAGCAGTAAATGTTGCTGTGCGAGTTTCGATCTTCCAGTTGCCGACGTAAGGAGAAACTATACCTCCGCAGGTGGCAAACGCACCGCAGGCATAAAGGTTGCCAAAAGTGTCGAAGGCGAGAGCGTTGACTTCCCCATTCACTCCCTCGCCAAGCGGTAGCCATGATTTGCCGTTCCACTTGATTATGCCATTATGCGAAATGCTTCCAGCAGAGGGAAACCAACCTCCTGCGTAGAGGTTTCCGGCTTGATCGATTGCAAGGGTGTTGACATAGCCGGTGGCTTTCTCCGCAATCGGCGACCATGATGTTCCGTTCCATTTGACAACGCTGTTACAATCATACCCCCAGACATTTGTGAAGTACCCCCCAGCGTAAAGATCACCTGCCTTATCAAATGCGAGCGTATGAACGACGCCCCAATAGGCATAGCTTATTCCTTGCCCAAGTGAGGCCCATATACGTCCATTCCACATGGCGATGTTGTTGCATTTCACTTCCCCGGCAGCCGCGAAGAGTCCGCCGGCGTAGAGTGAACCTTCATTGTCGAACGCAAGAGTGTAAATGCCACCATCCACTCCGCTGCCAAGTGCTGACCACGAAATACCATCCCACTTGGAGATTCCGCGACATTTCACGGTTCCTGCGCTGGAAAAAAAGCCACCGACGTAGAGATTGCCGAGGGAATCAAACACCATGGAGTAAACTTCGCTTCCGCCATCAACTCCCTCTCCAAGCGGCGACCATGCACGACCGTCCCACTTAGCAATGTTGTTGCATATGACTGTGCCAGCCTTAGTGAAGGAACCTCCGGCATAAAGATCCCCGAATGAGTCGAAGGCGAGACAGAATACGGGCCCATTCATTCCCTCTCCAAGTGGAGACCATGTATTCCCATTCCACGTGGCGACACCATAGAAACTCTTTGTTCCTGTGAAGCTGAAATGTCCTGCAGCATAAATGATTCCTGAGGCGTCACAGGCAAGAGCTCTGGTAGAAGCGTTCATTCCCTCGCCGAATGATAACCAAGAGGCACCATTCCACTTGGCGATGTTGGCGCATGCGTTGCCATTTATGGTTGTGAAACCTCCTCCTGCGTAGATATTTCCAGCAAAATCACATGCGAGAACGGTCAGATAGCCGTCCACTCCTTCCCCAAGCGGCGACCACTCTTTTCCGTCCCACTTTTCGATGTTGCTGCAAGTAGTGCTTCCGATGGCAGTGAGATAGCCTCCGATATACAGCGATCCCTTTGTGTCGAATGCAAGATCGAAGACTCTTCCAACTACTCTGTTTCCGAGTGCCGACCATGATGTCCCATCCCATTTGGCGGTTCCAAGACATGGCATATCATCAGCGGCACTGAATTCTCCTCCCACAAAGAGGATGTTGCTTATATCGAACGCAAGAGTTTCAACACTATCATTAAAGCCTTTTCCGAGTGCTGACCATGATGTCCCGTCCCATTTGGCGATATTATTGCAGGCCACACCGCCCGCAAACATGAAGTTGCCTCCCGCATAGAGGTTCCCGGCGGAGTCGAACGCAATTGATTGAACACATCCCCGTTCCCCATCATTTCCTATGCCCTCTCCCAACGGTGACCACAGGTTTCCGTCCCATTTGGCGATACTGTTGGCTTTGACGCTTTGAACAACGGTAAAGTCTCCGCCGATGTAGAGGTTACCGTCTTTGAAAACCATCGAGCGTACTTCGCCGTCGGTTCCGGGGATTTCGGGGTTCATGGAGCTCCAGCCGGCGTCGGCGGCTGGGCAGGTAGGCGGGAGGAAGGCGGCGCAGAGGACAAGTGCCAGACAATACGAAAATCTACGCATATTGATTATCTCTGGTGATCTGCTGATGTGCTTCAGTTCAAAGAAGCCGTCTACAGTTCGTCGCCGGGATCGGGAGGGACATCGGGAACGCGGGCCATGAGATCGTCAAAATGTTTGCGCAATCCTTGTGAGGCGCATTGCTTGAGATTAGTCTCGGCCATAAGGGCTGACGCCTTTTCCGCTGATCGCGGTGGAAATAAGCTGGTTGATGGAGACATGCTCCTGTTTTGCCAACCGACGGGCGGCTTCATGAAGCGAGTCAGGCAAACGCAAGCTTAGTGTGCTCATTTCAGTACTCCTCTCCTAATCAGAAACTCCTTTGGCGGGACAGCCTCAACTCCTAATTTTTCAGAACCATGAAAATCTGCGATGTTGAATGTTACAATTGAAGCGCATTCCCCGTTAACTGCGGCCTCAAGTACCATATCATCTTTCTTGAGTTTATTCTCCCTACCGCTGGAATTAGGGGAAGGGGCACGTTAGATTTCCCGCTTTTGGTAGGGATTGTCGTGGTGGCTTTTTCCGCAAGGACAAATGGCGGAGAAAATCTTGTCAAAAAGATTTTCCACTCAGTTATTTCCGTCGTCGAACTTGCGAAAATCCTTCTATACTCTTATCACATGGGCACAGAATACACACCAGGAAATAACTCATGTTTGACGGACTGACCAACAAGCTGCAGGATGTGTTCAAGAAGATACGCGGACAGGCGTATTTGACGGAGACGAACATCACCGACACGATGCGGCAGATACGGCTGGCGCTGCTTGACGCCGACGTCAACCTCGAGGTGGCCAAGGAATTCGTCGATGTGGTCGGAAAAGAATGCCTTGGGCACAAGGTGCTGAGGAGCGTCACGCCTGGTCAGCAGGTGATCAAGGTGGTGCATGACCATCTGGTGAAGCTGATGGGGTCGACCGAGACAGGGCTGAAGCTTGATTCCTTCCCCGCCGTTATCATGGTGGTGGGGTTGCATGGTGGTGGCAAGACGACATCGTGCGCCAAGCTTGCGGCGAACCTCAAAAAACAGGGCAAGAAGGTGTTGTTGACCGCCGGCGACATTTACCGCCCGGCGGCCATCGACCAGCTTGAGACGCTTGGCGCGCAGATCGACGTGCCGGTGTATTTAGACCGCGGCAACCCGAGCGTCGACGCCATCGCCCGCGCCGCCAAAGAGCGGGCGAGGAGCGAGGGGCTGGACGTGGTGATCATCGACACCGCCGGTCGGTTGCAAATTGACGAGGAAATGGTCCGCGAGCTCGTTCGCGTCTCGCAGGCCGTGATGCCCAAGGAGATACTACTGGTTGCCGATGCGGCATTGGGCCAAGAGGCCGTCTCCGTCTCCCAGCATTTCCACAAGGCGCTTGGCCTCACCGGCGTCATGTTGACGAAGCTCGACGGCGATGCGCGAGGTGGCGCGGCGCTCTCGATTCTGAAGGCGACTGGCTGCCCGATCAAGTATGTGGGCGTGGGCGAGAAGATCGAGGACTTCGAGATTTTCTATCCTGACCGGATGGCGTCGCGGATTCTTGGCATGGGCGACATCGTCTCGCTGGTCGAGCGCGCCGCCGACCAGATCGACGCCGAGGAGGCGGAGAAGATCGAGGCGAAGCTCAAGGCCAACAAATTCGACCTGAATGACTTTTTGCAGCAGCTGCGCCAAATGAAGAAGATGGGCGGCGTCGAGAATATCATCAAGCTTCTCCCGGGCGGGCAGCAGGCCCTCTCGGCGTCGCAGGTCGACAACACCCAATTCGTCCGCCTCGAGGCGATGATCTGCTCGATGACGGCGGCGGAGCGCGAGGATCCCGACCTCATCAACATCTCCCGCCGTAAGCGCATCGCCACAGGCTCCGGCACGACCCTCGAGCAAGTCAACGACCTGCTTCGTCAGTTCACCATGATGAAAAAGATGATGAGCAAGTCCTCGCTGGTGAACAGCATTCTCGCCGGCGCGGGACTGCCGACCAGGAACAGCCTCAAGCGTGGGCCGAACTTCACGAAGAAGAAAGAGCGCAAGAAGAAGCGGCGCTAATTTCACGGCCGCCCGTGAAATTATATGCCTGAACAGCTATAGTACCCCAACCGGTTTTCAACTTCTAACATCGAGCGGGCAATGGCTATTACTCCAAAAAATGACAGTGCGACACGCACGAAGTTGACGCTGACAACCAACAAGGCGAAGACAAGCGCGTTTACGACGGGGCAACCGCTGGCCGCGCAGCCGGGCCAGCCGACGGCGCCGCGCCAATACCCGCCATCCGTCGGGGTTCCCCCACAGCCGTCGCAGGCGGGGCAGCCTCCTCGACACCAACTGCAGCCGCAGCAGCCGGGCCAGCCTCCTCGACATCAGTTGCAGCCTCAACAACCCGGCCAGCCGCTCCGTTACCAATTACAGCCTCAGAAGCCCGCGCAACAGCCGCAGGCGCCTCAGCAGCAGCATGTGCCTCCCGAACAGCAGAAGACGATCATGTCGGCACCTGGGTATCAGATGGTGAACGCCTACGCCGCTCCGTCATCTCAGCAGCCTCAACAACAACAATATGCGCAGCCTGCCGTTTCCGCCGAGGCTCCGCAACCGCAGGCGGCCCCGGCACAGCCCCAAGCTCCGCCGGTCAAGCTCTCGTCTTTCGCTGGAAAGACTGGTATTATAGAGAAAGGGAAGGTTATCACACCGGGAAAGCCTATGGCCGAGCCTCCCAAGAACATTACCGCCAACATAGACTCCGTCCTTGAGGAGATGCAGATTTATGTGGAGATCTGCGACAGCCTTTCGGACAGGAACTGGATTCCTCAAAACTTGATCGACATGCTTCTACTGCTCACCCGCTCGTTCAGTTTTGACGCGGTGAGTCTGATCTTCGCCGATCCCGCCCTGCCCAATAAGCTTGCGCAGCCTGTGAGCCGCGGCTACAAGTCGACGCCACCCCCGGTGGAGGTGGTCGAGGAGTGGGAGAAGGCGCTTGACGGCAAGACGAGGTTCGACTGGGACAAGCTGATGAAGATCGCCAGCGACAACCACACGCCGCTTGCCTCATGGATTCTTGCGGAGGAGATAAAAGCCTTCTCGTATGTTCCTGTGTTTGATCTGAACCACATCTACGGCTTCATGTTCATCGCCAGCTACTCGAAAGTGAAGCTGATGCCGATGAGTTCGATGATCCTCGACCTATGCGGTGGGCGGATCGGACTCTCATTGGCGGCCCGCGGCAGCAGCGGCACCTGGCCCGAGGCCGTTTTGAACGGTATTGCCGAGCTTCGCGACCAATTGTCGCTCATTACCGGCTATTTTGAGATGGCCAACGAGGGTGAGATGTCGCAGGAGGACATCAAGGGGCTTTTTGGAACCTGTGCGGCGTCCGTCGCGGAAAGCGTCCAGCTCATTGACCGTCTCTCCAAGCAGGCGATCACACCGCACGAGTGACGAGTCGGGTGAGTTAGGGGATGAGGCGTGGTGTCACTGCGGCGATCACCTCGGCGAGGCGCTCCGTCGGCAGTCCGATGACGTTGTTGAATGATCCCTCCATCTTCTCAATGATCATGTCTCCCGAAGTCTGCGCGGCATAGCCTCCCGCCTTGTCGAGAGGATCGACTTTCGAGAAATATGCGTCGACACGCGTTGTGTCAAACTGGGAAAACGTGACGTGCGTTCTCGCGGTGAACACGCACACGAGGTTGTCTGTGTGGCGCAGAAGGCAGACGCCGGTGACGACAGTGTGCGTCTTTCCTGAGAATCCCAGGAGAAGCTTACGAGCCTCATGAAGGCTCTGCGGCTTGCCGATCATCCTCCCCTCGAATGCGATCATGGTGTCGGCACCGACGATGATGCTGTCGGGAAACCGAGTCGTCAACGCCGCCGCCTTGCCACGCGCGAGGATCATGGGCAAGTGCGGGGGGTAATGGCTGGCGGGCTTTTCGTCGACTCCTGAGTCTTCGGCGGCGAACTCGACGCCAAGCTTGGCGAACAACTCGAGGCGGCGGGGGGATTTAGAGGCGAGGATGTAAGGAGGCATCGTAATTATTTTTTCGTAGTCCATGCGAGCGCCAGTTCTGCGCCGGCACCCGGCTTTCCCTTGAAACCGATAGGATTGCCCACTTGGTTGGAATCGATTGTCGCTCCGCCTATTGACGCGATCTTTCCCGGCTTGTCATAGGAGATCGTGATGTCGCCGATTTTGACGACCCGGTTAATCTGGTAGACAAGCTTGATGGTGCCGACCTTAATGGCCCGCGAAAGGTTGTCGTACGCAATCTCGTATTCGCCTATCTTTTGGGGGCGGCCGGTCATGTCATACGTGATCTCGCCTGTCGGCACTTCGGGTTGGGCGGTGCCTGAGGAGGAAATTGCGAATGAAACCCCATTGTTGAGTTTGAGCACATACACATACTCGAAGTCGGCCGGTCCCGCCCATGCGGTTCCCGACAGCAACAGCGCGCAAAGGCAGATCATCAATGACTGTTTCATTGCATACCTCCCAAAAAGATTAAAAACCAGATGTTGGTACTATACAACACGGAGCATTGTCGACCAGTTCGAATCATTGGCGGGTCTTAAGGTTGCGCCCGAAGTCGATGCACTCCATGACCTCGCCCGTCTTAACCGAGATTCTGACCTGGCTCATGCCGTAGTGCCAGATGTCGTAGCCAAGCGCGGGATAGCGGTCAACGCGGTCGGGGTTGCCTTGGAGGCGGAGGACGTCGTCCTTGCTTGATCCGACGGCGAAGAAGTCTTTCGAGGGTTGTCCCCCGGCTGGCGCGGCACCCTTTCCTGCGGAGGTTGCCTCGTGTGCCCCCCCTCCATTGTTGTTTGCCGCCGTGTTCGGGGAGTTGTTGTTGATGGTGATGTCCAAAGAGCCATAGCCTGGTCCATTGAGGATTCCCGGCACTCCCGGGATGTTGTTGGGCACTCCAGGAATGTTGAAGCCGCCCTCACCTCTTCTTCCCCCACCGCGCCGCGTGCCGTTGCTGAAGCCGCCGCCACTGTTGCCTGAAAATCCGATGAAACCCGGTGGTTGGTTTACGGACTGCGCGCCGTTGTTCGTCTGGTTTACCGAGGCGTCGAACGAGGCGTCGAAATGCACGTCGACCGACTGGCCGCTTTGTCTGGTGGGGTTCACTGCGGGGGCGGGAGCGCGTTCGGGATCGACAGCTTTAAGGTTCTTTGCTATATCGACCCATTCGAGAACACGTCCTGTTTTCACTGAGATTCTTACTTGGCTGTAGCCGTACCGCCAGATGTCATAGCCAAGTGCGGGATAGCTGTCTATCCGGTCAGGCGCGCCTTGTGCGGCCTCGACGCATTCTTTCGGCGAGCCGACGGTGAAGGAGGGTGGCGCATCTCCAGCGGTGGCGGGGCAGACGAGAGCGGCGAGAACGGCAGACAGGATTATTATACCAAAAGTCTTCATCCCATTATTTATACCCAGTTTATAGGGAAAACTCAAGAGGGGGCGAAAATTAGGCTCTCGGAGTTTGCGGGGTCAGGCGCGTCATGCTATTATAAGCGCCTTTGTATTTTTTAACGGACGATTGTTTTTATCTGAGGGGCACTTTTCTATAATATGAAAGCGGCATTTGTTTTCTCGGGACAGGGAGCCCAGTTTGTTGGCATGGGCAAGGACCTCTGCGCGGCGTCGCCTGCGGCGGCCTCGGTGTTCGAGCGGGCCGACAAGGCGTTGGGCTGGTCCGTGAGTGACGTGTGTTTCAACGGCCCTGAGGTGAAACTCACGGAAAGCCGTTACTGCCAGCCCGCCATCTTCACGACGAGTGTTGCCTGTTTCGAGGCCTTCAAGGCGCGTCATCCGGATATATCGCCGCTGGCGGTGGGTGGATTGAGCCTTGGCGAGTTCGCCGCCTTGTACGCAGGCGGAGTCCTTGCGTTCGAGGACGGCCTGCTGCTTGTGGCTCGTCGAGGCGAGTTCATGCAGCGCGCCTGCGCCGAGGCGAAGGGCGGAATGGCCAGCGTGATCGAAGGCGACCCCGAGATGATTCGCGAGGTGTGCAAAGAGTGTGACATCGATGTGGCGAACTACAACTGCCCAGGGCAGATCGTCATCAGCGGTTCCGAGGAGGGGGTCAAGCGGGCGATCGAAATCCTCAAGGGCAAAGGATGCCGCCGCATCATTCCGCTGAAGGTCGCCGGTGCGTTTCACTCGCGCTTGATGAGATCGGCGGAGAAGGCATTCGACGAATTCCTCGCGTCTGTGCCGATGTCGAAGCCGTCCATCATGGTGGTTCAGAATTTTGTCGGTACTGCCGTCGAGAATGTTGATCAGATTCGGAGAAACTTGGTTTCACAGGTGTCGGGCAGCGTGCGGTGGGAAGAGTGTGTGCGGGCGATGTTGCACACCGGGGCGGATTCGGTTGTCGAGTTCGGGCCGGGGAATGTCTTGACCGGGCTCACTCGTCGCATCGCGCCGGGAACGGCCACGCGCAACGTGGGAGATGCGAAAAGTCTTGAAATGGGGGTGTGAGAATGGAAAAGAGGCTCAAGGATAAAGTGGCGCTGGTCACTGGGGGTGCGAGAGGCATCGGCAAGGCGATATCGAAGCGGCTTGCCGAGGAGGGAGCTACGGTGGCGATCGTCGACGTTCTCATGGAAGTCGCCGAGACGACGGTTGCGGAGTTCACCGCCGCCGGGCTGTCCGCCGCGGCGTTCAAGGCCGACGTGTCGACCTTCGCCGACGCGGAGGCGACGGTGAAAGCGGTGGTCGACCGGTTCGGCCGCCTCGACATTCTCGTCAACAACGCCGGCATCACCCGCGACGCGCTGCTGATGCGGCTCAAGGATGAGGATTGGGATCTCGTCATCAAGGTGAATCTGAAGGGGACGTTCAACTTCATCAAGGCGGCCAGTCGGCCTATGATGAAACAGCAGTATGGCAAGATTGTCAACATCTCCTCGGTCGTCGGGCGGATGGGCAATGCCGGCCAGGCGAACTACTCCGCCTCGAAGGCTGGCGTGATTGGCCTGACCAAAACCGCCGCCAAGGAACTGGCCAGCAGGAACGTCACGGTCAATGCTGTCGCTCCGGGATACATTCTCACCGACATGACGAAGTCCCTGTCGGACGCCGCCACCCAGTCGTTCATGACGGTGATACCGTTGAAACGGGCGGGAACCCCTGACGATGTGGCGAGCCTCGTGCTCTTCCTTGCGTCGCCGGATTCCGACTATATCACCGGGCAGGTGGTCAATGTGGATGGCGGTCTTTTGATGTAAAGATGTGAAAGAGCGTTCGCCGAGACGGAAAAGCGTTTGATTTTTTCCCGTTTTGGTTCAACTTATATAACTAACGAACTCGCAAAGCAACGAAAGAAAGTAGGAGGCGATAATGGCTTCACCAGCGGAAGAAGTGAAAAAGATCATAGTGGACCAGCTCGGCGTTTCGCCGGATCAGGTGACGGACGAGGCCAAATTCATCGAGGATCTCGGTGCGGACTCGCTCGACCAGGTTGAGTTGGTGATGTCGCTTGAGCAGCTGTTCGACATTGAGATCCCCGACGAGGACGCAGAGAAACTGACGACCGTCGGCGATGCCATCAAGTACATCGAGCAGAAAAAACAGCAATAATCTTCGGCGAACGAAGACAGAGGCCTTTGCGGCGGATTTCCGCCGCGGGGCCTTGGCTTTCATCGGGCAGGGAACATGAAAAGACGTGTGGTCATTACAGGAATGGGGGCGGTCTCCTGCGTGGGCAATGACGTTGCCGCGCTTTGGGACGCTCTGGTCAATGGACGAAGCGGTATAGCCTCCATCACGACCTTCGACGCCTCCCGCTTCCGTACGCGGATTGCCGGAGAGGTGAAGGGGCTTGACATCACGAAATACATGCTTCCGAAAGAGGCCCGCCGCCTTGATCTTTTCTGCCAGTTCGCCATCGCCGCCGCCGACGAGGCGATGGCCGCCGCTGGGATTCCGAAAGATTTGAGCGGCTTCGATTCCGAGAGAATTGGCGTACTTGTCGGCAGCGGAATTGGCGGAATCCACACGTTGGAGGAGCAGTGCAACCTTCTTGCCGCCAAGGGGCCGGAGAAGAGTTCTCCGCTTCTGGTTCCGATGATGATCATTGACATGGCCTCGGGGGCCATTTCGATGCGCTACGGCGCCCGCGGCCCCAATATGAGTATTGTGACTGCCTGCGCAACCGCCACCCACTCGATCGGTGAGTCGTACTGGATGATCTCGCGTGGCGACGCCGACGTCATGATTACCGGCGGAGCCGAGGCGAGTATCTCGCCGCTTGGTTTCGCCGGCTTCTGTTCGATGCGGGCGATGAGCCAGCACAATGACGACCCGACAAAAGCGAGTCGTCCCTTCGATGCCAACCGCGACGGCTTTGTGATGGCCGAGGGGTCAGGTATCATTATTCTCGAAGAATTCGAACATGCGAAAAAACGCGGTGCTCCAATTCTTGCGGAGCTTGTCGGCTACGGCGCCACCGCCGACGCCCATCACATCACCGCCCCCGCGCCCAATGGCGAGGGTGCGTCCAGGGCCATGAAGATCGCCTTGCGTCACGCAAACCTCGTCCCTGACCAGATCGACTATTTCAATGCGCATGGCACCAGTACCGATCTGAACGACAAATATGAGACCATGGCAATCAAGAACGTCTTTGGCCCGCACGCCAGGAAAATGCAGATCAGCAGCGTCAAGGGCACCATGGGGCACGCCCTCGGGGCGGCGGGTGCCTTTGAGACCATCATCTGCGTTAAAGCCCTGCTAAGCGGCGTCGTGCCGCCGACCATCAACTATGAGACTCCGGATCCCGACTGCGACTTGGATTACACGCCCAATACCGCTCGGGAAACACCCATGGCGGTCGCCCTCAACACCAATCTCGGTTTTGGCGGGCACAACGCTGTCCTTATCCTGAAAAAGTTGTAATTCCATAATCGGACATTTATGATATGAATAATAATAGGAGAGCCCGCACATGAAAAATCACCTGATTCACGCCGCGTCAGCCATATCACTACTTGCCATGGCGTCTTGCGCACCCGAGCTCGCCCGGAGCGAGTACGGGCAAAACGAGATGCTGTGGAAGCAATACATCCAGACCACCTACAAAGGCTGGCAGCCGCCACCGCCGCCACCACCGCTGGCGGAGACGCCGACCATTGATGTTGACCAGGCGCCGTCGGCGATCGAAGCTCCGCCGCCGCCTGCCGAGTCTCCCGACATCTCCCTGTCCCTGCCGGGTGGCCCGGCCTTGATCGGCACCGACATGAAAGCCGATGCCAAGAAGGTTGAGTCTACGGTCGGGGGTGAGGACTATATCGTGCAAAAGGGGGACACCCTCTCGGGCATCGCCAAGGCGCACTACAAGAGTGCCAGCAAATGGCAAAAGATCTACGATGCCAACAAGGATGTCATTTCAAACCCGAAGACGTTGAAGCCGGGAACCAAATTGCGCATCCCCCCGGCGAACTGACCACGGTCAGCTTCTTCCCAAACTTGTTTCAGAACCGCCCGTTCCCGTATCTGGGAAGGGGCGTTGCTTTTCGGCCCGTGGGGTTGTGGCCTCGATGTGGGTGCGAGAAGTCGGATTCCTTGTCTTCGAACTTCCAGTACGCAGGCGTCGTCTAATGCCTGAAAAAACCATCCACTTCGACAGCCCCGAGGCGATCAACGCCCTTCTCGCCGGCGACATGGTGGGCAATCTCAAGGCCGCCGAGAGCTTCTTTGGCATTCGCATCGTAACCCGCGATGGATGGATAAAGCTCAGCGCCGCCGACCGCCACGCCATTGAGCGGGCATGCGCCTTCTTCAGCGAACTGCGGCAGATCCGCGAAACAAGCATTGATGTGCGGCAGAAGGATTTTGATCTTGCGCTCTCCGCCGCCAGGGCGGAGATGCCCGCCGACTTCAAAGAGCTGTACACCGAACGGATCAAAGTCAGTCCGCGAAAGCCAGATGTCACCCCGCGCAACGCCGCCCAACTCGGCTACATCCGCGATATGCGCCGTTGCGAGATCGTGTTCGGCGTTGGACCCGCGGGGACAGGCAAGACCTATCTCGCCATGGCCATGGCGGTTTCCTCCTTTCTCGCGGGGTCGTTTAACCGCATCGTCCTGACTCGGCCGGCTCGAGAGGCCGGCGAGAGCCTCGGCTTTCTTCCCGGCACGCTGGAGGAGAAGATTCGCCCCTATCTGCGTCCCCTCTATGATGCGCTGTACGATATGATCGACTTCGAGGAGGCCAACCACCTCATCGAGAGCGGCATCATTGAGATGGCTCCCCTTGCGTTCATGCGGGGAAGGACGCTCAACAACTCATTCATCATCCTCGACGAGGCGCAGAATACGACCGCCGAGCAGATGCTGATGTTTCTGACGCGGCTGGGCTTCAACTCGAAATGCGTCATCACTGGCGATCCGACTCAGACCGACCTGCCCCGGGGAAGGCCCTCGGGATTGATCGACGCCCGGAAAGCCCTCCGCGGCATACCCGAGATCGCGTTCAAGGAATTCACCTCCAGGGACGTCGTGCGCAATTACCTGGTCGAGAAAATTGTGTCCGCCTACGAACGGCGGCAGAAGCGGGGCCGCGTTTCGACCACGGCACATGAGAACGCCGAGTGATATGATGAAATATCATGGCATAAATCTTTCACCTCGCGCTGTGCGTCTTATGTCTTCTATCTTGACAATTGACAACTGACAAATACTCCCATGTTTCAACGCCTGTGGTCATCGCTTGCGAAAAGCCAGAAAAGACGCACCCTCGAAAAAGAGGGACTCGCCAGCCACAAGAAGCGTGGGACTAGATGATGATTGCGCCCTTCTCGACGCATTCCGCA
>CAYTFM010000057.1:0-7252 GCA_964436735.1 uncultured Victivallales bacterium | reverse complement strand
CTGCCAAATACTCCCATGTTTCAACTCCGGTGGTCATCGCTTGCGAAAATCCAGAAAAGACAGAAAAAAAAAAAAGAGGGACTCGCCAGCCACAAGAAGCACATCAAATCCGACCAAACCTTCGGGCATGTCGCCGACACCTCGCGCATGTTGTGCGTCCTCCTCCTGATTCTGATCTGGGCAGCCTGTGTCGCGGCGATCCTCCTTCCCTCTTTCGGCGGGCGTCGAGGATTGAGCCTCAACGAGGGGCAAAAGGTCTCCAAGACAATCATCGCCGAGGTCGATTTCACGTATGTGGACAAGGAAGCGACCACCCGCCGGCAGACCGAAATCGCGGCGAAGGAGCCCTTCGTCTTCGAGGTGAGTGAAGCGGCGTGCGCCGAGTGCTCATCACTCGCGAAGGATATTTTCAAAGAGCTTTCGGTCCGCATGCAAGTCACCGAGAACGGCGAGAAGTACGTCCCGGCGGGCAACAGCGAGGCGCAGAGGTATGTGGTTTCCCTCGGTGAGGATATCGTCCACCCGCTGAGCCTGATCGCCCGTGATCCGTTGAAGCTCAAGTCGTTCATGGACAGGCTCGTGAGCACTCTCTACAAGGGGATTGCCGGAGAAGACACCGCCAGCCTGCGGTCCACGCCTAACGTCGAGATCGTGGTGAGGGACAAGAACAAGGGGCTCCGCGCGCCGAAGCCGCTCTCGCAGATACCCACGCCGATGGAGGCGGCGGAAACCCTCGCCGCCGCCGGGGCCGCCGACTACTCGCCCTTAAGTCGCAAGGAACTCCAGCGCGCCCTCAACGAAATATCATTCAAAATACTGCGCAGCACGCTGGTGCAGGACAAGGAGGCCACCGAGGCGGCCAAGAGACGGGCTTTTCTCGCCAAGGAGAACGAGACCCGGAAAACCATTTCCAAGGGCGAGCCGCTAATTCTCAGGGGGGAGAAGATCACGCCAGAGGCGTTGGAGTTGCTCAAGGAGCATGACCGCGCCCTGAAATTGACGGACCGGTCGCTCACCGACTTTTGGGCGGATTTCATCTACGCCTGCGCGGTCAGTCTCTTTCTTGTGCTCACGACGGGGATCTATTTCCATCACATTCATCCGGAGGTGCTGCGGAGCAACCAGAAAATCGGGGCGATCGGAGCCACCATCGCCGCTTCGATCGGGCTTGTTCTCCTTTCGGAGAGGGCGTTCGACGCGCTTGCCATCCCCTTCAGTCTGCCGACGGCGTTGAAGGTCTGCGCGCTTCCGATGGCCTTGCCGGCCATCCTCGTCTCGGTTCTCATCGGCCTCCGCGTGGCGGTCTACAGCGGTTTCATCATTTCGTTCGTCGTGGCGCTGCGGCTCGATGATTTCACGGTGATTCTGGTCGGCATGACGGTCAGTATTGTCGCAGGGTTCGCCGTCCATGGCTCCAAAAACTACAAGAGCTTCTTCATGAAGACGGTGGTGGCGGTAGCCCTCTCGACTATCTGTGTGGTGCTCTGCGTTTTATTGAAAAGCTCGCTCACGATGCATTTGGCGTCACTCACCGCCTGTGTTGGACTGGGGGGAGGTGTCCTCACCGCCCTCCTGGCGCTGCCGCTCCTTTTCATCATGGAATCGGTTTTTCAAATCAGCACGGACATGAGCCTTCTCACCCTTGGTGATTACAACCATCCTCTACTGAAGCAGTTGCAGCTCGAGGCTCCGGGCACCTACCATCACAGTCTGATCGTCGCGGTCCTCGCGGAGCAGGCCGCCAGCGCGATCGGGGCCAATCCGATCAAGGCGCGCGTCTGCGCCCTCTTCCACGACATCGGCAAGTTGGCCACTCCCGAGTACTTCTCCGAAAACAACTTCGGCGGCGAGAACTATCATGAGGAACTTCGTCCCCGTATGAGCAGCTTGGTCATCTCAAACCATGTCAAGGAGGGCGTCACTCTCGCGATACGCTATAAGCTCGGCAAGCTCATCAGGGACGCCATCGAGCAGCACCATGGCACCGATCTTGTCTACTACTTCTATCGCCGGGCCATCGACGACAACAAAAACGATGAGGATGGCATCACCGAAAGCGAATTCCGCTATCCCGGCCCCGAGCCCGCCGAGAAGGAGGTCGTGCTGGTGAGTCTTGCCGACGCCTGCGAGGCCGCCTCGCGCTCAATGGTCAAACCATCTCCCACCAAGATAGAATCACTGGTCTGGGAGATTTTACGGAAGCGTATCCGCGAGGGGCAACTCGACCAGGCGGATCTGACGTTCAGGGAACTCGCCTTGGTCAAGGAGAGCTTCGTCAAGACGCTCACCTCCCTTCTCCATGGGCGCGTGAGCTATCCAAGAGACGAGGAGGACGACGATGAGGGTGATCTTTTCAAAACAGCGCGGGAGCTTGCTCAGTCTGGCGAAAGGGCCTCTAAGGCGTCTGACTGAACGCGCCGCGAATCTGGCGGGAAGCGGCCTTGGCTCCAATGAGACGCTTCACGTTCATTTTGTCGGCGTGGCGGACATCGAGCGCGTGAACAGGGATTTTGTTGGGCACGAGGGACTTACGGATGTGATCTGCTTCGACTACCGCGGAACCTGTCTGACGCCGGATAAGGACGATGCGGCGGCGGAGTTGCTCATCTGTCCCGAGGCGGCTCGGCGGCAGGCGGAAAAGCCAGGACGGAGTTTTTCCCGAGAGCTTGCGCTGTATCTGCTCCACGGCCTTCTGCATCTGGCGGGGGAGGACGATCAGGATCCCGAGGCGCGGCAACGCATGCGGCGACGCGAACGAGAGGTGCTTTCCCAGCTTGAGGCGGAATTCGACTTCGCCGTCATTTTCACGGCTTCTCCAGTCCGTGGTACACGCACAGGGCGTCAACCCACTCCGAGAGGCGACGCCAAAACCTCGACGAAAACGCAGGCTCGTTCTCCCCGCTGACAGCGAAGCCAATGAGGCGGGTCAAGGCTTCGCGGCGGGATTCGTCGTCAGCCTCCCCGTCGCCGTGTGCCAGACTTCCCGACAGGAGTCCGTTCTCGTCAAGGTAGACCAGTCTCACCAGTGATTCCCACGGTCGTTCCATGGTTTGCGGTTGAAGATGGCTCGCCAGCGCGCGGCGCAGCGCGGCGTATACGGTGGGGCAGGGCACGTGCGGGTGACTGTTTCTCAGGAGGAAAGCGGCGAGTTTCCCCATTCTCATGAATGCGCCGACGTTTCCGGCGATGGCGTCGTTGCTCTCGATGAGCTCGATTGACAGCGGGGTCAACAGTCCATGGTCTTTGTCGCGGTATCTGACCTCAAGCTCCCGGAAGAGGTCGATCTCGGGGTATTTCTTTCCCCCCACCTTCTGGGCGCCTCGCACCAGAAAGTCGAGCCGTCCCGCGCTCGGGCTGATGCTGGCGACGATGAGTCCGCTTTCCTGATACCGCGTCTTTCTCAGCACGACGATTTTCGCAACGGCGTTTCTGTCCGCACTCATGTCGGGTGCCCGGGCTTCTCCTCTGACTCACGCATTCGTTTCAACTTGTAGATCAGGGTTCTGCGGCTGATGCCCAACAGGTCTGCCGCCTTTGTCCGGTTTCCCTCTGTCTTTTGAAGCGCGGCCTTGATTGCCTGTGTCTCAAGCTCGTCCATGGTTCCAAACTGCATGCCCGTCGTCCCTGTCCCGTCCGTTTGGCCCGAAGCTGCTTCGGATGATTTGGCGATAGACGGAGGAAGATGTTCGGGGAGAATGATTTCTGTATTTGAAAGTATGCACGCCCGTTCCATCGCATTGGCAAGCTCCCGCGCGTTGCCTGGCCATTCGTGCCGCAGGAGGGTCTCGGAGACGGAGGGGGAGAGGCGTTTTGTGGCACCTTTGCGTCTGCCCAGAAAATAGCGGGCCAGGGGCAGGATATCCTCCGGTCGGCGGCGCAGGGGCGGCAGTTCGAACGCCACGACATTGAGTCGATAGTACAGATCCTCCCTGAACCGGCCCTCGCCCACAAGCGACTTCAGGTTTCGGTGGGTGGCGGCAATGAGGCGGAAGTCGGAGGCAACCTCCTTGTCCCCTCCGAGCGGCGTGAAACGGCCTGTCTCGATGGTTCGAAGAAGGGACGGCTGCAGTTCCAACGGCATGTCCCCGATTTCGTCGAGAAAGAACGTTCCTCCGTTCGCCTCCTTGAAAAACCCGTTGCGGCTCTCGATGGCGCCAGTGAACGCGCCTTTCCTGTGGCCGAAGAGTTCGCTGGCGAGGAGATTCGAAGGAATGGCGGCGCAGTTGAGCGCGACGAAAGGGGCTGCCGTCCGCGGGCTTGCCCTGTGGATGAATCTCGCCAGCACCTCCTTGCCCGTGCCGCTCTCTCCCGTCACAAGGACGGTGGCGTCGCTCGAAGCGACACGGTAGGCGTCTCGGAGAATTTCCCGCATCGATACGCTTTCCGCCACGATCCCCTCGCGCAGAGCCGCGGGAGGCTCGTCAGACGATGACGCGGCAGTGACGCCAAGGACGTCTGAGACCGCCGAGACAAGCTCGTCAAGATCAATAGGTTTCTCTAAGTAGTCAACTGCCCCCATCTTCAACGCCTTGACGGCGTCCTTGACGTCGGCGTACGCCGTCACCAGCAGAAACGGCATAGAGGGATGGCGGGCTTTGATAATCTTGAGGAGAGACAATCCGTCGACGCCAGGCATGCGGACGTCGCTGACGATCATCGCGGGCGTCGCCGCGGAGATGAGATTCTCCGCCTCCTCGGCGGATCCCGCCGTCTTCGTGTCGAAGCCGGAATGACGAAGCGTTTCCGAGTAGAGCTCCCGGTGCTTTCGTTCATCATCGATTATCAGCACATACGCGCTCATCGCCAATCACCTGAAGTCTGTGAATGTGTTCCTGTCCTGTCCGCAACGGCAGGGCGGGTTTGGACAGTTACAGAATAGTGCCATTGATTTCCGTATAGCGCAACCACCTGCGACGGACTTTTCGTTGATTTCAGGCATTGCCGGTATAGTGATTGTATTGCGGCTTGTGATAGTGTGATATGTTACCCATAGGATGAGAGCAACTAAAATGTGAAGTGCGGGAGGTGTGAAGATGAGAAAGATTCTATCACTGGCAATCTGTGTTGGAATGATGCTGGGCTTTGTGGCCTGTGGGGCTGGCGGGGACAGCTATATGGGCAATTGGAAGGTTGAGAAGAAGCTGGAGAACGCGCCACTGGGAGATTATGCGGATACGGATCTGCCCAAGATTATGGCGAGCAAATTCAGCTTCACCAAAGAAAGCGCCAGCTGCTTTGGTGATGCGATGAGCACTCTTGGAACTACCGTGAAGAAACCTGAGTATATGAGCATGGAGATGCCCAAAGAAGACTTCGAGCGCATGACGGACACCACATTTGCCCAGCTGGGAGTGAAAGGCGGTAAAATAACGCGGATATCCGTTGTTAAAGATGAAGACCGGAATACGGGGATTGTGTTTTATGTTGTCAACAAGGACACCTTATTGACTAATAGCGTGGGGACATTTTTTATACTGACGAGAATCAAGTAGGCAGCGCGCCCACCTTCGCCGCAGCAAGGGTTCAACCAGGGAAGAAACGCCGTCGTCCCGGGAATGGCGCGGGAGCGTCCGGAACCGCGCGCTCCCGTGGGCGCGCGTAGATATTGTGGTGGTTGGTTTCATAGGACCTTCACGCCGCTGATGGTGATGGTGGTGCCCTCGCCGATCTTCGAGACCACCTCGATCGTCCACCCTGAGCGTTCGACGATCTTGCTGACGATCGCCAGGCCGATGCCATAGCCGTGGGCCTTGCGGGACATGTACGGTTTGAAGATATTCGGCAGGAGTTCCGGGGCGATCCCTCTGCCCGTGTCGGACACGGCGATCAGCGCTGCTGACCGCGACGCCTTTTTCGCCGAGAGGACGACTCGTCCCCCCTTTTCGGTGGCGCGGAGGCTGTTGAGGAGGAGGTTCATCAGGGCCTGTGACAGCATTTCCCCATCGGCGAGGAGAATGATGTCGTCGGTTTTCGCCTCAAGCGCGACGTCGGCATCTTCGAATTCATGCGAGACGAGGGTGATCATCCGCTGGACAAGTTCGCGGATATCGACAGGAGCCGGCTCGGGTTCGCGGATTTTCGCATAGCACATAAAGTCGCCCAGCCGCGCCGTGGTGATGTCGGCTTCCTCCATGATGTCCCTCGCCATTCCCCTGATCTTCTCGGGATCGACATCCCCCTCGGCGATCCGCTGGGCGAGACCTCGGATGATGCCGAGCGGGTTTTTCGTCTCATGGGCGAGGCCGGCGGCGGCGAGGCTTAACTCCTCGCTGTGGTCCTCGCGTTCTTTCGCCGTGCTGAGCCTCATCTGGAGATTGCGGTTTCTTGTCGAGTACGACCACGCGAGCGCGAGGACCGTCATGCCGCAGCATCCAAAAAACAGCCCGATCAGCAAGGCGTCGCCCTCGTCAGCCTCGTCTTTCCCGAATTTCCGTAGGTCGACGCGGGCCATGAACTTCATCGTGTCAATGGTGACGCCGGAGAGCCTCAACGTCCGCCACACAACGGCCTTTCTTCCCTGAACCGAAATTCCGCTTTCCTCTTTGGGAGGCGGAGGCGCGTCAGGCGATCCGAAGATGATCACCCCCTCGCCATTGACCAGCGCACAACTTACGCCAACACGCTTCTCAAGATCGGCGAAATAGCGTTCGAGGCTCGCTCCGTCATGGGTGGGTTTTAAGAGAAGACTACGGATGCCCGCTTCGATGAAATCCGCTGCAAGCACCGCCTGGCGTTGCTGGTTTTTGACTCTTTGCGCATACGTTCTGAGGATCTCCGACGCTCCCCAGACGCCGACGAGAAGTATCAGCATCGCGCCAAGAAATATCGGGAATAGATGCTGGCGAGGTGAAATGTTCATGTCCCAAAATACCACTACTTCGCTGTTTCGTCCATGATTGTAACTCTTGTGTTTTTTCAGGCCAACAACCCGTCAATTTGACAAGGAGGCAGGTATATTCCCATGGTATATCTTATCCTGTCGCTGATGGTCGTATTCCTGGCAGTGTTCCTCATGGGCGTCAAAACGCCTAAACTGCTCGGACTTGGCAGGAGAAGCGTCTGCCTGGCAAAGTGGCGTCGCAGGGATGCGCTTGATGGTGTGGCTGTGAGAGGTTGGCGAACCAAGGACGGCTGAATGGTTATGCTGACGACGAATATGAATCTATATGCGAACAAGGGAGGATACGCGATGGCTCGCTCAATGACGATGCTGGTGGCGGCGGCGGTTCTCGCGGTGGGGTGCCTGGGCTGG
>CAYTFM010000056.1:22237-33912 GCA_964436735.1 uncultured Victivallales bacterium | reverse complement strand
GCGACGCCGCCGGCGGCGAACGGCGGGGGAACCGCGCCATTCGCCTCCTTGTTGTCGCGGTAGTAGCCAAAGTAATCGGTCTCGGGAAGCCAGCGGTACGGCGAGCTGTAAAACGCCTTTTGCTTCACGGGGTCATTCAGGTCGCGACGCATGTCCTCCAGCGTGAAGTACTGGATCCGCGCATCCTTGGCGAACAGCGGATTGTCGGCGGTCACCGTGGCGCGCACGTCGGCGTCGGTGAGGACGAATTCGCCGACGGGCGGCGTGATGCCCAGCGACCGCAGGAGCGGAAACGGCTCAGTCCCCATCTCCGGGGCGTACCGGCCGGTGTTGGCGGTGATGATCATCTTAGCACCGTTTTTGACAAGCTTGTCCAGAGTCTCGATGTTGCGCTGGCTCATCACCTCGTCGAAGACGTTGGGCAGCAAAAGCTTGCCGTTCGTTTGATTGTCATCCCGCAGCTCCTCGTAATCCACCGCGTCCAATTTCAGCAGCTCGAACCAGCGTTTGAGATCCTCGAGCCGGCTCCTGAACGTGGTGCGATGCTTGGCGTACAGCGTGTTTGGATCCTGCAGCGTCAGCACCTGCTTGACCGGCTGCGGCATTTTCACGGTCTGCAGCTCCCGCAGGATCGGCTTGAATTTCTCGAAACGGTCCAGCGCGACGATGCCGCCGGCGTGCGCGGGCAGCGAGAATCCGCCGGTGATGTTCGGCGTGTAATAGACGTGCAGGTTGGCGCCACCGCCGCCGGCCTGCGCCATCATGATGTAGGTCGACCAGTCCAGCACCCATCCGGCACCCTTGCTCGCGCCGGCGCCATCCGGCCGCGGGTCGCCATAGGCCGCCCAGAAGGATGGATGATGCGGCTCGGTGATCCAGCCCAACCCCCCTTCCCACGCTTTCATCAAAGTGCCTTCCCGCTGCAGGAAATGGTTGCCGCCGTTGTGCAGGTAGTCGGCGACACCCACAAGCCCCTCGGGGTTGGCGGTGTAGGCGATGATCAAATGCTTTTGATCGAACTCGCGGATGGCGGCGCTGAGATCGGCGAACCAGCGTCCGCCCAACTCGTCCTTGAAACGGCAGAAGTCCAGCCACTGCGGCCTCAGATCAGGCCCCTTCCCCTTGCTGAAGTCGGGAAGCGGCGCGGCGACCTCATCCCAACTCCGGCACCGCGTCCCCCAGCGCTGGTTGAGCTGCTCCAGCGAGAGTCCCAGAGACTTTTGCAGATGGGTCCGGAAGGCGGCGAGCGTCGACGGCTCGTATCCCACGATCTCGCCGCGCCACGGCCGATCCAGCCACCCTCCCCAATCGCCGCAGGCGTGCATCAGGTAATACCCCTGGAAGCCAGGATGTTTCCGGTAGCGTTGGGATATGGCGTGATAGGCGTCCCGCCACGCCTTGAATATCCCGGGGTCGGCCAGCGCCACCCCTCCGCCATAGTAGTATTGGACATTCGGCGTGCCATCATAATTCCGCTGCCGCTCGAATTTGACGAACGTCAGGCCGCGTTCCCGCGAGGGCACGGCCTCCGGCGAGATGCGGAACGTGAGCGCGCAGCCCCGGTCGGCGGCGGCGTCCACCAGGCGGTCCAGCAGCGAGAAATCATATACCCCCGGCAGCACGCTGAACTTCTCCAACCCCATGCAATAGGTCAGGTTGAGACTGATGCCGGAAGCCTGGTCGGCGAATTTCACGAAATCGGCCAGGGCGTCCTCCTGCGACTCGAACGCCGGGTGGAAGTCCGCCTTCTTCGAGGGTGAGTAGGTCACATGGTAGTACGCCTTCCGCTTGATGTCGTTCCGATCGGGAACGACCCCGACGCGGTCACCGTAGGGCGCTTCCGTCTCGGTGACCCGCCCGACGATGTACTCCTGCTCCTCAAGTTTGGTGTCGCCGTCCCAGACCGTCAGCAGCAGCAGGTAGACGTCCACCCCCTCCTTCCAGGGAGCCTTGACCGTAACGTCCGCGAAGGCGGCTTTCCCGGGACTGATCTTCTCCCTCCCCTCCGCCACTGTCACATCGAAGGAGTACTCGCGCAGACGCCACGCCAGCGCAAGCTCCTTGCCGTCTTGCGGAAAGACCCGGACGGTGACCGCCAAAGGTTCATTGCGCAGATACACGCCACCAGTATGCGCGACGGGATTGACGCGCAGCAATCCCGCCGGAGGCCGCTGGTCCGGCGCGACGGCAACCATTGTTTTCCTCTCCGGATTGCCAACCAACTCGTACCGGGTTTGGGACTCTGCCGCGACTTGACGCCCCGCGGCGTCCCGCACCTGCCAGTCGATCCAGTAGGTGTCATTGGGCCCAAGCGGGAATTCGATTTTCCGTTTCGTCGAATCCAGCCGGTTGCTGTCATAGACGATGTTCCCGGCATACTCCGACACCGGCATTCCTTGGAACTGATTGCGCACTGATACCCCAAGCGTGTACTCGCCGGTCGCCTGGGTAAACGCATCCGCATACGCCCACGGCGTCTCATAGGGAATGGTGACTCCGCCCGCCGCGATCTCGCCCAGCTCCAGCGCGCCCTCATCCTTGCCGGGCTTTTTACGCACTTTGACTTCAAACCCCATGAACGACAGGACGCCGTCCGGCCAGGAGTTGGCGTTGCCCCCTTTCGCCTCGTAGGTCTGGGCGGCGGCACCGCCCGCCTCGGTGGTATAGAAGTAGCGTGTCATCCGCTTTCCCCAGTTGAAGGTTCCGGCCTTGAAGTGAGGGTAATCCACCGGATGGTAGCGGAAGACCTCGCCGGTCTCGTCCCGAATCAGCGGGCAGAGCATCGACGCCGGAATGTTCTCGCGGAACACCAGGTCGTCGCAGCGCATGCCCCGCGCCTCGAACGTGATCCGTCCATCGGTGGCGGCCAGCGGGACGGGCGCCGCGAGCAGAATCCTGAAACTGGCTTCGGCGGACGTGGCGCCTTGCACTGTTTTTGGTTCCGGGATGACGACGTCGTAGGCGATCGCCAGGCAGCCATCCTTCTCAGAAAGGACGACCTTGTCGCCCTCCGCCGCCTCGACTTTCCACTTCGCCGCCGGCAGCGTCTCGATCCGCGTCGGAGCCCCTCCCGGCGCCACCCCTTCCGCCGCACGCGTTCCCGTGCCGAGGTGAAGCGCGGCCAGCACCGACATTCCACACAGAATTCGCATACCGCTGCCGTGCGCGATCATTGTCCCTGTCTTCATAGGCCTGCACCTCCTTATGTTACCTAATTTTGCGCGTTGTGTGTTGCATGTTTTTCCGCGTTCAACCCGCCGCGGCGGATGGCTTCACCACGGTTCCTCATGGAGGGGATTTGTCGAAAGTCCTCACCCTGAGATCACCGGGGTAGACCCCGAGAAACTCGACACCCTCCGTGGACAGCTGCTCCGCGGTCATCTTACGTTTCGCGCCATCCGAGGGCAGGCTTCCCACCTCATAGAGCCCCTCAGGCAGCGTGATCTTGATGCGGACGTCGATGGAGCCCGCCTTGAGGCACTCCGCGCGCTCGACGTAGAGATGCTTGCCCTGGAGCTCCCGGAAGACCGGCAGGTAGACGCGGCCACTGCGGTTGTTTTGTAAAAGAGCTGTCTTCACCTCGCCCGTCGACTCCACCAGAAGAGGCGCGCCCGCCTTGCGCAAAAGCCTCTTGAGCAACTGCGTCGAGGCTCCCCACTTGATCTCGCCCAGAAGGAGAATGAGAGAACCTTTGCCGAACGGGACTTCGATCATCAAGCCACCTCCGTCTTTGGAGGCAGCCAGCGTCTTGGCGCCCTCAGGCGCGGCGAGGAGTTTGAGCGGAGACGTCAGCTTGAACGTAGTGCCGTCGAACTCCCCCGCGACCGGGGCCGTCTTCTCGTCCGGCGCCGCGACGCGCACGCCGAACTGCGAGAGCCAGTCGTACGAAAGCTCCGGCTTGTCGCCATAGCGTCCCGTCATGGCCGTGGCCACGAAAACACCGCCCGCCCTGACATAGCCGCCAATGAGCGCGGCGGCCCGCCCGTCGACATAGGGGCTGTCGCTGTCGAAAATAATCTTGGCTTTTGCGGCGAAAGCCGGACGGGAGCTTTCCGTAATCCAGATGGGCGTGGAGGGGAACGATCCGTAGAGGGCGGCGAGCAGCCCCGAGAAATTCGGCCCGGCAGGAACCGGCGAAAAGGATCTGCTGACGAAAATCGAACTCTGGAAACTGTAGAGGATCCCGACCGCGCCGAGCTGGGAGCTTTCAAGCATCTCCGGCAGCAACTCCTTGACGACCATGCGCTTCCACGGAACAAGCTCGTTGAGCTCGGCAACCTCCTTGAAGTTGTTCTTCGCCCAGACCAGGCCATGCTGTATGTTCGTGCCGGAGAAGCCACCGGCCAGCATGTTGTTGAAGAGGACCTTGTTGTAGTTATAGGTGAGCGGCGGACAATCGTGCGACTCAGGAAGGGCCGGCACACCGGCCTCGTTCAGCGCCTGCGTCATCACAAGGGAGATGGACGATTCGGCGCCGCCGTTCATCACGAGGAAACGCCGTTGGCGGTAGAGGTCGAGGAGCTTGCCCAGGTCTCCGTAGCCGAACATGGAGTAGATGGTCATGACCCGGTAGGGATCGGCCTCCCGGAGGGCTTTGGTGAGCTCCTCGATGTGCTCGACAACTATCGCCTGCTTGGCCTCGTAAAAGTCGCGCGCGGCAAGAGAGACGTCAGCCATGGAGCCGAATTGCATCTCCGGCGGCTGGATCTCCTCGACGGAAGTCCAGGATGTGCCGTATCTTTCATTGATGCGCGCCAGCGAGAGCCCCTTGCGCGTGGTGAGAAACTAGCTGAAGAAGCGCCTGCCCGCCGGCGAGTAGTCGCAGATCTGGTCTGGGGGAAGATCGCGCAGTAGCCCCTCGGAGCCTCCCGCCATGACGGCCCAGCCAATCACGTCCGGGTCGGCGCCGTACCGGTCGATTATGGCCCTCCACGCTTCAATCATGGCGCGGCGCGTGCGAACGCTGTAGGGAGAGAAATAGCGGTAAGTCGGCCCGATCGAAGCCTGGCCGCGGGTCATGATCGAGTCATACCAGAGCCAGCTCGGCAATGAATCCCCGGCCGCCCCCATCCCGATGAGGGTCTTGAGCCCCTTCGACTTCAACTCGGCAAGGGATTCATCCACAAAGTCGAACTGGTAGACGCCTTCGATGGGCTCGATCTCACCCCACGGGACGAGGAGGATCATCGCCGCCCCCGTTGAGGCGATCTGCCGTTCAAGCATGGGCAGATCCGTGGAGGGCAGACGCGCGAGGAGCAGCCTGTCGTAGGTGACGCAGACGCCTTCGGTTGTCAGACCGGTCCGGCCAGCCCCGGCGAAGAAATCCTCGTACGTCGGCACCACCTTCGGAACCACGGCGCCGGACGACTGGAACGTGAAACCAAACAACAGCCTCGCATAGTCGACGGTTGCGCCTTCGCTGTCCGCGAACACAGCCTCGACGGTGTAGGCACGCCCCCTGGAGAGCTGCAGTTCCTTGAGCGGGATGACCGTCGACGCCCCATCGACAAGGGACAGCTCGCGCCGCAGGAAACTCCCCCCCTTGGAGTCAGAAAGGGAGATCTTGACCTTCGACGCCCCTTTCACGCCCCTAAGGAGCAAAGAAGGCTCCTGGCTCGGGGACAGGGCGAAAGGCGCCTTGGCCTCCAAGCCGTCGACACGCAGTCCAAGCGCCTCCGCGAGAGGAGGCCAGACAGAGGTACCCGTCCCCTTGGCGTTTACCTCGACTTGGTAGGCGAAGTCGCTCACCCCCAGCAAAACACCGGCGGCGGAAAAGGCTTTGACGGTCAGGAAATAGCTCTGCTCCTCCTTGGGTTCAGGAAGGCGCAGATAGCGTCCGGAGGTCAAGCCCGCCTCCGCACGCCAGAGAAGGCAGCCATCCCTGCGGCGCAGCTCCAGCTTGAGAACGGAGGAGTCATTGAGGAGACGTTCGGGCCCGGGAGACCGCGACAGGTCTTCCGGAAGAAACCAGGACTTCGCCGCCAGGAGCCGCATCGCATCGATCAGCGGAGCCCTCTCATAGCCATATTCATAGTAGGAGGACGTGAAGACGAGTGAGCTTGGCTTGCGCCAGTCGACATCGTGGATCTTCCAGACGCGGGAGGCGCCGGCCTTCGACGAGGCGCCGCCCAGCAAGGCCACGCGCCCTATCTTGAACGGATCGTCGGAGGAGCTCCTGACACCCACACCGGCCAAGCGCGCCGGCCGTGCGGGAGTGACCGGCACGTCGAGGGATAGGCATTCCCATTCGCCGCAGGAACCATACAGGGACGGCGTCGAGGACTCGACGGAGAAAACAGCGCCATTCGCGTCAAGGAAATCGAGCCTTGTTTCCACCTTTGCATCCTTAGAGCGCGAAATCCACACTTCGGCCTGCCCCAGAGCCTCGGGGACGAGTGTGTCGAGCTTGAGCTGGCGCCAGGCGCCCTTTCGCTCCGCGCCGCTGGCGGCCAACGCCTTCCCCTCTGAGCAAAAGCCACGATCCACAAGCTGATACCCTGCTTCATTGAGAGCTGAGGCGTCAAGGGACTCGAAGGAAAGCGCGAGCGAACCGTCGGTGGCCTCCTTGAACACCGCGGCGTCGGTCTCCGCCGCGGCGACCGCGGCGAGCAGCAACACGGCGATGCCCATCCGGCTCGCTCGCATGAGCGTTCCAGCCTTCGCACTCCTTCGGCCGCATCCCATGCGAAGAGCAACATGCCATATTGTCTTCATGCGCGCTTCAGTGCCCCCTGATCAGGGTGGTCGACGACCGCGCCCCGACATCGCTGATTCCCATCGCCTCGACATGGATGTCCACGAACAGGATATTCGTCTTGCCGCCGTGGCGATACGAAAAACCTCCGGCTGTCTCAATCGTAAACCACGAACTACCGAGCTGCTCGCCGATGACAAGCGTCTCAGAAGGCTTTTCAACGCTCGAGATCTTGTCGAAGGTCGTCCCATTGAGATCATTCAGCCGCGTGTTCATCGCGCTGCAGCGTTGGGGCGCCGGATCGCCGATCACGGAGGGGCAGTTGAACGCGGTTCCCTTGAACTCATAGGCGATCGCATTGAACGCGGCGGTGCTCATCGAGGGGCACACGTACGGTACAAGGTCGAGGCGCCAGTCGTTGCCGACCATGCTGTTCGGCAGATAGTCGTTGTAGTCGATGGTGTAGCTGATCAGCGCATTGCCCAACTGATGCAGGTTGTTGCCGCACACTGTCCTCTTGCCAAGCTCCCTGGCGTTCCTGAGCGCCGGCAGGAGCAAAGCGGCGAGAATCGCGATGATGGCGATCACCACTAATAATTCAATCAAGGTGAAGGCGGCCGCCTCCACCTTGATTGAATTATTAATGATCCGGCTCCGCCGTATCGAAGATAATGTGACGAGCATTGGCGTACTCCTTCTTGTTGATCATCTCCGTTTCACAAGTGGGAACAACTCGACGCGCCGTTCCGCCTCCGGCTCCAACAGCCAATCAAGGACGTAGGCGACGGCCTGCCGCGCCAGCGACTCGATGTCAAGCTCGTACCGGATCACGGGATACGGAAAATCCAACGGGGCCTGGCGGCTCGTCTGCGCGGCGATCAGCGGTTGATAATCACCCGCACCCAACCGCAACCGGCAGGCGATCCCCTGCGCGACATGGTCGTTGGTGATGATCAAGGCCTCGGGACGCGCCGCGGCGGAACGGGCGAGCAGTTCGTCGCAAGCGCGGATGCCGCCGTCGAATCCCTTGACGTTCGTCACGAAGTCAGGTGACACGCCATTCTTGCGGGCGTAGTTTTCGTAGGCCAGCCACGGCGTCATGAAATCGTTGGGCGGCGGCGACTGGTGAACAAACGCTATCCTGCGGAGTCCTCCGCGGAAAAACTCGTCAAACACATCCTCGATCCAGCGTTTATGATCAAAGATGATCCCCGCCCGGGTCCGATCATGCCCGGGAACCGAGCAAACGGGAATCCGGTCGCTCCACAACCGCGTCGGCGTGATGACCGCGTCCAGCTTGCCGTCATTGATGTCATCCTCAAGACCCGGGAAATCGGCAAGATGACGATCGACGACTTGTGCCTGAGCGACAGCCTCTTCGAAGAAATACGTCTGATCAAGACAACTCGCCGTGGCAAGCTGCCGCCGCAGATGATGCTGCAGCATTAGGACGAACTCGCCCTCCCCCTCGTGGAAGACAGCAAGCCCAATACGCCATATACCCAAATCGCTCTTCTTGGGAGCAAGGCTTTTGATCACCGTGCCGGTCCGCGTCTTGCGCTCCACGAATCCCGCCGCCACCAGCGTCTTCATCGCGGCGACCAGCGTGTTGAAGCAAACCCCGAGCTCAGCGCTCAACTCGTCCTGCGCCGGCAGCCGATCCCCCACGCCTAACCGACACCGCCGAATATGGCGCAGGATGGACTGACACGCCTTCCGCGTCTGTGGCTGGGCCTCGAACCGGTTCACGACTCACCCCGCATGACAACGCTTAAATAATCTCATTAATGGCATTATATTGCGATGAAAGCTTTCCCGCAAGATGGACTAAGGAATATTTTACCGAAAAAAATGCCGTCTGATGCCTGCGTCGCCCACGCCGTCCCCCGTGAAGGAGAGAGATTCCCGCATTCATCTCTTGACAAGACACGCCACATCTGTTATCATTTAAACAATCTTAATGTCATAACAGCGACAACCATAACACAACCAGACGTATCTCATGAAGCCATCGCCGAAAGAGCTGTCAGTCGCCGCCGACTTCCGCGGACGGATCGTCGCGGGAACGTGGGTGCGCGGCGACCGCATTCCCTCCTTCGTCGAGCTTGAGCGGATCTTTCCGGTGAGTAGGGTGACGCTGCACCGGGCGGTGGCCCGTCTGAAGGCGGAGGGATTTCTCAAAGGTGTGGAGCGGCAAGGGGTCTATGTCTCGCAGCATCCTCCCCATCTGAGCAGAATAGCTTTGCTGCTCGCGAAACCGGAACGGTCGAACCGCTTCGCCGCCTGCCTTGTGCGGGACGCCGAGGAGATCGCCGAGGCGGAAGAACGCGAGTTCCCCATCCTGAGGCGCCTGAACGGCGAACTCTACCGCGAGGAGGAGGCCCGCACCCTGCGCGGCGATCTCGCGGTCCGACGGATCGCCGGGATGTTCGTGGCGTTCGACCCCGTCGGCTGCCCCGCGCAAGATCTCTTCGACGCCGCCGTACCCAAAGTGTACCTGACGCCCGGCTCGCGCGTCGACGGCATTCACATGCGCATGGACGCCGAGGCGCTGACGCGCCGCGCGCTGGAGTGGCTCAAGTCCCGCGGAGCCCGACGGATCGCCGTCCTCGCCTATGCCAAGGAGACGCCCTTCCTCGCCCGCGCCGAGCGTCACCTCGGCACACTCGGGCTCGAGTCCCGCTCCGAATGGCGCATCACGATGGAGAACGTGGAGATCGCGGAGCATATTGTGAAGCTGATGCTTGCGGCTGAAAAACGGAACCGCCCCGACGGCCTGTTCATCGCCGACGACAACGTGACCGAGTATGCGCTACGGGGGGTCATCGCCTCCGGCGTCTCCGTCCCGGACGAGTTCAAGATCATATCGCACTGTAATTGGACCGAGCCGCCCCAGCGTCCGATCCCCATCGAACTGATCGGATTCGACACCAAAGAAATGCTCCGCAAGGCAACGAGCGCCATCGACGCCATCAACCGAGGAGAGAAGGCGTCCAGCCCGCTAAAGATCACCCCCATGTTCGAAAAAGAGAGGAGTGTCCTGTGAAAACCAAGCTATTCACACTCATAGAACTTCTGGTCGTCATAGCGATCATCGCAATCCTCGCCGCACTGCTGCTGCCGGCATTGAAGTCGGCCCAGGACGCGGCGAAGAAAATAAAATGCGCCAACAACATGAAGACGATCGGCTCCTGCTTCCTCTACTACAGCGAGGACTACGACGGCTTCCTGCCGCCGAGCTACGAGGGCGGCTGGTGGTGGTTCCAAGGCACCGCGATGGCGTACACCGGCAGGAAAGTGGGCATGACAGGCGCCCAACAGAACGCCGACGATTGGATCACCCGCTGCCCCATGTACAAGGCGATGAAGCACAACGGCAACTATGGCATGAGCGAGAAGTGGTTCTACCACGGAGGATTGGGCAAACCGTATCACCGCCTCCGCGAGATACAGACCACCTCGCAGACCATGCTGACCACCGAGGTCTACTACGAGGGGGCGAACGTCAACGCCGCCGAGCAGTTCTACACCGGCCCCGGCTGGAGCAACCACCATTTCCGCCACCGCGTGAAGGCCAACACGCTGTTCGCCGACCTACACGTGGAGGACTGCAGTGGCCCCCTGCCCACCAGCTCGACAGATCCGTTCTGGGCGGGAAAATGAATGACAGAAACAAAAGGGGGGCAGGGTTCGGGGTTCAGGAGGAAAATCTGAACAACGCAGTAACTTCGAGGAGGTTTGCGCCTATCGATGGCTCACTCACATTCTCGGACGGAGAGGAGAATTATGGTTCCTCTCCTGCTGATTTCCTGAACCCTGAACCCCGAGCCCACCCAACCTGAGCTGCGACCTACAATATATAAGGCGGGCAAGCCCACAACCCAAGTGTCAACGTATCAAAGTATCAGCGTGTCAAAGCTTGGCTTCAATCTTTGACACTTTGACACAAGCGAAGCGATGACACGTTGACACGTATCAAACGCTGTAGGCATAGAACATTAAAGGTTATGACATAAGGAGATAGCCCCATGCTCGGAAAAACCGCCCTCATGATCGCCTCGCTCTCGGCCGCCGCGGCGTTCGCCGCCGAACCCGCCACGTCGCCCTATCCACCCGCGCCGGGGCACGACGGACTCCCGGTCATCTTCTGGTCGCATTTCATGCCACAGGTGGGCACCTCGCAGCTCGACGCCAACGGCCATGTCCACGGCGGCACCGACTGCCATCCGTTCGTCACGGTCGACCGTCCCGTGGAGTCGTACGAGCAGCACCTCCGCTACGCCTTGGACGCCGGCGTCAACGGCTTCCAAATGCTCACCTACCCCGACCCCAAGGTCTACGAGGCCGCCCGCAACGTCTTCAAGAAGACCGGCCAGCTGTTCTATGTCGCTCCCGCATGGTGCGACCAGGGCAAGGACTTCGACAAAGCGGTCGACCAGATGGCGAAGTTCGCCGTCGAGCACAAGGACGATCCGCACGTCTTCCGCATAAACGGCAAACAAGTCCATTTCTTCTACGGCGTCTCATGGGTCGAAAGCGACACGGACGACAAAATCACCACGGCCAAGGAGATGATAAAGGAGAAAGGCGCCGAGGTGCTGTTCATGCCGTGCGACGGCCACTACCAGGTGAAGCCGGCCGACAAACTGCTGCTCGACCGGACGGAGCTCAAGTACGCCCCCTGGCCGACCTTCACCACGCCCGAACCCGGCCCCCTCAAACACCTCGCCGAGACCAAGTGGGACGGCTGCGACACCTGGGGCCCCTGTGACACCAATGAAAGCATCGCGGCCAAGATCGTGGAGCGTTTGAAACCGCTCGGGAACCGATACGTCTTCATGCCCGGCATCTGGCCCGGCTACGACAGTTCCAACCGCGCCTGGCAGGCGATCCACTGTCCTCACCGCGGGGTGGCCGTCCTGCGCGACAATCTGCGCATGTGGATCACCAAGGGCTTCAGGCAGTTCGATCTCGTCACCTG